>JAZNVG010000041.1:0-4551 GCA_045592705.1 Acutalibacteraceae bacterium | reverse complement strand
TGAATTCGATTTCGTATTCATATCTGCCGTCATCACGGTCAAGCTTTGCTTTGACGAATCTTACTTCGGATTCTTCATATCCTGCGTGGTCAAGTGCGATTTCCTTTGCCTTCTCTTCTGAAATCAGATTTTCGGAAGATGCGGCGAATGCCGACACGGAAAGAGAAAATACAACGAGGAGTGCAAGTAAAAGTGCGATAAGTTTTTTCATAATATCAATTCCTTTCGTTTTTGAATTTGTTTAGTCGTCCTTGACTGTGACTAAATAATAATCCGCAAACATTAAAGGAACATTAGAAAAACTAATTTTTCAGATTTTTTTGAAAATTATTTTAATTTCGGTGAATTCACCGACTTCGGACTTTGCAACACATTCTGCAGAATGAATTTCCGCTATCTTTTTAACAAGTGCAAGTCCGAGACCGAAACCTTCTGTTTCTGACCTTGAAGCATCCGCTCTGTAAAATCTGTTCCAGATTTTCGGAAGGTCTGCTTCACTTATACCGATTCCGTTATCTCTTACGGACAAAACTGTTTTATCTTTTTCAGAATACAGATTAACATTGATAACGCCGTTTTCTTTGCCGTATTTATCGGCATTTGTAAGAAGATTTTCAACAAGCTGTGTTATCAGAGAAGAATTTATACTGATTACAATGTTATTATCAATATCCGTTATTAATTCAATATTTTTTGAGGTTTTGAATTTACCGCATATATCTTCAACAAGCTCTCCGAGATTTGCTTCTTCAAGTGTAAATCTGCTGAGTCCCTGCTCTGCTCTTGTTACGGAAAGCAAAGAAGAAACAAGAGATGTCATTTTGTCTGCTTGTTCTTCAACGGATTCAAGTGCCTGCAGCCTTTCTTCATCGTCGGCATTATCCGAAAGAGCGTATTCGCATTCCGCTTTTATGACTGCAAGAGGTGTGCGAAGCTCATGGGATGCGTCGGAGGTAAATCTCTTTTCATTTTCAAATGAAGTTTGTAACCTCTCAAACATTTCATTGAACGTTTCCGAAAGATTGCTGATTTCACGGGGTGCTTTATCTGTTTCAAGACGCTTTGAAAGGTCATTGCCGGTTGAGATTTCGTGTACGGAATCTGTAATCTTCTCGATGGGAGAAACCGCTTTTTTTGAAATAAGATATGCTCCTACTGCAGCAATAATTATAAAAAACGGTAAAAGATATACGGCACTTTTTGCAACGGTATCAAACACGGTTACCGCATCGTCTGACGGGCAGATTGCGCGGATATAAATTTTTCCGTAAGAAGAATTTTCAGACGTGAATTCAATCTTGAAAACCTGTCTGTCCTGATATAACGGAATTTCAGCACCGATTATTGTTGCTTCATCTTTCTTTATGCCTGCATGAGTAAGAGCGATTTCTATTGCTTCACTTGTGCTTATTCCGTTCTGAAAATTTGTTTCGGAATAAGGTGTCGGTTTCAATTCGTTTACGGGAGTAACATCGGCTTCGTAGGAGATTATCTGACCGGACATAACATCAATCTCATATTCGAATTTAGTAAAATTAAGAAGCTTGGAATAAACATAATAGTTCTCGCCGCCAAGCTCTTTTTTTACAACATCCGTTTCACCCAATGAGTCCGATTCAATGAGAGTGTGAGGAGTTTCACCGCTGATATAATCACCGTTTTCGGTAAACAAATCGCAGTAAACACCGCCCGAATAATAAGCGAAATCATTTTCAACCTCAAAAATGCCGTTGCTGTATTCCATTTCATCCGAATTGCTCTGAACGGCAGAAATCAAATTCTGTTTCAGCTTATCATCCGCAGTTTTACGGCTTATAAGCATAAGTGCAGTTATGCTGATACCGCAGACAGCGGCAATGAGAACGGTTATCCAAAGCGTTGTTATTATTTTAAATGAAACCTTTTTCATTTTTCCTCCCTGAGAACATATCCCATTCCTCTGACTGTGTGAATAAGCTTTTTGTCAAATCCGTCATCAATCTTTTTACGCAGATAGCGGATATAGACATCAACAACGTTTGTTCCGCCTTCATAATCATAATTCCAGATATGGTCTTCAATTTTTTCACGGCTGAGAACAATTCCGTTATTGACGGCAAGATACTGCAAAAGCTCATATTCCTTTGCAGAGAGAGAAATATCCTTTCCGCCTCTTGCAACCTTCCTGCTTGAAATATCAACTGTAAGGTCTGCAACGGAAATTATGTTTGACTTTGAAACGCTGTTTTTTCTGATAAGAACCCTTATTCTCGCAAGCAGTTCTTCAAACGCAAAGGGTTTTACGAGGTAATCGTCTGCGCCGATATCAAGACCCTCAACTCTGTCTTCGATACTGTCACGGGCGGTAAGGAAAAGAACGGGAAGATTGTTACCGTCTTTTCTTATCTTTCTGAGCAGAGAGAAGCCGTCAATTTTCGGCATCATAACGTCAAAAATCGCAGCATCGTAATCTGTCATACTTATAAGTTCATATGCCTCTTCACCGTTGAAGCAACAGTCAACGCTGTAGCCCGAAACTTTAAGCTGCTTTGCGACAATTCTGTTAAGACTCTTTTCGTCTTCTGCAATCAGAATTCTCATAAAAATCCTCCTTTCAGATGATTATGAATGTAATATATAAAAATCAAATCAAAATTAGAATAATATACATTTATTATCTCAAAAGAGCTTTTTTATGTCAATAAAAATGTTTTTTGTCAGGTCGTTTTGTTTCATAAGCAAATCGCATTTTCAAATTTTTATCTCAGGTAAGAGAGATAGTTAATCACGAGTTGATTTTCACGGCATAAATACTTCTTGAAATTATAATCAGGTGCAACGGGATTCAACTCCTGCTGCACCTGATTTTCTTTTTCGTACTTCTATTTTTTCTTCGGGGTGTAAGGGGTAAAAACCCCTGAATTGTGGATTTGTACGTTCAAATCCATTGCTCGCTAAGACAAATTCCATATACTTTATTAAACATTAAATGCTTTAATATTAGACACAATCGCCAGCGGTAAATTAACAAAACAAGTGTAAAGGTTTTAACTTGACAAACCGAGAAAAAGAGTATATAATATCAAATAATTGAATATGAATTGATAAGATACGGTTTGAAAAGTTGTACGCTGAGTAAATCAAAAGGGAAATCAGGTTCGAATCCTGAGCAACCGCCATTACTGTATTTGAAGCAGAGTTTATGCTTTATAAAGTCAGAACACCTGCCGTGTCTTTTTAGGTTAAAACACAACTTTGGTGAGAAGAGTGCAACCGATTATTCAAAAGCTGATAAGGCATTTGAAATCGTGCATTCTTTTTTTATTACCTAAAAAACACAGTATTCGCTGACTGTTTAATAGTAATAACAATGCCGTGTTGCCAACCTTTTGATATGTCTGTTGTACTCTTTCAACCTGTTTCCGGTTGAAAGAGTTTTGTTTTTTGTGAGGTGAAAATGTGACAACTGAGGAAAAGAAGCAGTGGGCATCAGAGCAACTGCGAGAAAAAAGCAAGAATCTTGGCAGACTCCCGAAAAAGGATGATTTTGATGTGGTGACTTTATCACGCATCAAAGCCTTTTTGGGTCCGTGGCCGAGAGCTTTGGAAGCGGCTGGGTTAAAAGAACCGAAGATAAAGCTTCCAAAAAAGAAAAACAAGAAAAAGAAGAAAAAGCAACAGACAGCTTTCAAAAAGGAGACGAACGGTAATGACTAAAAAGATTATCAGCATATTCATTGTTCTTTCGATGATTTTAACCGCAATACCCTTAACAATATCTGCTAGCGAACCTGATACAGTTTATATTTCAATCAGCGATGACAGTCAGTTTGTAACCGACAGCAACGGCACTCCAATGGCATTTTATCCCGTGACCCTTGATGAACTTGCAGAGATTGATCTCAGCGATTATTATCTTGACGGATATGTATACGATGCAGACGGTGACAATGCTCCCGAGCTCACCGCACTTCACCTTTATATTTATGTTCACGAAATAATACTCGGACTTGATTGGTCGTATGTTAACGTCAGCGGAAGTGCAGGAAGTATTTATTTTGCAGGCGGGCTTTTCGGTTTCTCCGATGAAAATCTCCGCTATGACCTGAACGGTGCTTATCCTGCAGTTGACGGTTGGGGCCTTACGGCAGACCGAATCGCTCTCAATGACGGTGACTTTCTGAATATTGCGCACTACACAAGCTGGGCGTTCTGGGGTGACAGCACAACAGGATTCCATTACTTTACCGATTCACAAGGAAATCTCAACCATACATATAACACTTCCGTTAATGAAGAACTTGAACTTGGTTTGGTTCGCAGTTATTCAGATTGGGCAAACGGCGGAGTTGCGGCATTTGACCCTGAAACCGGTTATACCGTTTATTACGGAACCGCTTACGGTGTTCCCACAGGCAGCACAGCCACAGACGATAACGGACTTGTAAATATTTCGTTCCCCTCAGGAGGAACATGGTATGTATGGACTGACGGCGGTTACGGCATGGAAAATCCTACGGATATAGTTTCTGCACCTGCTTTTGCAACCGTAAAGGTAAAAGGTGAACCCGA
>JAZNVG010000040.1:0-10891 GCA_045592705.1 Acutalibacteraceae bacterium | reverse complement strand
TGTCTTCCTAAGACCGCTTGGCCTCCGACTTAATGCTCCTTTGCCTGATGAATTATCTCCATCGCCTCGGAAAGCTCACCGTCCTCGAGAACACCCATTGAATAGTTTTCAAACATGGCACGGATCTTCAGAACGCCGACATATGCCTTGTGCTTGTTTTCGGTCAGGTCATAGAAGCAGAAGGGAATAAGATTCAGGAGTGCGCCCACCGCCGAGCAGAGAATCAGAACCTCAAAGAGTCCGTTGCGCACCGTGTCATCATAGAGAACATTATAGTCCTCAATAAGTCCCATCTTTTCATAAACTGCGGGATAGAACATGCCCGTGAAAAATCCGATAGCCGTTCCTATCATTCCGAGAGGTCCGAAAAGTCCGTCGACCCTGACTCCCGTTTTCCATTGATGATAGTCCCTCATATCTGCGCTGATGTTATGCTGAACTATGTTCCAGAAGGTGTTGATAAATGTGTTGATGTACCAAAGCACGCAGATAAGAATGAGATTTTGGTAGGTGAAATAAAGAATCAACAAAACACCGATATTCAGGGCATTCGCGGTAATGAGCAGATTTCTTTTGCCCATTGTTTTAATGGCAAGCGGTGCCAGCAGCATTGACCACAAAGATGCATTGCCGATTACGGTGTTTGCAACACCGAGCATCGCCTCGTGCTCTCCCCCGTCACCGTAAACAAAGGACCAGCCAAGTATAACACCGTAACCCGACTCAAGGAAAACAACCCACGCCGCCGCCTGAATAATCCAGTAATACTTATTTTTTGCAATCTCACGGATTGCATCAAGCATTCTTACGGGTTCAGGCTTCTTTTTTGGCAGAATAAGTCTTTCTTTAACCTTGGCAAAGAAAATCGTTCCGATTACAAAACCGACAATTGTGAAAACGGGATAAATTATTCTGTAAGTCCAGATGTTGTTAAGACCCCAGGTTTTGCCGGCAATAAACGGAACAGCAAAGCCTGTAATTGAGGGCGCAAGTGAATAAATAACCTGAGAAATGCTCATTACAGTCGCTCTTTCCTGAGCATTCGGGGTTATTATCTGTTGAAAATAAGTGTAACTCTCATTGTAAAAACAAAGAAAAACGTTCAGCAGCATATACATAAACCAGACTACCGCCGCTTTGGTTATGTACTGCATATTTTCGTAAGGCAACCACACGAAAGCGGTTGAAATCAGAACAATCGGAAGCCCCGTTTTTCTGATAAACGGCAGAAACTTTCCGCCTTTAAAAGAGTGGTTATCATAAAACCAGCTGCGAAAAATACCAAGCGGAATACCTACAAGGTTGGCAATGTTAAGCATCAGCTGCAAATCCATGGGTCTCAAGCCGATGCTTGCACCGACAAGGAAGTTTGCCGCGTTAAGACCGATTACACCGGGCAACAGACTCATCCAATTAACACCGAAACCCGCACCGCTGAGACTTACAATCTCTTTATAAGGAATATAATTGCCCTTTGCCGGCTCGTGCCAGTATTTCTTCGCCGTATAAAACAGGTCTTTGACTTTCGTCACAACACCTTTTTTGTTTTCATTATTCATATTCAAAACCCCATCTGATAAAATATGAGTTTTTGCTTGCGTTTACAAGCATCAACCTTCCGCAAACTTATCGTTTGCTTATATTTACGATAATCGCTTTTTCTCCGTCGGGCAAAGGCATTGTCAATCCCTCTGTCATAAGCGCATTACCCGTGTATTCTTTTGCTTCAATTATGCCGTCAACATCTGAAATCTCGTACAAAGCATCCGGATAAAGTCCGTTTAGCGTGACGGTGTATTCATTTTTATTGACCCCGGCTCTCTTGTAAACAAAAACAACACCGCTCTCGCCGTCTTCCGACATATACTGCATGGAGTGCATCTTTTTCTTGTTGTAGCTGCCGAAATCAAGAGGATAATAGTTTCCTGACATAAGCTCACGCTGTTCGTGGAAAAGGTTGAAAAATTCGGAATAGTTTGCATAGAAATCCATAAGCATCAGAGGCATAACCGCTGACCTTGCAGAATATTCACTCGTCATATTAAGTGCTGTTCCCGAAATCGGAAGCCAGAACGAAAGCCCGTAAGTCTGCGACTGTGTTGCCTCAAAAAGGTCGGAATGAACAGCGCAGTTGTAGTCGCTTCTCCAGAACGGAACACTGCGGAATGTCATTTCCAAATCAAGACGTTTACCGCCGGAAGCACAGTTGTCTATGATAAGTCCGTCGATATTCTCAACGAGATAATCGAGATATCTGTAAAGATTTGTCACATAGTGATTTTCACAGATGCCCTTTCTGCCGCCATAGTACTCGAGGTCGGCTTTCTGCCAATATTTAAGGGGGGCAAAGTTAAAATCCTGTCTGTAAACGGTGACTCCGTTTTCTTTCATTGATGCGGCAAGATATTCGCAATAATATTTCAGTGCATCTTCATCGGCAAGATTCCACATTATTTCATCTTCGCCTACATCTATCAGCCACTGTTCGTGTTCGGAACCCGTCTTGTAAAATTCCGTGTCGCGCCACACCCTTTCGGGCTCATACCAGAGCACGTGACCGAGACCCTTGTTCTTTGCATAAGAGGAAAGCTCAATAATGCCGTTGTCATATCTTGATGTGTCAACAGTCCAGTTGCCCACACCGTCGTGCCATCCTTCGTTGTAGCTGTACCAGCCTGCATCCATCCAGAAAGCATCTGTCTGTGCATATACATCATCACTTATACCGTCGAGAATTTCAATAATTTCGTCCGATGTCTTTGTTGACAAAGGACCTGCAACCTCCATAACGGTATAGTGCTTCTTTGTTACATTATCGGGATATACGCAGTCGGTAATCCACTGTCTGAACTGATTGAAGCCCTTGAGAGGATTCTCATTGTCATAGAATGTCAGTGAGACAAGAGGCGAACGCACTTCTTCACCGGGAAGAAGATATGCGTTGAAATTCTGCTGTCTGACCGTGACGGCTGTATTGTCCTGCGCCGCAGAGAATTCCGCTTCCCACTGACCCGTCCAGCCAACGCCGAACACAATTCCCGATTTCTCACCGTTCACATTGAAATAGGGCATATATTTTTCCGTGGGTTTGCCGTCATTGCCCGCAAAAGTTCTGACAGAAGAAAGCTTTTTCTTAACAAGTGAGAAATCACCTGCCTTGGTGTCACTGCCGACCGAGTAGTAAATGTCGGATTCCCCCGTTGCGAAAGCGGAATCAAGGGCAAAGAAATCGCTTATTACACCTGAATCTGTGTCACTTGTGTTTTTAATGTACACAGTCCACTGGCACGATGCATTCTTTTCGAAAACAGTCACCTCTGCCCTAACCTCAAGACCGTTTTTGTTTGTGAATGTGATATATTCCGTTTTACCGCCGCGGTAAATTTCCCGATCGGCTGTATTTGTACTTTTTGTCCATTCGTCGGGGTTGAATTTTTCTCCGTCAACGGAAAATGTAAAGGGATATGAAGATGCCGAAAGAAGATTTTTTTCAGTCCAGTCGGCAGCCATCTTCTGTTCGGAAGCAGTGACACTCATTTCATCCGCAGCAAGTGTATCAAACTGCAGATTCTTCTTATATTCAAGTGCCCGAATATTTTCTTCGTTGAGCACAACAACACCTCCGCACGAAACGGCAAAATAAACAACGGCAAAAATAACATTGAGCACCTTATTCATCGCTTTTGCCCTTAAAATGAATGTTACAAACAGAAGAACGGCTGACAAAGCAAAAGCGAAAGTGAAGGTCTTTACCACAACGTCATCGTTATCATTGCACGCTTCGTTTATTTTTGCGTTTATGCCCCAGATGACACCGTGAAGCAGACCGTTACCGGCAAAAAAAGCAATTATTTTGCCCGCAGTTCCCGATTTCGGAATCACGGTTTGCACAAAGAGCAGCATAAACCAGCCCAACGCAATTCCCGTCATCCCCGTATAAAGGTGCACATCGAGCCCACTGTTTGTACCGTAGAATATGTACCAAAGAGAGTATGCGGCATAAATCATCAGGCCGAAAAGAACCGTCGTGATGACGAGCTCAATTATCTGTTTATTTCTTTCTTTTTTCATAAAAATCACCGCCATAAAGCAATTGTATCACAAGAAAAAAAATAAAACAACCTGACAGATAAATTTTCCGTCAGGTCTGAGACAGTCCGAACAGCGAGCCCCCCGCCTCCGGCATTGAACTTTTTATTTTTATATACCTCTTGCGTCTCCTCGTTCGGATATCCGATACATGTTGAAAATACATTCGATCAAAAAACGAGAAAGGACATTGCACAAAAAACATCGTGCAAAGTCCTCTTTTTATTCTGCAAAGCCGCTTGAGATAAGTAAAACGTCCGTTTTGGTGAACAGGATAAAGTTGACAGTAAAAACAGCCCGTGTTATGATAAAATTTATTCAGATAAATAAGAATCATTAAAAGTCAGAGGTATTGTTATGAAATATAATCTTGTTGTTGCAGGCGGAGGACTCAGCGGTGTTGCAGCGGCAGTCAGTGCCGCACGTGAAGGTCTGAATGTTTTGCTTGTTGAAAAATCAGGCTGTCTCGGAGGCGCAATCTCCAACAACCTTGTTTACCCCTTTATGCCTTATTGGACAAAGCAAAAAGACGGTAACGATGTCTGCAAAAAATATCTCTCTCAAGGAATTTTCAAAGAAATGAAAGCACGTCACGACAGATATGTTGACGATTGCAAAGATCACGAATTCAATTCTGAATATTTTAAAATAGTTCTTGATGATATGACAGCCGAAACGGGCGTTGATGTTCTTTTTCACGCTGTTGTATATGATGTAAAAACCGATAACAGAAAAATATCATCTGTTGAAATCACCGCAAAGGCACGGAAAATAACGGTTGAAGCGGATTTCTTTATTGACGCTACCGGTGACGGAGATTTATTTTATCTTGCGGGCTGTGATTATCAGTTGGGCCGTGAAAGCGACAGCCTTTGTCAGCCGATGACAACCTGCTTCAGAATGAGCGGAGTTGACCTTGACCTTTTCACCGAAGATAGACCCCGTTTGCAAGAACTTTATAAAGAAAAACAGGCAAAGGGCGAAATAACAAATCCCAGAGAGAACATTCTTGTTTTCTTCGGTGTGGGTGAAGATGTTCTGCATTTCAACACAACCCGTGTTGTAATGCTTGACCCGACAAACCCGTTTGATGTGAGCAAGGCGGAAGTTGTTGCAAGAAAACAGATTCATGAGCTTATCGGATTTTTGAAGGAAAATTCATCCGCATTCAATGAAAGTGCTTTGATTTGCGTTGCAGTCAACATCGGCGTCAGAGAGAGCAGAAAGCTTAAAGGCGTTCACATTCTCACAGGCGATGAACTCATAAACTGTACCCGCTTTGAGGATTCAATTGCACTCGGAAATTACGATATAGATATTCACAGTCCTACGGGAACAGGCACAAGTCACAGATATTTCAGCGACGGAGAATTTTATACAATTCCTTACCGATCACTTTTGCCGAAAGAATATGATAATCTTCTTGTTGCGGGCCGTTGCATTTCTGCAACACACGAGGCTCAGGCATCGGTCAGAATAATGCCGATTTGCTGTTGCTTGGGCGAAGCTGCAGGCACAGCAGTTGCCACAGCACACAAGACAAATAAAAATGTGCATATGGTTGATATTGAACTGCTCCGAAAAAAATTAAAAGATAACGGTGCAGTGTTGTAATTATTGCATAGGTTAAAGAGTGACAGATAAATAAGAATTTGTGGAACTATTATTAAATTAACTATGATATAATAATCTCAATCTGAAATTTATTGTAACGGGAGGATACAGTATGAGCCTCAGTATGCTGCATTGTGACGGAGAAAGAATTATCAATGCCGAAGGAAAACAAGTTTTTTTGCGCGGAACAAATCTCGGCGGATGGTTGCTCGATGAATTATGGCAGGGATTTTTCAAAGGCGGAGAAGCTCAATGGGATATCGTAACCACTCTTGAAAGGCGTTTCGGCAAGCAGGAAGCCGATCGACTTATAAAAATCCGCGAGGACAACTACATTACCGAATATGACCTTGACTATCTTCAGTCTCTCGGTTTCACCTGTGTGAGAGTGCCGTTCTGGTACCGTAATTTTCAGACAGATGATTCAGGCACTTGGAAACGCAAAGAAAACGGCGAAATCGATTTCACGCGCCTTGATTGGATTGTTGATGAATGCGGAAAAAGAGGAATGTATGTCATTCTTGATATGCATGGTGTGCCGGGTCATCAGAGCATCGCCCACCACAGCTGCCGTGTTAATCATTGCAGACTTTATGATGAAACCGAAGAGGGCGCTCATTTTCGTTCGCTTGCCTGTGATTTGTGGAGCAAAATTGCCCGTCATTTTGCAGGTAACTCAACGGTTGCCGCCTATGACCTGATGAATGAGCCGATGTGCGATTACGAAGGTGAGGATAAGATCAACAGCAAGTATCACGATGTTTATTCTTTGCTTTACGATGCTGTCAGAGCAGTTGACCCCGACCATATCGTAACACTTGAGGCAATCTGGACACCCGATGACATACCGCATCCGAAAGAACGGGGATGGGAAAATGTGATGTATCAGTATCACCTTTATGATGATTCAAACGACAGCTTCAAGGAAGTTACAATGCACCATGCAAGCAAAAGCTTCAATGTGCCTGTGCTTGTCGGTGAATTTTCTCCTTGCCGTGGAACTGCAACCTGGGAATACATATTGAAGCTTTTCAACGAGTGTTCATATAACTGGCAGACATGGACCTACAAAGGACATTGTGCTAAGGGAGAAACGAGCCAATGGTTTATGATGGGCTCGGATGACCCGGATAATGTTGTTGACATAAACAACGACTCAGCCGCAGAAATTGAACGCAAATGGTCATCTGTCAGAACAGAAATTTGCTGTAAACCGATGAATGACCATGCGTTGCTTGCTGAATATGCAAAATCATAATTTTCTATGGATTATATAGATTAATTGTTTTAACAAATTCCAATTTACCCCGATGCCGAAAATATCAAAAGATGCAATTTATTTATAATAAGAGAGGAATTTTTATGAGACACTGTGGAACACAAAGACTGGAAACAGACAGACTGATTCTGAGAAGATTTGTCAAAGAAGATTATAATGCTGTGTATAAGAATTGGGCATCTGACCCGGAAGTAGCAAAATACTTAACGTGGCAAGTTCATTCAAACGAAAAGGTAAGCAAACAAGCGGTAAAGTCTTGGCTGAATCAATATTCTGATGATAATTATTATCATTGGGCTATTGTTTTAAAAGATAACGGCGATGAACCGATTGGCGGTATTGATGTTGTATTAATCAACGAAGATGTTTCGATGGTGCATATTGGATATTGCATCGGAAGAAACTGGTGGCATCAAGGCATTACGTCTGAAGCACTCAAAGCAGTTATGGATTATTTATTTGATGTTGTAAATGTTAATCGTATTGAATCAAGACACGACACGAGAAATCCCAACTCGGGCAAAGTAATGCAAAAATGCTCAATGAAATATGAGGGCACTCTGCGTAGCGCCGATAAGAATAATCAGGGTATTTGCGATGTCAGTTATTATGCTTTGCTGAAATCTGAACGATAAATTCCAATTTGTAGAAAACAGAAAACAGGGAGGTAAATAAATGCAAGCTATCGTCAAATTTTTGTTTACAATTTTCACAACCGTTTCAATTTTTTGCTCAAATCTGTTCTTCCCCGCTACTGTTTATCCCGAGAGCGAAAACTTTGATTTTTCGTTTCTTCAGTATCCCGACGAAGCAATAATCACTCTTGAAGAAGCAGGTCTTACCGAGCAGGAGCTTGTCGGGCGTGCTTCGGCTGAACTTCCCGAATATGTTCAGTCGGGCGGATATGACGATATAAACGGCATAACAGTTTCGCCGTATTACACTGCAAAGGTAAGCGGAGAGGAAATTCCCGTTTACTCTTCTGTTGTTTTCATCCGTGCCGATGATACGGGCACGCTTCATTCTTTTTCTGAAATTTATGTTGATGCAGACACAGAATTTTCATTCAATATTGAAATAACAGGCGCCGATATTGTGCTTAAAAATGCTATTGTGCTTCCCGAATCACACGGTGTAAAGGCGCAGTGCAAAGACAATACGGTAACGGCATCAATCAACAAAACAGGCCTTTACACCTTCCTTTTCAACGGTGCAAATCAGTATTACGGCTACACGCTTATGGTGCGTGAAAAGGTTGACGAGGATAAAGAAATTTCCGAATATATTGAAGAATACGGCGAGGACAATGTTATAGTCCTTGACAAGGGTATATACAAATATGATTATGTCAACTTTGTTTCTCAGAACAATCTTGTAATCTATCTGCGTGAAGGCGCTTATGTACTTGCAAACCACCTTTACGATATCGACTGTGCCGAAGATGAAAACAAATATCTTGAGCCGACTGCACCGGGCGACAATGCAATCGGGCTTACAAGATATCCGTTCATTAATTTCTTCAACTGCAACAACATAACCTTTGCAGGCAGAGGCGTAATAGATATGACCCGCCTTGACAGGCGCGAAAGACGCGGTATGGTTTTCACAAACTGCAATAACATAAACATAAGCGATATAAAAATCATCAATTCGCCCGAATGGTCGTTTATTTCTTATTGCTGTACCGATGTGAGCGTTGATAATGTTGATATCATCGGCAACCGTGGCAACTGCGACGGCTTTGCAATCTGCAACAGCCACAATGTTACCGTTGATAATTGCTTTGCAAGAGTGGCAGACGACACATTTGAAGTAAAAGCACTCGGCGGCACAATGGACAGCAGAAACATCACATTCACAAACTGCATTGCCTGGGGCGGATACGCAAGATGCTTCGGCATTACAGGTGAAGTCAACAAAAAGATTTCCGATGTCACTTTCCGTGACTGTGCCGTAATTTACCGTGACGGAATATGGGATAACGACAGAATAGGCTCACTTGTTGTAGTGGCAGAGCAGACCCCGGGCGGTATTGACGGTGTGCTTTTTGAAAGCATTGAAATATTCCGTGATGAAGGCAGACCGATTCTCGTAAAGATTTACGATGAAGAAGCGGAAAATTTCGAGATTAAGAATGTTGTTTTCAGAAATATTTCCTACACCTCATATATGAAGCCGAAAATTGAAGGCACAGACAGCGATACAAACACCGTGCAGGTTGAACTCGATAACATCACGGCTTGCGGAAAGAAATTGCCTTTTCCGAAAACTGGGTTCAGCATCGGCAAGTATTGTGAAGTAACTGCTGATTAGTATTTATTAATATGAATTAAAACAGTGCTTCTGAAAGCGCAGGGAATCAGACATAATAATTTAAATTTCAAACAGACAAATTCCAATTTGACGAACTGAACATTTCAGATACACGGGCGAACTTTAAGTGTTATTCTTCGTGTTTAATATTGTCTTAAAGTTTAAAAAGTGATAGAATTTGATTATTATATGATAACGGAGGTTCTTTGTTATGGATAATAAACTTAAAATCGGTGTTTTCGGTGCGAGAAGAGGCTGCGGCATTTCACAGGGTCTTACTCTCACCGATAAAGCATATATCAGCGCAGTTTGTGATTATGATGAATCAACTTATGAAAATATCAAGAAATATTGCTGCGAAGAAACAAAATTCTATACAGACTTTGATGAGTTCATTAACAGCGGTATGGATGCTGTTGTTCTTACCAACTTCTTCCATCAGCATGCAAAATATGCGGTTATCGCTCTTGAAAAGGGAATTCACGTTCTCAGCGAAACAATGCCCGCAGTAACAATGGCAGAATGCGTTGCTATCTGTCGTGCATCAGAAAAGAGCGGTGCAATCTATATGCTTGCGGAAAACTATGCTTATTTTGCAGTTATCAGCAAGCTTACGGAAATTTATCAGAGCGGCACTCTCGGCGAGGCTCTTTACTGCGAGGGCGAATATGTTCATCCTATGAGCCACGAAGAGTATGTTCATTACACTCCGACCACCACTCACTGGCGTGCTCTTATGCCTTCGGGATTCTATCTGAGCCATTCATTTGCACCCCTTATGAGAGTTACAAATGATATTCCCGTTTCCGTTAACGCAAGAAGCATTTACACCGACGGTATGCGTCAGGAGCGTGAGGGCGAGCCCATTAAAGACGTTGCCTCAATCATGCTCTGCACAATGAGCAGAGGTGCCGTTGCAAGAATTACGGGCTGGGCAAAATTCGGCGGCCACGGCAACTGGTACCGCTTTGCCTGCGCAAAGGGCAGCGCAGAAACCGTAAGAGGCGACGAAGGTAAAATCCGCCTTGTTTATAATGATTGGGAAATCCCCGAGGGTGTCGAAAAAGAAAAGGTTTCAACCGTCGGCTATCCCTTTGATAAGGATAAGGCAAGGCAGTGCGGTCATTCAGGCGGTGACTACTATGTGGCTCACGAATTCCTCAGCTGCATTCTTGAAGGCAGGCAGCCTTATTTCAACGCTTACCGTTCAGCAGCTATGAGTGCGGTAGCTATCCTCGGTTGGAGAAGCAGCCTTCATAACGGCGCTGAATATAAGATTCCCGATTTCTCCAACGAAGAAGAAAGAAAGGCTTACGAAAATGATAATCTTTCTCCCTTCCCCGATGAAAACGGCGTTGCAAACTATCCCTGCACAAAATATGATGCAGATAAATACGACATCTGAATTATTATTTCTTCAATAAATAATAATTCACTTAAACAACTCTCAGAGCTTTGAACTGCCCCAAATTGTGCGGACAGTACAAAAACACCCCTATGGCAGAAATATTTAATTAAGCGACATACTGACTTCGTTTTTCAAGCGGAGTCAGTTTTGTTTTTAATTGGATTCTTTCATTGTTGTAAAAGTGTATG
>JAZNVG010000039.1:0-199498 GCA_045592705.1 Acutalibacteraceae bacterium | reverse complement strand
GGTGCACCGCCTGCGGTATAAGCAAAGTTGATAACTTCATTTCCAGTTTTCTGAGAAACAAGCATATCGCCGACATATGTAAACTTTGTGTCTGTACCGTTAACGGTTTTCTTTGTTCTTATCCCGTTGAAATCATACTTGAAAGACAATGAAACCTCTTCGCTGCTTATGTTTTCAAGCTGTCTGCCCTTGACCCACGACATTGAATAGCCTCTGTAGCTTGTGGGGTTGCCGTTGGCATCATAGACAATGGAATCAGTTCCGTCATAAAGAGTTACACCGTTTTTGAAATTGCTGTCGGTATAGGCATAGTTAATTGTGTCAATAGGAGAGTTCAAGGCTTCGGATGAAGTTAAAGCATATTCGGTTTTTGAAAGAATATCTCCACAATTATCATAGCTGTAAATTACGGTTTTGTCAATATAACCGTTGTCTTCACGAACAAGCCTGTTCAGACCGTCATAGTAATATTTTACCTTCTGAACACCGTTTTCGTAAATATGAGTTATGTTGCCGTTGGCATCGTAGGTGTAGCCGAGTTCAGGCAGAAGGACTGTGTTTCCGTTTTTAACATAGTTTATTGCTTGAACTCTGCCGGTTTGGTTTGTTCCGTTTGTCAGGTAGGTATAATTGTGCGAAACCGTGTTGCCGTTGCCGAATGTGTTTGTAAACTGACTTAACCGCGCCAGTCCGTCAAAAGTATAGTCCTGTTCAGGGGTATCCGGCATTGAAAAAACTTCTGATCCTATTACTTTTCCGCTTGAATCATATTCATAAGACACATTCAGCAAATCAGTTCCGGCTTGAGAAACAATAAAACTACTTACCTCATTTTTACTGTTATATCCGTATGATGCGCTAGTTCCGCTTTTGGCAGTGAAATCCGTAAGTCTGCCTGCAAAATCGTATCTGTAAAACCACGTTTCATCATTCTCGTTGTCTTCAATTTTGCTCAGCTTTCCTTCTTCAGAATAATAATACTCATAAACGGGTTCGCCGTTGTAGGTTTCGGTAAGCAGCCGCCCGTAATCGTCATAGCTATAGCCTGCATTACAACCGTTACCGTAACTCACCGCCGAAAGATTGCCGTCAGAGCCGTATGTGTTTGTTACAATTGTGTTCGTTTGCGCGGTTTTGACGGTGCTTGTTCTGCCAAAAGCATCATATGTAAGATGATATTCTGCATCTTCATTTGAAATGGAGGACAGTCGGTTACCCGAATCATAGGTAAAGTCAGTTCGTGGGATTTCAGCACTGCTGTTTCCCGCTCTAACGGTTTCAAGCAGATCGTTTTGCGGATTATAAATGTAGCTTGTTTTATTGCCGTTCGGATCGATTACTCCTGTGACAATTCCTTGAGTTATTGCGTTGCCGTAATCGTACTCGTAGCGGGTCACAGCTCCCGAAGGGTCGGTTACACTAAGCAGATAATTGTAATCATCAGTATAAGAATAACTTGTTGTTGCGCTCAAATCGCCTGAAGCATCTGAAACGGTTACATTCAGTGGCAATCCCTTGTTTCCGCTTGTCGGATAAGTATAACTCGTTCTTACTCCGTCGCTACCCACGGAGGAGGTAAGATTGTGGTTGTTGTTATAAGTGTAAGAGGTTGTCTGAGTTACAATGTTGTTTGCGGTTTGTGTTGCTTTTATAAGGTCTGTACCGTTGTATTCGTAATTAACTTTATTACCGTTATCATCACAGAGTGAAACCAGTTTACCGTCAGTGTCATAATTGTAGTATGTGCCATAGGAATCGCGATATAGAAATGCATCGTCAAATATGGCCGAATTAACCTCATTTTCATAGCAAAGCTTATACAGGATTTCATTATACGCATGCTCAGCAACAATAGTTCCCATAACAGTTTGAAATGTATCGGAAACATTTTCATCGAACTCTACAAACGCAACTTGTTTTAGCTCATTTCTATAATATAAAAATAGCTTTATTCCGAAAAAACGATTTCCTTGGTTTCCTGATGCAGAGCAATTAGCTTTTGCACTCGCCCCGAAAACCAGTGTATCTCCTGCATTGCCGGTAATATTAATAAATTGATAGACATTACATTCGGGAGTCATGTCGGGGTCTGTGGTGCCTTCAATTTTGGCAGCATATGACCCATCGTCAGGATTTGTAGCAACGGAACAGCCGATATTACGCCCCCACTGGTTAAAGTCTATTCCAAAGTCAAGAGATTCAAAACTGGAATTTCTAATAAGGTTATATCTATGAGCAACGTCACCTTTTTCGTAATAGACATTTTCACAATATATGGTGCCTTTACCATCAAAGATTCCGCAAACGGCATAAAGGTTGTATACATCCTCCTCTGGCATAGTCATAGTAACAGTAAGTCTCTTCCAAGAGTTATTGGTGGTTGTGATTTCCTCACTGCTTGCTTCGAGCATTTTGTTTTTATCTCTATCAAATGCAACAAGTTTAAGGCACGCTGTTCCTGCTGTCAGCTCATCTTTAATTTTGATGTATATTGAAGCGGTAAAGGTTTCACTGGATGTGTTGGGTGCTACCGTTGTATAAAAGCAAACTGTATTTGGTTCGGCGGTTTCATCTATGCCCATCTCGTAGTTATAAATATTGTTGTAAAGCTCCTCGGTATTTCTGGCGGTACAAGTATGGTCAAATTGGGGTGCAGTTGTGAAAAACTTCCCGTTATAAGCAAAATTTGACTTTAAATTATAGTTATGGGCAAAAGTATTTGAAACACTTCTAATGTTGTTTGCTGCGTTATTGGTCGTAATGCCGTTAATTACTTCAGATATTCCGTAATATGAAACGGTGGAAATGTTTTTTCCGTTTTTAACAACATTTACCACTCTGCCCATATTGTCAAAAGCAAGAACCGCGTTATCACCTTTGGTGTTACAGATATATGTATCGCCTGTTCGGTAAACAAAAGTTACCGTGTCATAAACCGATCCGTTTGTGCCCATAGTTGAGACTTGAGTAACTTTGTGATAGGTTTTATTTGGCATAGTAATGGCTTTGTAATCAAATGATGTGCTTGAATTGTCAGGGCTTGTAACTTTACTCAACATTAAATTATCAGAAAAGTATTCAAATTGTGTATGTGTTCCGTCGGGATAGGTAATTCTGGTGAGACAGTTAGAATCATTATATGCGTAATAAGTACTTCTGCCGGAAGAATCAACAATGCGGCTTAAAGTATTATCCGTATTAAAATAAAGATTGATCTGCTTCCCGGCTCCGTCGGTAACGCGAGAGATTTTGCCATTACTATAAGTTATTGTTATACTGTTTCCGTTGGCATCTACCGTTTGAGTAAGATATCCGTCCAGATTAAAAATTTTATGGACCCCAGAGGGATTTGATAATATATAGCCTGTTTCATTTTTGGTTAAAGTAATATCTTCGCCGAATTCATAGCAATACAGATTTAACGTGGAGCTATTTTTAAAAAAGTGAACTGTACCGTCTGAATCAATATAACAGAATGGATAATCTTGAGCCACAGAACTTGAACCGGTTTCTTCAATTTTTTCGATAAGATTAAGCTTAAAACCTTTGCCGAAACTCATATTGCCAAATATTCCCGTATAATTTCTTTCACCATTAGTGTAAATATGAGAAATATTTAATGGAGCAAGAAGTCCGGTTGTGTTTGCGTCGCTATGAATATATGTCATAGCTCCGTTATAGGTGTTTACATAAGCTGCGCCATTGTTGCCGACAGAAAAAGTTTCATAAGTCCAGTAATCTTCTACACCCGTGTTGTTTATATAGCTCACTGTAACAACAGGATAGTTTGAAAGAATATTATTCGACGAATAAAAGGATGTCTTTTCTTCAACTGTTTCATCGGATAATGCAAGCATCAGACCGTGATTATCACCATTTTCATACCAGTCTTTGACTATTTTGGTGATAATTAGATTATATTCAGCGCTCATGCCTCCTTGAAAGCCAGTGTAGTCAACAACAGTTGCGTTTGACAAGTTTTGAACGGGTTGGTTATTCCATGTGATTGTATTGTAATTCCAGGGTGTATTACATTTGTAAACATTAAGATATAAATCTGTTGTATCAAATGAACGCGCCCAGTTCTGTACAAGTGAAATGTTGGCTTTTGTTACAACACTACAATCAGGAAGATCGGGTAAATCATATCGGATATAGGTTCTATAAACATTGTTTCCTCTTTTTCCAACCTCAATTTGATAGTCCACGCCATAATTTATGTTGGGAAAATTTTGATTAACATGGGCATCATAAATTCCACTTCTGCTTACATCAAGGTCAATTGTCGGATCAATAACAACAGGGAAATTTCTGCCTAGTTTATTTATCCATTCTTCATCAGCTTCTATCACAAGAGTGTAGTCATCAGCATTTGCAACAAGTTCCATTGTAACTGCATCAGAGGTTTCGTTGTTCGCATCAAACATGTAAGGTGGCAGAATAGACATAATAGGTGTTAAAGATTGCTCTGTTTCATAAATGTCAATTCCCCCATTAGCATTTTTCACAGGAACATAATTGCCGAAATCAATTGTAAATTCATATTTGTAATCTTTTGATTTTTTTGACACAACGATACTTTCTTTAATAATAGAAGAAGAAATTTCATATTCAATGGAGGCATTTTCAAAGGCATTTGCATAAGTGATTGCACTAGTTTTATTGTCGGCGGCAACCCCAAAATCACTGTCAACCTTTTGCCCTTCATTTTCTGTTTGTGATTTTGCAATTGAAAAAGAAACCAATTCTTCAGGGGCAGAAACAGTTGCAACGGAAGAAATATTTGAACCATTATTTTTTACACCAAAAGATATTACATTACTGCCATCAGCAATAGTAATCTTTCCGTTATTAATGCTTTCAGGAAAAGTAATAGGAGTAGGTGTTTTTGTTATGAAATATTTTCCGTTATTGATATTTGAACTTTTGGCAATATTATTGTTGGTATTAGCTACCAATGTGTTATCGACATCTTTCCACTCACCGTTTTCTTTATAATGAACCGGAGTGTTGTAAATAGCAGCAACAAATGAACCGTCTTCGCAACGAAAATGTTTTGTATATTCATCACGAAGAGCTTCGACTTCTCCAATAATTTCAGGCGATTTCTCTGCCGTGCTTTCAACTAAAGACTGTTCGAGAATTTTATCGTTTTTCATTGCAATTGAAATTGTTGAGAACGGTATAATTTGTGCTATGAGTACAATTGCCAAAGAAAAAGCAACTATTTTTAACAACATTCTGATTTTTCTCATTTTCAACATCCTTTCCAAAGTATATGGAGTTACGATAGACTGCAAGAAAATCAATAAGTTTTTTCTATTTCTCTTGTGATAGTATCAGTTGCACCACCCGAGCCGTAAATAACATACTCAACAGTTGCTTTGTATTTTTCGCTTTTTTCTAATTGATGTGAATGTACGCCACTGTAAACATTGGTGTAGATATTGTCAACCTATTCGTCGTCAGTTTGACCGATATCAATTCTTGTCCAGAATAATCCCAATGTTTTTCTTTTAATATATGTTGTTATAACAGCTCTTGAAAAAACAGAAGCACTTGCAGAAAATTTGTTAGTTATTGTTATTACTTCCGAGGAAGAGATTTCCGTATAACTTGAAACAGAACTTACATTGTTATATCTAGGCGTAATTTCCACTGCATTAGCGACAAACGAAACTGTAGAAATCATAATCATACACATAACAATAAAACTCAATATTCTCATTGCAACACTATTCTTTATTTTGATTCACTCCATTTTAAAAATAATGTTTATAGTGTTTGACATTAACTAAACCATTGGAACTCAACTCCTTAAATTTACCCTATCAAATATATACAACGCACAACTTCCTCAAAACGGTACAAATTATTTAAAAGTTTTTCAAAAAAATTACAGCCCCTTGCATTTTCAAGAAGCTGTAATATGTTCTAATGTATAGATTCTATCAGATTTAATATTTCTTCAATGGTCGTGTTACCAGAATAGGTTAAGCTTATTGCATAGGAATCTTGTGTCCAGAAAGCATAATAATAATCGCCATAATCACTAATGTAAATATCAACACTTTTTCTGCCAACATTAATTTTTTCAACATGCCCGTTTCCATTATCTAGAAGAAAAGATGATTCTTGTGTTACCGATTTACATAATTAAGATTTATCATTATTGTTTACATTTTCATATTCTACTATATTAACATTTTTGTTATTAATTTGATGAGTTTCAACAAATCCTTCAGGAATTTCGCATAACGAATATCTGTAGGTGATTTTATCTATTGTATCATCATCAAAGAAGATTTCTGTAAATTCTTCATATACATTGTATATAAACCCAACAATAGGTTCCCTTATTGCTACGACACTCATCATTCCTGCAAGCACCAAGATGATTGTGGCAGCAACCATAATAACTTTTCTTCTTGTCCAGGAAACAATATGAGTTCGGTCGTAGGATACTCTTTTGAGCAATTTTTCCATCTTTTTGTTGAACTTATCGGAGAATTCAAAATCGATTTCAGAGTCATTTGAAGGGATATCCTCAAATTCTTTGGATGCGTAGTATCTAAGTGCTTCACAAAATTCATCTTTTGTCATTGCCATTTAATTTCTCATCCCTCCGTAAGTAAGTTGCAACAGAGTTTTTACCTCTCGCAATTTGTTGCCTTACCGTGTTGGGTGCTTTTCCCAAGATTTCTGCTGTTTCATTAACAGATAAATCAAGCACAAGGTGATAATAAAGCACCTCACGGTATTTTTTATCAAATATTCCCAGTAACTTTATAAACCGTTCAAATTCAAATTTTTCGCACACTTTATCAATAAAGATATTATCACTTAATTCGCACTTTTCTTTGCGCTTTCTGTCTTCATAATCTGAACGGATTTTTCTTTTGCGGATAAGACTTATTGAAGCGTTTTTTACTGATTTAAGAAGATAATTACGAACATCATCTGGAGTTGCAGCATTCATGATAATATCCATATGCGAAGAAGCAATTGAACAGAAAATATCATGTACGACATCTTCGGCATCGTGTTTGTTGTTTAATATTTTTTGTGCCAAAAGGTACATTTGATTTTTGTAAGTAAAATAAATATCTTCGATTTGTCTTTTTTCTGTTTCGTTTTCAATCAAATTTAAATAGAAAGTTAACATATTATCTCCTTATATCCTACATTGTGTATAGCGCATTATTCGAATGTTTGGATAAAAATATTAATGAGTTAAAAAACTTCCTATATATATATGACAAAAATCGTCAAGAGTTACGTTAAGAAGTCGAAAGTTTACAAAATGTTCATTTTTAAATTAGACATTTTCCGATTAAACTGGTATACCATAAAAATTTTATCCGTCATATAACAGGTGACTTTAGGTTCATGTTTGTTGTTTTTTGCTAATTGCAGAAAAATCTTCGCTTTTTATACTTTTTTAGTTTCATTGAATCTCAAAATTATCAAGCAAATAATAAACTTTTCACTTAAAAAATAATCATCGCAACAAATTTAGCTATATCTATTTATTATGTTTCAACAGCTTGACAAGCAAAAAAGGCTTGTCAAAATCGAAATCAAGGCGTCTTTATTTTTAGACACACTACAAAAAGATTGAATAAAAAGATAAAATCAGGTATAGCAGAAATCAAATTCCGTTACACCTGATTATGTTTTTTAGATATAATTATGCTGTAAAAATCAACTCGTGATTAACAATCTCTCTTGCTCTTGCTTCAATGTTATTCATACGGGCAACCCATTTCGGTTGGTTATCTGCTTTGAGTTGCTCTGTTATGCCCCCATTGACTTTCATCTGTTCTACCAGCCGGGAGAACATATCTGATGCCTGTTCATCAATCTCTGTAAGATGTGTCCACAATGTGCCTGTCATTAGCATAGTATTGAACTGAACTTGTTTATGTTTCATAAGATAATCTTTGCGTTTCAGTCCCCATACGCCAAGAGGTTTTCTTGCTTCGGCGGGTAATGCGATATTCGGGATTTTGTAATCGCCTACTTTGCGGTAAGTGATGTTTGTTTTTTCTTGCTGTGTCATAGTTTTTGACCTCCGTATAATTTATTATTCCTTACAACGCTTATAGAATTTAAGCATTGCATAACAGAATCTTTCACACGGTGTCAATGATATATGTAACGGGTCGCCTTCGCGGATACGCATGGTGCGGCGGATTTCTTTGGGGATGACGACTCTTCCGAGGTCGTCTATTCTTCTGACAATACCTGTGGCTTTCATAATATCTTTCTCCTTTTTTCAGACAAATCTTGATGTTATTATTTGTGAAGCAAGGAGATTTATACGAATACCATTCACGGTTTTTAAGGAGCATCATAAAACCACATCGTTCATAGGTATATCCATTTGTCTTTCAACGAAAATTTCTCTAAATCCTTTAAAGCTTTTTGCTTTGGTTGTTATATTTATGTTCATAAAGGATATTATTTCAACAGTTAAACCTTCTTCGGGACAGGAGAAAGTTATATGTGGCCTATATGTATTCCGAGAAGAATGAATTTTATATTGCTGAAAATTCCAGGAAATCTGTTTTGTTTATATTTATAGCTTAAAAGTTTTGATTTTATTATGCGATTTATGATAAAATATATTTGCCAAACATAAATCTGTTGTCAAAATAATTATTTTAACCCGAGGACAAAAAGATGAGTAAATTTTTAATAATCAACGCGGACGATTTCGGTTGCAGCCGTGAGCAGAACGGGGCAATAAAAGAACTGCTCGAAAAGGGGCTTATAACCTCAACCTCGCTTATGTCGGTTGCTCCCGAGTGCGCCGATGCCGTAAGCTTTGCAAAAGAAAAGCAAATCGCTGTCGGCGTTCATCTGACGATAAATTCCGACAGCGAAACCCGCAAATGGCAAAGTCTCACAAAAGCCGAATCTTTGGGTGCGGAGGGCTTTCCGGCGAATCAGAAAGAGCTGACTTTCGGGGCAAAAAGAAAAGATGTCCGAAATGAGCTTGAAGCGCAGTATCGGTATATTATTGAAAACGGTGCCGAGGTTGACCACGCGGATAACCATTGCGGAACGCTTTACGGTATAAACGGCAGACGGTTTTTCCTTGATGCTTTTGATTTTTGCGCAGAACATAACCTTCCGTTCCGCTTCCCGAAAACCGCAGGTTTTTTAGAAAGACAGCCGGGAATGAAAATTCCGAAAGCCGTAATCGCGTTGCAGAAAGCAATTGTCCGCTCGGGAGAAAAAAGAGGGGTGCGGATGCTTGATGACCTTGTGTCAGACCCGCGCTCAATGGCACAAATAAAGACCTATGAATCCCTGAGAAAATACTATCTCGACGCAGTTGATAAATGCATTGACGGAGTGACCGAAATCTTTCTGCATCCTATGTTGCCTTGCAAAAACATGGGCGGCGACCGGCTGAAACGTGCGTTTGAATATGAGCTTTTAAAAAGCGGCGACCTGCTCGCCCGTGCAAAGGAAAAGGGTATTCAGGTTGTTTCGTGGAAAATTTTTGACGATAAATAAAAAAACAGACACCGCCAAACAGAAAGGTTTGACGGTGTTAAATTATTGGTGTATCCGACAAAGCAAAAGGATTGCTCGGCAGTTTGCCCCGCCCGGCCCCCTGAAGTCAGCGATTATGCCGTAGCGCTTCTTTGCGGTTTCTTCTTTTGCGAATGAAATTTTGTAAACGCACAGGGAAAATATTTATTAAGAATTAAATTTATTAATTGCGTTCTTCTGCGCAATAATATGTTTGTGACTTTGTCACTGAAAAAGTGCAGGCAAGCTGATATAATAAAGCCACAAAGAAAAGAAAGGAAGTTATGATTATGTCAGTACTTAAAGTAAATAAAGAAAATTTTGAACAGATCAAAAACAGCGAAAAGGCAGTTTTGCTCGATTTCTATGCCGATTGGTGCGGCCCGTGCCGAATGGTTTCGCCAATCGTCGATGCAATTGCTCAGGAGAATCCGCAATATCTTGTCGGCAAAATCAATGTTGATGAAGAGCAGGAGCTTGCAAGTCAGTTCGGTGTTTACAGCATCCCGATGCTCGTTGTTATGAAAGACGGCAAGGTGGTCAACCAATCTGCAGGCGCACGCCCGAAGAATCAAATCCTTGCAATGTTAGAGGGTTAATTTACGCAGGCGCTCTTTGTCAAGAATCCTGACACCCTTTCGTGACACCTCGGCAATGCCCTCATTTTCAAAATATTTGAGCATTCTTGAAACAACCTCGCGCGCAGAGCCGATGTATTTTGCAATTCTGTCGTGAGTGAGCTCAATTGTGTCGCTGTTTGTGCGCGCCGATTCGTCGCAAAGAAAAATTGCAAGGCGCTTGTCCATGCTCATAAAAAGAATCTGTTGCATTACCCACATAACGTCGGAAAAACGGCTGACCGCAGCTTCAAGGGCAAAAATTTTAATGTCGGGGTTGCGCTCAGCCACGGCGGCAAACGCAGGTCCGCCGATTATATAACATTCGCTGTCTTCTTCCGCATCCACAAACACGTCAAATGTGATTGTCTGCAAAACGCAGGAAGCAGACAGCATACACATATCGCCCGAATGCAGCCGGTAAAGAGTGATATCCTTGCCCTCGTCGGACATAATGTAAAGGCGCAGACTGCCCGAACGCACAAGAATCACACCCGAGCATTCACCCCCGTCGTGGATATGTGTACCCTTGGGGTAAGTCAGGGCAACGGAATTCCGGCAGATAAATTCACGGTCATTTTCCGAAATTCCGTTCCAGAACGGAAAAATATCGCAGTAAATCGGTTCAAACATTGCCCGTGCCATTTTATTGCCTCCTCTAAACAGGTTATATTAATTTTATATCATAACAGGAATCACTTTTCAATGAAAAAACGACGGAGTAATCCGTCGTTTTTTGTTATTCGGGTTTTCTGATGGAAATGTTAAGACCCAGTGCGCAAACGGCAACGGCAAGAAGCATGATAAAGGGTGCGGTGTAGCCGCCGCTTGAACTCAGCAGAGAGTTGCTGATGTTTGCGATGAATGCGGTGAGCATAAGGTTGAAATTCATCAGGCTGTAGTTTACGGAGAAATGCTTGCGGCCGTAGAAAGAGGCGGTGAAAGCCGAGGTGACTGTCGGGCAGGAGCCGTATGACATACCCGAAAGGCAAAGGCCGACAATGCAAAGGGGAAGGGAGTGAACATAAACGGCAACAAGTGTTGTGCCGGCGGCAACAATGGTGAGAATGTTGGCGCAAATCATTGTTGTGCGGCGGCCGAGCGCATCATAAACGGCACCCGTGATAACTCTGCCAAGTCCGTTGAAGACCGAAAGCACGCCGACGAGCGTTGTTGCGAGAGCGGGTGCGGCATCAACGGAAAGAACAAGGTCTCTTGCAAAGCTGATGACGGAGTTACCGACCGCGCCGATGAAAGCCATGCAAATAAAAGCGCGCCAGAAGGTAAAGCTGCCGAGCATCTGTTTTGTTGTGAAATCACGCACGGTGAAAGCTTCCTGTTTGACGGCCTTTCTTGCTTTGGGGGCGGGGAATTTGGTGTCGGCAGCGGGCAGGCGCAGAACAAGACCCGAGAAAATGAGCACTGCGGCAAGCACGGCACCGAGAATTATGTAAGTTTTGCTCCAACCGAAGGCGGGATTTTCAAAAAGCGCGCTTACGGCGTTGCCGAGCAAAAGGGTGCTGATGCCGAAGCCCATCATCAGACAGCCGGAGCACAGACCTTTTTTGTCGGGGAACCACGCACAGACGGTGGCAACAACAACGTTGTATGAAATGCCGATGCCTGTGCCTGCAAGCACGGCATAGGTCAGATAAAGCAGATAGGGCAGATTTGCGGGAAGCAGACCGGTTGTCACAAAGCCGATGCCCACAAGTGCGCCTGCAATAAAAAGTGTGATTTTCGTGCCGATTTTCTTGCAGATAAGACTGCCGAAAAATGCACCGAGGCAGAAAAAGCACATTGTCAGCGTGAAATTAAGAGAAAGAACGGAACTGCTCCAGCCGAAAACGTCGTTGAAAGGTATTTTCAGAATTGACCAGGCATAAAGCACGCCCGAAAAAAGCATTGTGAAAACACCTGCGGCAAGAAACAGCCATCTTTTGTTAAGATTATTTTTTTTCATAACATAAACCTCCGGGAGTTTCGAAAACGAAAACAATATAACACAAAAATCTCGGAATTTCAACAAAAAAAGTTTAATTTTGCGGTGCTGCGTTACCGCCGAGTCTTTGTATTTCTTTGCACAGTTCTTCGGCTTTTTCCTTTTCACCGAGCGCTTCATGGGATTTGGCAAGATTTACCATTATCGACAAAGTTTCCGGATGGTCTTTGCCTAAGGTTTCCCTGTAATTTTCGAAAATAGCCTGATAAAACTCAAGGGCTTCTTTATATTTGCCGAGAGAATCAAAAACAAGAGCTATACATGACATTATATCAATTGTGTTCTCGTGATTTTCACCGAAACGGATTTTATAGTTTTTCAGCAATTTTTCATACAGTTCAAGAGCCTCTTCATATTTTTCAAAATAGGTATAAAGGAGCGCCGTGACGTACATTACTTTCGTTGTTTGCGGATGGTCTTCACCGAGAGTTTTACTGTAGTTTTTTAGTAAGGGGCGATAAAGCGCCAAAGCCTCTTCGTATTTGTCGAGACTTTTAAGATAATCAGCAAGATTGAGCATTACCATTGTTGTTAACTCGTGATTCTCACCGTGGCTGGATTTAAAAATTTCAAGTGCATTTTGATACAGTTCAAGAACCTCTTCGTTTTTTTCCAAACAACGGTAAGCTATGGCCATGCTGTACTTTATTCTTGCTGTTTCCGGATGCCTGTCTCCGAAAACAGTCTTACTTTTCTTAAGAGCGGAGTTAAGTGTTTCAAGAGCTTTGTCGTATTCTTCCTGTTCCGTAAGAATACAAGCCATGTTGGTCTTTATGCGTATGGCATCCGGAAGGTCTTCCATACGTAATGCTCTGTACTTATCAAGAATCGTCTGATACATTTCAAAAGCTTTGTCGTTTTCGTCCAAAACCATATAGGTAGTTGCAATATTACACAATATTGTTAAAGTTTGGGGATGATCTTCTCCAAAAATAGCCGTGTGCTTTTGAAGAACGGATTGATAAAGCTCAAGTGCTTTGCTGAACTCACCCATATGCAAAAGAGCTTCGCTCATATTGTGCATTGCTCTTACTGTTTCAGGGTGGTCTTCTCCGAGCTTTGATTTACAGGTGTGAAGTAAGCTTTGGTACAACTCATATGCTTTTTGGGGTTCACCCGATTTGGCAAGAAAATTTGCCATATTGTTCATTGCACGAAACGTATCGTGGTGGAACGGACCGTAGACCTCTCTGTATTTCGGTATCACTGAATTGCGAAACAGAAAATAAGCTGTCGAGTAATTACCCAAAAGTCCGTAAGTCAAGGCAATGTTGAACTCAATCAGTATCGTATCAGGGTGATTTTCACCAAAGGCTTCTTTATATTTTTTAAACACGCTCTGATACGTTTCAAGAGCTTTTTGATGGTAACCGAGGTTGTTTTGGAAGGAGGCCAGGTTATTCATTGCCAATAAAGCATAATTGTTGTCTTCACCGAGAATTTTATTAAATAAATCCAGGCAGTTTTGTGTAGTTTCTATTGCTGTTTTGTTGTCTCCTGCGGCGGCACAAAGGTTCGCATAGTTAAAAAGAGTGCAGGCGTAAAACAAATCTGTTTTATTTTGTTCTGCGCGTTCAAGCAAAATTTCATAAACAGCTTTTGACGGTTCAAGCTTTCCTGCATTGATGAGGTTGAAAAGCTTGGTCGCGAGATGATTTTCATAAAACTCACACAATTCATCGCGTTCTTCATACATCAGCAAGCCTGCCTGTGCAACATAGGCAAGCGCTGTGGAAAAAGCGGAAGAAAACAGCTTTTGTTCATTAAGAGTTTCTGCGAAAGTGTCAAGCAGGGCTTGTCCCACGCTCTTTTTGATTAATTCGGGGCAGTGGTCGGCAAGAACATCCCCGACGGTTTGGTGAATGTTGAAAAATCCGTCATCCGAAGCAATGACAAAAGAGAAATCCTTCGCCTTTTCATAGGCGGTTATGCTGAATTTGGAAAGAACTTTCGGTGCGATTTCCGAAATAAGAGAATCATCCCATTTTTTCAGACACGCAAACATATAAACGAGGTCTTTTTGTGCGTCGTCCATATATCTGACAAAACGCTCGATGAGGTCAAACGTGTCTTTACCGAACATGGATATGTCGGGCTTTTGGCCTTCTTCCTCAATTCGCAGAAAACGGTCAACACAAAGGTCAAGATAAACGGGTGTGCCGTTCGTCAGTTCATAAAGCTGTTGGCGAAGGGTGACATCTCTGATGCCGGCATTGAGCAGAAAGCTGTCGCTGTCTGCCTCCGAAAGATTGCCGAGCAGGTGAGATTCAATCGAATCCTTCCAGTCTTTATCAATACTGTCCCACTTGAGCTTTTCTCTGCCTGCAATAACCCAGAGAACATTCGGAATGTTCTGAATAAGTCCGTTTTCGTTGCGGATCCATTCATCAAACTTGAGCGGCTCGCCCACGCAGCTCAATTCATTGACGAGCTTTTCGTAAGTGTCAATAAAAACGACAAGCGGCTCGTCTGGTTCCGCGGCAAGGTTTTGCGTCATATCCAGAGAAAAAAGATAGGGGAGAAGCTTGTACAAATCCTCTGCCTCCAGTGCTTTGATTTGTTCGAGCTCTCTTCTGTGTTTTTTAATGATTGTCTGCACAAGGGCAACGCCCTGGTCAGCCAGAGAGAAAATTTTTGCCACAACATCCGCAATGGGGATGTTACCCGCCACAGACAAAACCGTTTTTAAAAGGCGGCTTCTGTCCGCAAGCTGTTTTACTTCCAGCGGATCAGCTTTTTCGCCCACTTTCTTTGCGTAGGCATAACAACCCAGTTCAAACATCGGGAATTCGAAATCGTAATTATCGGCAAGACAGTTCCTCATTCTGTCAAGAACCGTGCGGCTTTCCTGGCAAAGACCGAGGTCGATATATGCATATAGAGGATTTTCGAGTTGTTCTTTCATTTCGGAAATCAGCTTTTTGAGAAGAAAGCTTTTGCCGATACCGCCGATGCCGTAAAAATTTAGAACGTGAGCCTCGCTTTGCCTGTTTAATTCAGCTTTTACGGTGCAGTAATTTTTCCAGAAAGATGCACGGGGTTCTTCTCTGTCGGTAAAAATTCTGGTAGCTTTTTGTGTAAGGTTGTTCGTTCTGATTTTCATAACTTTCCTCTTTTCACCGGTTCATCACAGTTAGGTTTTTGTAAAAACAAAATGCGGAATAAATTATCTGAAAACACCCACAACCGCGCCGATTGCCTTTGTGAAAAGTGCGGCGATTTTTTCGCCAAGGGTGTCACAGCTTGCAAAATCCGCCTCAAAGCGCACACCGACATCTTCAAAAGCGGGGGTGAAGCGCACGCTGTCAAGGCTCAGGTCAGCGCCGTCAGCCGCAGTGAATTCAAAGCGGATTTCAGCAACTGCATCAAGCGTGGAATTGGGCGAAAAGGGCAGACCCTCGTTGCCGAAAAAGCACAGTCTGCCAAGGTCAACGGTGACAAGGTGCCATTCGCCGTCGGCAGGGATTGCGGTTTCAACATTCATTGTGCCGTCTGCAACGGGCGAAAACCAGAAGACGGAATCAACATAAAACCGGATGTTTTTGATTGTGACCTCTTCGGTGCCGCTGTTGCGCACATAAAAGCTCATTTTTGAAAAATCGCCGTAGTTGCGGTCGGTGTCAAGGAAGGTTTTTACGTCGCCGTCCTTGAAATTGGTGACGGGAATTACGAAAAAGCGGTTTTCGTTGCTTTTTATGTTCATATGTCCGTCGGCAAACGAAAGCTCGGCGCCGTCGGCACGCCACGTGCTGTGGAATTTGTTGAAAAGGTCAATGCCTGTTATGTGCCAGGCCTTGTCGCTGTCACAGTCTGCCCACATCTTGTCCGCCCAGTTGTGTCTGAGCAGGGAGGAATCCGTCACAAACGGAGCAACGGGCAGGGTGAGTGTGCCGTTTTCGCTTGTATAAAGATTGCCGCGCACATTTGTCATGCAGTAAGCGTAGCTTGCCGCGCGGGGTGAGGGAACGGTGCTGCTGTAAACTCTGACTGTGTCGGCAGAAACGATTTCGGCATCCGCCTCAACAAAAACGCCGTTGTCGCCGCAAACAGCAAAACCGTAAGGCACTTTACCGTTAAAGGCAAGAGAATCACCGACATTTTCGAATGTCACAAAAACGGCACCGTCGCGGATTTCGGTTGATTTAACCGTTGCCGCAGTACAACTGTCATTGCCGCCGTAAACAAGATTTTCTGCCGCAAATGCCATTCGCTGACCGATTTCAAGCTTTGTGTCGGGGTGAATCGAGCCGGCTTCCGGCAGGAAAGACAGCGAAAGGTCATAAATTGTCACCATTGCGCGCGAATCCGGTTTTTCAAGCCGGATTTTGCGGTAGCCGTCATTCCAATCGAGGATTTTCAGACCGTCTTCGGAATAGGGGAAGGGGGCAATCTGCGTGAAAATGAAGGGCATAAGCGAATCTGCGTGGAAAAGCTCGGAGTAGGAGCGCTGCATAAGGTCGAAATATTTTGCATAATTTTCCGTCGAGGTGCCGTTCATAAGGTCGCTCTCGCCCTGATACCAAATCATACCCGTGGGTCGGAAATGCGTGAGCGGAGCAATTTTGTGGTTGTAGTTTGCCGCCATATCCGAATAAAAATCGTTGGCATCCGTTGCCCACTTTTCAAGGGGAATATAGCGGCCGCTTTCGGTAAGCGCGGTTTTCACGGCGCTGTCACCGTCAATGGCGGCTCTTGAAATCCACGTTGCAAGCATCGTGCCGCCGAGTGATATATTGAGAAAACCGACGGGGATATCAAGCTCTGCCTGAAGCTTTTCTGCAAAGGTGTAGCCGACCGCACTCAGACTGTACATGGAGTTGTCTTCGCCCGTAAACCACTGAGCGCCGACAATGTCGTTTTGAGGAAGGGCATATGAAAATCCCGTGTAATCTGTGTTGTTGGGATAAGCAGGAACGTGCAGTGCTCTTATCCACTTGTTGAGCTTTTCGCCGTTTTCGAACTGCTGCCTTGCGTGTTTTGCCTGTGAAAGCGGATACATCATATTGCTCTGACCGCCTGCAAGCCACAGTTCGCCGAAAACAACACCCTCAAGAGTTGCAAAAACGGCGGAATCTGCTTTTAACAAAACGGTGTATTCGTCATAACCGCCCTCGGGCGACATAAATGAAACGGTAAAAGTGCCGTCACTTGCGGCAACACCTTCGCCGCTTGCGCAAAGATTTTCGTTTCTGTCAAAAAGCTCGGCGGTAATTGCGGCACCTGCCGTTGCCGTGCCCGCAAAAACAGCCTCTTTGTTTTGTGCAAAAAGCATATTGTCGTCATAAAATGCGTAAAGCTTTGCCGAGGTGTCGGCGGCAAAAGCCGTCGGCAGACAGCAAAGGGTCAGGGTAAGACAGAGGATGAGAGCAAAAATCTTTTTCATAACGTCACTTCTTTCTCAGAATAAATCGGTTGAAAGATATCTTTCGCCGCTGTCGGGCAAAAGAACAACAATATTTTTATCACGGTTTTCGGCACGTTTTGCGATTTCGGTTGCCGCATAAAGAGCCGCACCGCCGCTGATGCCGATTAAAATTCCCTCGGTTTTAACCGTGTCATGCGCCGCAGAATAAGCTTCTTCGGTGGTGACGGTGACAATTTCGTCATAAATTGAGGTGTCAAGCGTTGCAGGGACGAAGCCGGCGCCGATGCCCTGCAATCCGTGTGCACCGGCCTTGCCGCCGGACAAAACGGCAGAATCGGCAGGCTCAATGCCCACAATTTTAATGTCGGGATTTTTTTCTTTCAGGAATCTGCCCGTGCCGCTGACGGTGCCGCCCGTGCCGATGCCGCAGACGAAAATGTCAACCTTTCCGTCGGTATCCGCCCAGATTTCGGGGCCCGTTGTTTTATAATGTGCGTCGGGGTTAGCGGGATTTTCAAATTGTGAGGGGATAAAAGAATTTTCAAATTCATCGGCAAGCTCCTGCGCTTTTGCAATTGCGCCTGCCATACCCTTTGCGCCGTCGGTGAGCACAACCTCCGCACCGTAGGCGGCAATGAGCTTCTGTCTTTCAACGCTCATTGTTTCGGGCATTGTGATAATAACGCGGTAGCCGCGCGAAGCCGCAACGGCGGCAATGCCGATGCCCGTGTTGCCGCTTGTCGGCTCAATGATTACGCTGTCGGGGCAAAGCAGACCTCTTTTTTCGGCGGCATCGAGCATTTCTCTGCCGACTCTGTCCTTTGCACTGCCCGCAGGGTTGAAAAACTCGAGCTTTGCAAGAATTGCGGCAGAAAGCTTTTTTTCTTTTTCGTAATTGTTCATTCTCATCAGCGGTGTTGCGCCGATAAGCTCGGAAATACTGTTTTTTATATTCATATCATCACCTGTTTTGTGCTTTGTGAATGAGAGAAAGTGCCGTTTTGAGATTGTCGGCATTTTTCGTGAAGAAATTTTTGTAAGCCGCACAGTAGCGGTTGAGCGCCGGTTTGCCGTCAAAAACATTTCTTTCACGGCGGCAACCGTTGCGGCAAAGGCAGAAAAACGGGCAGCTTTTGCATTCCTCGGGAATATTGAGCGATGTGCGCAGGAATTTCTGAGCATTTTCGCTTTCAAACATTTCCTTAAATGAATTTTCACCCACCGTACCGATTTTCAGCTCATCAAGCACATAAAAATCGCACGGATAAACACTGCCGTCGCCCTCTGTGACAAACTGAACGGAGCAATTGCCGCGCATTGCGCAGGATTCGGGCATTGCACCCGCAAGAATACTCAGCCAGTTGTCGATGTGGCGGATGCTTATATATTCTCCCTTTTTCAGGTCTGTAAACCAAAGATTGAAAACGGTTGAAAGAAAGTTTTCGTATTCGTCACAGCCAAGGGAATCCGTTGCACCCTCGCCGCACTCAAAGGAGTCAAGGCAGGGGATGAACTGAAGCCAGCGGAAGCCCTGTTTTTTGCAGAAATTGTAAACCTTTGCGGCAGAGCGAGCGTTTCGAGAGGTGACAACGGCAAGAATATTGTATTCCACGCGGTGTTTGTCAAAAAGCCGTGCCGTTTTCATAACTTTGTTAAACGTGCCCTTGCCTGCTGAATCGGTGCGGTTGAAATCGTGAATTTCGGCAGGCCCGTCAAGAGACAGACCGACCAGAAATTTGTTTTCGCTTAAAAATTCCGCCCACTCGTCGTCAATTATATATCCGTTTGTCTGAATTGAGTGGGTGAAGCGCAGACCTTTTTTGGCATATTTTTTTTCGATTTCAAGAAAATTGCGGTAAAAATCAAGACCTGCAAGGGTGGGTTCACCGCCCTGAAACATAAAAGAGCAGGTGCCGTCGGCAAATTCGGCGGCGGTTTTAATCAGCTTTTCTGTGGTTTCGGGTGACATCATGCCGGAAAAAGCGTTTTCACGGTTGTCGGAAACATCCTTGTAAAAGCAATATCTGCACCTCATATTGCAGGCGCTTGACGCAGGCTTGATAAGAACACTTACGGGCGGCACAAAATCACCCCTTTCGGTTGTTTTTTATGAAAAACCGCCTCAAAAAGAGGCGGTCTGGGAGTTAGCAGAAAGGATTCTCTGTCTTGTAGGGCAGGGATTTGGGTTGGTTGTAGCCGATTTCGGTTGCACCGAGATATTTGAATACCTCAAACAGAGCCTTGCCGTGGTGGCCGAAGGCAACTGCGCCGTGGTGCGGATAATTCTTCTGAATAAGAACGTGGCGGTAGAATCTGCCCATTTCGTTGACGGCGAATGTGCCGATGGAGCCGAAGGAGCGGCAGTCAACGGGAAGAATTTCGCCCTCAACAACGTAAGCGACAAGCTTTGTGTCGGCTGTGCTCTGCAGACGGAAGAAGGTGATGTCGGAAGCGGCAATGTTGCCCTCAAGAGTGCCGTTTGTGACCTCAACGGGCAGGGTGCGAGCCATAATCTTCTGATATTTCATTTCGCATTCGCAAAGCTTGCAGGCGGGGGTGTTGCCGCAATGGAAGCCCATAAAAGTATCGGTAAGGGCATAAGGATACTTGCCCTTGATTTCGTTTTCGTAAAGGTCGGCGGGAACGGTGTTGTTGATGTCAAGCAGTGTTACGCAGTCGCCGCTGACGCAGGTGCCGATGTATTCGCTGAGTGCGCCGTAAATGTCAACCTCGCAGGCAACGGGATAGCCCTTTGCGGCAAGACGGGAATTTACATAGCAGGGAACAAAGCCGAACTGTGTCTGGAATGCGGGCCAGCACTTGTTGGCAAAGCAGACATATTCGCGTGAGCCCTTGTTATTTTCCGCCCAGTCGAGCAGGGTGAGCTCATACTGTGCAAGGCGGGGCAGAATTTCGCTCTTTTTGTTGCCTGCGCCAAGCTCGGCTTCCATTTCGGCAACAACGCCTGCGATTCTTTCGTCGCCCTCGTGAGCGTTGAAAGCTTCAAACAGGTCAAGCTCGGAATTCTCCTGAATTTCAACATCAATGCCGTAAAGAGCCTTGATGGGTGCGTTACAGGCGAGGAAATCCTGCGGACGGGGGCCGAAGGAAATAATTTTAAGGTTGGAAAGACCGATGATTGCCTTTGCAACGGGAACGAATTCGGCAATTTTAACGGCAAGCTCTGCCGGTGTGCCGACGGGATATTCGGGTATGTAAGCTTTGATGTTTCTCAAAGCAAGGTTGTAGCTTAAGTTGAGCATACCGCAGTAAGCGTCGCCGCGGTCGTCAAGCAGCTTGTCTGCGCCGTCTTCGGCGGCACCGACATACATAACGGGGCCGTTGAAGTATTTGGCAAGAATTGTTTCGGAAGTTTCGGGGCCGAAGTTGCCAAGGTAAACCACAAGAGCGTTACAGCCTGCATCTCTGACCTCGGCAAGAGCCTTCATTGCGTCGTTTTCGTTTTCAACAACGGTGGGGCAGTCATAAATTTCGCCAAGCTTTGCAAACTCGGCAACAATTGCCTTGCGTCTGTTTTCGGAAAGGCTCATGGGGAAGCAGTCTCTGCTGACGGCAATAATACCGAGCTTTACTTCGGGAATATTTTTCATTTCAGATTCCTCCTGATGCTTTTAATTATTTAACACTCTTGGTTTTCCAGATGTTCTGTGCGTATTCATTGATTGCTCTGTCGGAAGCGAAGCGGCCGGAGCCTGCGATGTTGACAAGCGACATTGTGTTCCACTTTGTGCGGTCAAGCCACAGCTGCTCGGCTGTTTTCTGAATTTTTCTGTAATCCGCAAAGTCGGCAAGCACCATATAGGGGTCGTGGTGAATGATTGTGCCTGCGATTTCGGGGAAGAGCTTGCCGTTGATGCCTCTGCCGATAAAGTCGATAAGCTTGTGAAGCTCGGCGTTGTTGGCATAATAGCTGTTGGGTGAGTAGCCGGAAGCGCGAAGCTGATTTACCTCAATCTTATCCATACCGAAAATGAGGATGTTGTCTTTGCCGACAGCGTCATAAATTTCGACGTTTGCGCCGTCCATTGTGCCGACGGTGACGGCACCGTTCATCATAAGCTTCATATTGCCCGTGCCGCTTGCCTCTGTGCCGGCAAGGGAAATCTGTTCGCTGATTTCGGCTGCGGGCATAAGGGACTCGGCAAGAGAAACGTTGTAATCTTCAAGAAAAACAACCTTGAGCTTGCCCTTGACATCGGGGTCGTTGTTGATTAAATCGGCAAGTGAGCAGATGAAGCTGATAATCTTCTTTGCCATAAAGTAACCCGAGGCAGCCTTTGCACCGAAAAGATAGGTGTGGGGCACATAGTTGCCGTTGGGGTTTTCCTTGATTTCGAGATATTTTGCAAGAATCTGGAGAGCGTTGAGCTGCTGGCGCTTATATTCGTGAAGGCGCTTAACCTGAACGTCGAAAAGTGAGTTGGGATCAAGCTCAATGCCTGTGCGCTTTCTGATTTTCTCCGCAAAATCGGTTTTATTCTGAAGCTTGATTTTTTGGAGCTCGGCAAGTACGCCCGCATCCTCTTTGTAAGCGGAAAGCTTCTGAAGGTTTGCGGCGTCATAAATGAACTCTGTGCCGATAAGCTCGGAGAGCAGGTTTGTCAGGCGGGGGTTTGCCTGGCAAAGCCAGCGGCGGTGAGCAATGCCGTTTGTGACATTTGTGAATTTGTCGGGCTCAAGCTCATAGAATTTCTTGAAAATGGTTTCCTTGAGAATGTCGCTGTGAAGGGCGGAAACACCGTTGACGGTGTGGCACACGGCAACGCAGAGGTTAGCCATTCTGACATAACCGTCAGCAATGACAGCCGTTTCTTCAACCGTGCCGGCATTGCCGGTAAGGTCCCAGATTTTTCTGCGGTAACGGTTGTCAATTTCTTTGACAATCTGATAAATTCTGGGAAGCAGACGTCTGAAAAGATCCTCGGGCCAACGCTCAAGAGCCTCGGACATAACGGTGTGGTTGGTGTAAGCGAAAACCTTTGAAACAACATTGAAAGCGTCATCCCAGCCGTAGCCGCATTCGTCAAGCAGAATTCTCATAAGCTCGGGAATTGCGAGGGTGGGATGCGTATCGTTGATGTGAACGGCGATACTTTCACCGATATTTTCAAGCGAGCCGTTTTCACGCAGGCAACGGCTTACGATATCCTGAATTGAAGCGGAAACGAAGAAATACTGCTGTTTGAGGCGCAGAGATTTTCCCTCGGGGTGATTGTCGGAGGGGTAAAGGATTTTGCTGATAACCTCAGCCATTGCGTTCTGCTCCATTGCGCGCAGATAGTCGCCCTGGTTGAACATATTCATATCAATTGTGTGACCCTTTGCCGCCCACAGACGCAGAATGCTGACACCCTTGCCGTCTTTGCCGGGGATGAACATATCATAAGGAACAGCCTTGACGGTTGTGCAGTCAATAAGCTCAACGTGGTGATAGTTGTTGTCCCAGGTGTCCTCAACGCGACCCTCAAAGCGTACGTCAACCGTTCTGTCCTCGCGGCAGACAAGCCAGACATCGCCGCCGGGAAGCCAGAAATCGGGAATTTCAGTCTGCCAGCCGTCAACAAGTTTCTGCTTGAAAATGCCATATTCGTAAAGAATGGAATAACCCATACCATGATAACCCTGATTTGCAAGTGCATCAAGGTAGCAGGCGGCAAGTCTGCCCAGACCGCCGTTGCCCAGACCGGGGTCGGGTTCCAGCTTATAAAGAGCATCAAGGTTAATATCGAAAGAAGCAAGTGCTTCGCGTGCGGTTTCGGTCAGGTTAAGGTTGAAAAGGGCGTTCTTGAGTGAACGTCCCATAAGGAATTCCATGCACATATAATAAACGCGCTTGGAATTGTTTTTTGCGCACTTTGCATCAAATTCGCTGCGGCACTCACGGGTGCGGTCGCGCAGAATCATTGACAGCGCTTTATAATATTGCTCATAGCTCGCCTGTTCGGGTGTTACGCCGAAAAAGTGTGAAAGCTTGCCGGCAATCATTTCTTCAAGTTTTTTTACGGTGATTTGTGAATTCATCGGGGTTCCTCCAAAAAATAATGCTTATACTTATATTATACTATTTTAAACAAGATTACAATAAATATTTTAACAAATCCTTTACGGAATTGTCTTGTATCGGGAAATTTTTTCGGTTATAATAAGTAAAAATAACGGCAAAACGGAAAGAGGTGCTGTTTTTGGAACAAAATTACTTTTCAAATCAGCCTTACGGTTATCCGCCGGGGGCAAAAATAGAATACGTTGCAAAAAACGAAAAAATTCAGCTTAAGTATCTGAGCCGCCTTGCAGGTCTGTGCGTGCTTGCTTATGTTGTTCTCAGCTCGGTTTTTGTCAATGTGCTCGGGGTGCTGGGTGTTTATGACAATTATCTTGCCGACAGCACTTTTCAGAGCGGCGCGAATATTCTCTACTCGCTTTTCACCGTTTTGTTGCCCTTTGCCGTTGCAGGCTTGCTTGTCAGAAAAAAGCAGGGTGTTGACCCGTTTGTTTTTCAGAAGCCCGAAAAATTATCGTGGATGTTGCTTGCCGTGCCGGTTGGTCTTGCGGTGTGTCTTGCGGGAAATTTCGTGACAAACTCAATTCTCGTGTTTCTTGAAGAGTACGGAATCACACTTGTTGAACACGAAGAAATAATTCCCTCCGACTTTTTCGGCAGACTTGTTTACTGCGTGCAGGTTGCGGTTGTGCCCGCCTTTACCGAAGAGCTTGCTTTCAGGGGTGTTGTAATGCAACCGCTCAGAAAATACGGCGAAAAATTTGCAATTTTCGCTTCCGCGGCGGTGTTTGCAATAATGCACGGCAATCTTTCACAGGTCCCCTTTGCTTTTATTGCAGGTGTTGCAATCGGTTATGCCGTAAGCCTTACGGGCAGTCTCTGGACGGGAATTGCCATTCACTTTGCCAACAATTTGTATTCCGTGGTGCTTACTTTCCTGATTGAGGACATTACGGATGCCGCATTGCTCAATTCAATTTATTGGTTTATCAACATCGCAATTTTTTCCTTGGGTGCCGTGGCGGCGTTTGTGCTTTATTTAAAAACCCGCAACAAAACAGTTCCCGTCACGCAGAGTGTGCTCATCACCAAAGACAAAGCGAAGATTTATGCGCTTACCCTGCCGATGATTCTGGCACTGCTTACGCTTATCTATTACACAACCAAAAGCTTTACAATCAATTAAAAAAACGGCACCGTCGGTGCCGTTTTTTGTTTACATTAATCAGATAAGACCCTGAGCCATCATTGCATCGGCAACCTTGAGGAAGCCTGCGATGTTTGCGCCGGCAACAAGGTCATAGCCGAGACCGTTTTCTTCGGCAGCCTTTGCGGAAGAGTCGTGAATATTCTTCATAATATTCTTGAGCTTTGCGTCAACCTCTTCTGCCGACCAGGCATATCTCATGGAGTTCTGGCTCATTTCAAGAGCGGAAACAGCGACGCCGCCTGCGTTGACAGCCTTTGAGGGAGCAACAGCCTTGCAGTTTTCTTTAAGGTATGCAAGAGCGTCGTTTGTTGTGGGCATATTTGCAACCTCGATGTAGTAGGGAACACCGTTTGCAACAAGCTTTTCAGCCTCTGCCATATTGATTTCGTTCTGAGTTGCGCAGGGCATTGCAATGTCAACCTTAACGCCCCAGGGCTTCTGACCTGCGTGGAACTCCGCACCGAATTTGTCGGCATAATCCTGAGCCTTGTCGCGGCCGGAAGCACGCATTTCAAGCAGATAGTTAATCTTTTCGGGTGTGCTGATGCCGTCCTTATCATATACATAACCGTCGGGGCCGGAAATTGTTACAACCTTGCCGCCGAGCTCGGCAATTTTAAGAGCTGCGCCCCAGGCAACGTTGCCGAAGCCTGAAAGAGCAACTGTCTTGCCCTTGATATCTTCGCCGAAATGCTTGAGCATTTCAACTGCATAATATGTTGCGCCGAAGCCTGTTGCCTCGGGTCTGATGAGAGAACCGCCGTAGGGAATACCCTTACCGGTGAGAACGCCGTTTTCAAAGTTGCCCTTGATGCGCTTGTACTGACCGAAAAGGTAGCCGATTTCTCTGCCGCCGACACCGATGTCACCTGCGGGAACGTCAATGTCTGCGCCGATGTGTCTGTAAAGCTCGGTCATGAAAGCCTGGCAGAAGCGCATGATTTCAGCGTCGCTCTTGCCTCTGGGATCAAAGTCGGAACCGCCCTTTGCGCCGCCGATGGGAAGGCTTGTGAGGCTGTTTTTGAAGGTCTGCTCAAAAGCAAGGAACTTCATAATGCCGATGTAAACAGAGGGATGGAAACGCAGACCGCCTTTGAAAGGACCGATTGCGCTGTTGAACTGAACTCTGTAACCGCGGTTAACCTGAACGTTGCCGTTGTCGTCAACCCAGGTTACTCTGAAGGAAATCTGTCTTTCGGGCTCGACCATACGCTCAAGAAGTGCGGCAGCCTCATACTCGGGATGCTTGTCGATAACGGGTTTAAGTGAAAGAAGAACTTCCTCAACTGTCTGTATAAATTCAGGCTCGTTGGCATTTTTGAGCCTTACATTTTCAATTACTTTTTCCACATAGCTCATAACAAAAACTCCTCAAAATCAGAAAATTGAATCGCATAAAATACGATATGTATAGTATAATAAAGCATAAGAAAGCAAATTGCAAGATTTTTTTGCGTAAAAGTCATCTTTTTGCGAAATATTGAGAAAAACAACAAAAAAACCTATGGATTTGCAACTTATTTTCGGCAACTTGCAAAATTAATTTCATTGCGACAAGACAAAAAGCCGTCTTTCCGAAAAAATTTAAAAAACACTTGAAAAATGCTCCCCTTTAGATTATAATACATAAGCACGAAATGTGTGCTGGTGTGGCTCAATGGCAGAGCAGCTCATTCGTAATGAGCAGGTTGCAGGTTCGATTCCCGTCACCAGCTCCAGAAAAGAACCCACATTTGTCTACGACAAGTGTGGGTTCTTTTCAACTAAATCCGTCCTTGCGGACGGGATAAATCCCACTTTCGTGGGATGAAATCACTTCGTGATGAAATCCGACTTCGTCGGGAGAAGGACGGATTTAATTTCATCTGCGAAGCAGATTTCATCCGAGCGGAGTGAGGATTTCATCGCGCTCGCGCGATTTCATTGAAAAGCATCAAGAGCTGTGATATAATGTATTCAAAGAGGTGATTTCAATGGCTGAAAATAAACTTGCTGATATGTCAACAGAATTTGCAATTCAAATATTAAAACTGACAGATGATATAAAAGGACATTATTCTTTGTCAAACCAGCTTGAACGAAGCGGTACAAGTATTGGAGCAAATATCCGCGAGGCGAAATATGCACACAGCCGTCCTGATTTTATTGCAAAACTACAGATCTCGTTGAAGGAATGCTATGAAACAGAATATTGGATTGAAATAGCACAAAAAGCGGATATTATCTCTGATGAAATTGCTAAAACCGTATTGCATGATTGTGGTTCAATTCGCAGAATGCTCATCTCCTCCATCAACACTGCAAAGGAAAATATAAAATGATTTATCGATTGATAAAGGATCTCGATGACGAAGATATACCAACCATACTTTCGGTTTATAGGCAACCATCGATTTCTCGGTTTATTAGTATTGATGAAGAAAACTATTGGAAATACATAACGAGCACCGATAACATTTATTTTTATAAAATTTATAAAGATGACATTTTGCTCGCCACCATACATCTCGAATTGGTTGATTGTGTTTTGTATATGTCTGTGGTTGTTTTTCCAGAATATCAAAAGCAAGGAATTGCAACAACCATATTGAAGGATATCCAAACAAGAAAAATCGGACTTGATTTTGATAAAATTCAAGTTTCTATTGATGAGAAAAACATCGCCTCACTTAAATTATTTGAAAGTGTTGGGTTTATATGTGTAAACAAAGACGAAGAGCTTTTAGAATACGAGTATAGGAAAAATTAGGTTACACTACTTTTGCTTACTCTTACCTCGATTCTGCTCCGTTTGGTTACTCTTAGGCAACAAAAATCCTCTTTTGTCTGTCAGACAAAAGAGGCTTTTTGAATGATGTTTGTCTTGCGGCAAATGATGTTCGCTTCGCTGTGAAATATGCTGCGGCATATAGAGAATTAATCTTGAAAGACAGCCCGATGTTATTGACTTTTACACAGCGGATGATATAAAATATAAAGTTGAACGATGTGTTTATAAACCGAAAGGAGAAAAAATATGAGAGCATGTATTTACGGCGCAGGTTCACTCGGCACCGTGCTGGGCGCCTACATAACAAAAAACGGAGGTCAGGTTGACCTTATCAACCGCAACAAGGCTCACGTTGAGGCAATGAAAGCAAACGGTGCAAAGGTTATCGGCACGGTTGAAATGACCGTACCTGTAACGGCACTTACCCCCGACGAAATGAGCGGCAAATATGATCTTATTATTCTTCTGACAAAACAGCTTTTCAACGTTGAGGTGCTCAAGGGTCTTGTTCCTTTTATGAGCGATGAGTGCATTGTCTGCACACTGCAGAACGGTATGCCCGAGCTTTCCGTTTCCGAGGTTGTCGGTGAAGAAAGAACAATGGGCTGCACCGTCGCATGGGGCGCAACTCTTCTTGAACCCGGCGTTGTTGAACTTACGAGTGAGCCCGATTCACTCAGCTTCGGCCTTGGCACAATGACGGGCAAGCGCGGCGAAAAATTCGAGCAGGTCAAGAAATTCCTTGAGCTGATGTGTCCCGTTGAGGTTGAAGACAACTTTATGGGTGTTCGCTGGTCAAAGCTTCTCATCAACGCAGGCTTCAGCGGAATGTCCGCAGTAACGGGCGGTACCTTCGGTGAAGCTGCTGCGGCAAAGGATTCCCGCCGTTGCGTACAGATGATTATTAAGGAATGCATCGACGTTGCAAAGGCCGCAGGTGTTAAAATCGAGCCTGTTCAGGGCAAGGATATTGTTAAACTGCTTGATTTCAAAGGCGGCTTTAAAAAGGCTGTTTCCTTTATGATTATCCCCATTGCAATCAAAAAGCACGCTCTTCTTAAGGCAAGTATGCTTCAGGACATTGAACACGGCAAAAAGACCGAAATTGATTTCATTAACGGTATTGTTTCCGCTTACGGCAGAAAACACGGCATTGCAACACCTTACAACGACAAGGTTGTTGAAATTGTTCACGGCATTGAGGACGGCAAGTACAAGCCCTCAACAGAAAATGTAAAGCTTTTCAATTTTTAATCCGAATAAAAATTACAGCGCATATCGGCAAAACCGATATGCGCTGTTTTTGTTTTATGTTGCCGAAAACGGTACACAATATATTTTTTTCGGTCAGTTGTTTTCCGTTTCTTTATTTTGTGTGCTTTTTTCAAGCTCAGCCCTGTCAGATTTTTCTTTATATTCGCAGGCAAGGTCAAGGATTTTGGCAATCACAATTACAAGAACGGTAATCACGATGAAGTCTAAATCGACATTGTAAGATATTGTGCAGTCGGAAATGTTGCCGCCGATGAGAGTGTTGCCGTAGTCGAGACGTTCAATAAGAAAATAGCGTCCGATGAGTGAAAGAATGTTTTTCACAACACCTGAAATAACGGATATTACGGCAATTTTTCTCAGGTAAGCGGGAATGGCGCGGGTCAGAGCATTGCCTTTGCTGAACACATCAAATATTTTATATCCGAAAATAAGGCAGATTAATCCGAAAATATAGCTTATGACCGAAGTAACAACAGTCAACATCAAATCTTTTGCAGATACCGGTAAGAATCCGTTGTCTAAAACAAGCTTGATGTTGTCAAGGGAAAGGATGAAATTTGCTTCTGCGGAAAAAAGTGAGGAGCCGATGACGGTTGAAACCACGGAAGCGACGACAATCAGCGAATAGAAAATCATTCCGATAAGGGTAAGTGTTTTTAAAATTTTGCCGATTTTTACAAGTTCATTCATAAAAAAGCCTCCTGTTGAAAAGTTTTAATTCCCTGAAAATTTTATTCAGTGACTTCTTCAAACGTGATTGTTGTAACGAAAAGGTCATCCTTAATGTCAATGTCAAAAGTTCCGTTCTGAAGAAGAGTCAGGTCTTTTGCGATTGAAAGGCCGAGACCGTTACCCTTTGTGTGGCGCGAGGCATCGTCGCGCACAAAGCGTTGCATAAGCTCGTCTTTATCTTTCTGAATGGCGGTTTCCGTTGTGTTTTCAAAAACAATCTTAACTCGACCGTCAACGCTTTCAACAGAAATACATACCTTTGACTGCTTGAGGGCATATTTGCCGATGTTGTTGAGCAGGTTTGAAAAAACGCGCCAGGTCAGGTTGCCGTCAACGTTTGCGCAAACGTCAGCCGACGGCAGAGAAATTACGGGTTCAAGCTCTTTTTCGCGGAACATATCTTCAAACTCGAACAGCGTCTGTTCAATGAGGAGATTGATGCTTGTTATGCTGTATTCGATTTTTACGTCGCCGACAGCCGCCTTTGAAGCGACAATAAGGCTTTCGAGCAATTTGTCAAGGTTTTCGGATTGGCGGATAATTCCCGCCGCATACTGTCTGGAGGCTTCGGGTGAAACGTTGTCGGCATCCAGAAGCTTTGCATAAGAAATGATTGCCGTGACGGGAGTTCTGATGTCGTGCGAAACATTTGTTATCAGCTCGCTTTTCATTTTTTCGCTGATAAGCTCCTGCTCAATCGCTTTAGAAATTTCTTTTCTTATTTGCTCAAGGTTTTCGCCGTGAGAGCGGATTTGTTTGACGGAAATTTTGTCAAGAATGGACTCTGTCAGGTCGCCCGCCGCAAGACGCTTACCGCTTTCACGCACATAGTAAAGGTTGAGTGAAAGCATAACGACAATCGGGATGAAAATCAGGCGGGTAACAATCCAGAGAAGGATGAAATATTCATATTCCATCGCCTCGGCACCTGCACCGCGGTCAATTGCAACAACAAAATATCTGTAAGCAAAATAAAGAACTGTGGCAACCTCACCGAGAAACACGGCTGCAACGACAGCGATGAGCTGTCTGAAAAATGACACACTCGGACGCTTGAACTTAATCTTTCTTCGAAGCAGCCTTCCTGTAAAAAGCAACAGACGGTAAACAACGGTGTTCCTCCACAGCTTGCCGATTTTAATTCTTGTGACAAGCGTTGAAAGGAAGGTCAGCAGCATAATCATAATTACAACCGAAGCAATTACGACAACAACGTTGTTGACAACCATACCAAGCCCCGAAACATTTGCAAGGCTGATTGTCAGACCGCTGGCAATACAGATTGAAACAAAAAAGACGGTGCAAAGGTCAAAGGGCATCTGGTCAATGAACCCGGGCACGATTTTGCCGTTTTCATCAACCGTGCCTGCCGAGCAGGCAAGCTGAGAAAGCAGGTAAACCATAATGAGCGCGGCGATTGCAACAATAACAAAAACAACAAAGCGCAGCGTATAGGCCAGATTTATCCAACGGAAAGCTGTGGCATAGTGGTCGTTTGCGGAATAATGCTCTTCGGCAAGAACGCAGTAGTTGAAAAGATATTCCGTTCTTGTGCCGTCAATGTCGGAATAGGAAACAACCTCATATTGCGAATACTGAAGCATTTCTTCGGTGTAAATGTCGGTGTTGATGCCTGAGCAGACCCCGTAGCTGTCAAAAAGAACGTTGCCCTCAAGGTCGGAAACGGTGAAGAAAAAGTTGCTTTTTTTGACAGAAAAACGGTCAAGGTAGGTCTGCAAAATAACGTGATTGGCTTTATATTCATCATCTTTGCTGTATTTGAAGAATTTTTTTGCATCCTGCGAATCCGTGTCAACATAAAGCTCAATGGCAACCTCTTTTGCGGTGTTACCGCGGTCTGTCACGGTGTAAAAATTGTATTGTCGCAGGTAAACAATGCCGAGCACACCGCAGACAGCAACAATTGTCATACACAAAAGCAAGATGATTGCCAGAAATCTGTCAAAAAAAGAATTGATACTGTATTTCAAAATGTCACCTCACAGGGCAGCGAGAACAGTCCGAACCGTGTTTTTTTGTCGGATTATTTTCGCCGCTTCGTCGTTAAAATACTCGCGTTCAGGCAGGATGGGTTTATACCCGCTGCCCTAACCAAAAGAAGAGCGTTACTGTTTTTCAAGCTTATATCCGTGACCCCAGACAACCTTGAAGTAGCGGGGGTCAGAGGGGTTGATTTCGAGCTTTTCGCGCAGGTGGCGGATGTGCACGGTGACGGTGTTTTCCGCGCCGAAGGGCTCATCGTTCCACACGTTGCGGTAAATTTCCTTGGGTGAAAAAACCTCGCCGGGATGTTCCATAAAGAACTTGAGAATGTCATATTCCGTTGGGGTCAGGCTGATGCTTTCGCCGTCCAGAAATACGGTTTTTGTTTTGTCAACAATTTCAATTCCACCGTTAACAAGTGTTGCTTCGTCGCTTTGCTGACTTCCGCCAAGATGTGTGAAACGGCGGATTTGCGACTTGATTCTTGCCAGCACCTCAACGGGATTGAACGGCTTTGTGATGTAATCGTCGGCGCCGATATTGAGCCCGAGCACCTTGTCGGTGTCTTCGCTTTTTGCCGTCAGCAGAATTACGGGAACGTTGCTCGTTTCGCGCAGTTTTACCGTGGCGGTGATGCCGTCCATAACGGGCATCATAACATCCATAAGAACAAGGTCAATTTTTTCTTTTTCAAGAATTTCAAGTGCCTCTTTTCCGTTGGAGGCTTCAAAAACATTGTATCCGTTGCCGGAAATATACACTTTGAGCGGCGCGAGGATATCCATCTCGTCGTCGCAAATAAGAACGTTATACATTACTCTGTCACCTCGGGAAGATAGTAGATGTCAACAATCAGCTCAAACAGAGCTTCTTCATCAACGTAAAATTCGGCATAGCTTCCGTTTGCAACATACTCGCCCTTAACGTTGACAAAATTGCCCAGAGAAGAATTTTTCGAGAGGAAAGTTGAGGCAAGGAAGCTGACATCGGAAAAGGTTACGTCGGTGTAGGCATATTTGAGTGCTTCATTGTAGAGAGAAGAAAGCACGGAAAAGTCTTTTTTAACGGCGGAAATCGCCTTTTCGGCAAATGCCGTGATATACTGAATCTGACGCTTGCGGCGCAGGGCGTCTGCATCCACACGGTCTGAGTTTCGCTGGTGCACATAGTCAAGCGCATCTCTGCCGTAAAGGGTGATTCTCTCACCCTCGGTGAAGGTGTGCACGGTTTCCAGCGCTGTCAGCGTAATTCCGCCGACGGCATCGTTGAGAGCGGGTATGCCGTCAATTTTAAAGGCGACATAGGCTGTGACCGGCATTCCGAAAAACAGTCGTTCAAGCGAAGAAACAACGTTTTCGCAGCTCTTCTTTTTGCCGTCGCCGTAAGCGAAGGAAAGACAGAGCTGATTTTTTTCAATGCCGGCAAATTCGCCGTTTGCCGTGTAAAGGTTGATGTCAACCATTGTGTCACGCGGCACGGAAACAACCGTTGTTCTGCCGCTTTCGGTGTCAAAGGCAACAAGCATAACGGTGTCCGCCTGACCCGCGGTGCCGACAACGTTGTTGACAAGGCCGAATTCGCGGCGGTCAATTCCGATGCAGGCAACGGTGACAAGGTTTTCGTTGAGAACATATTTGCGTCCCTTGTATTCAAGCGTTTTTCCCTCGTCATAAACGGCGGCGTGGGTCTGGCTTTGCATTGTGACGCTTTCGTTTGCCGTTGTCATATTCTTTTTGCCTTTTTGGTGCATTATCACCATTGCGGCGGTTGCACTGACAACAAGGCTCAGAAGAATAAGCAAAATTGCAATAAAAACTTTAAGAACTTTGCCCGTTTTGTTGCGGCCCGTTGTTGCGGAACCGGTGTTTTGTTCAATGTTCACATTGTGCGGATTGTCATTTTGTCTGTTCATCACTTGTAAGTACCCCGACAACTAAATATCTTGAATTTTTCTGGCTTGACGACATACAGGTGCTCAGCACAACAAGCTTGCTGTCGCTGTTGAGCGTTACACCGTCACGCACATTTTTAACCACCGAAGAGGGGGAGAGAACGGTTTTCTGAAACTCCTCAAGGTCGGCGGATTTGCTGAAATCAAAAGAATTCATAATGTGGCGGTTGTCATATTTAAAAGAGGAAACAATGCGGTAGGTGAGAATGTGTCCGGGAGTATAAATGTTGAAAAACTCATTTTCCTTAAAGAAAACCGGGTCTTCAAAGAAATGCAGGTTTGCAAACATCTGACCCGAGCGCATATTGTGGCCGTAAAGAACGGTTACGGGGTCGCTGAAATCCGTGCGGTTGTGCGACTGCGAAAAAATCGAGCCTGCCTTGAGCGGCTGTTTCTGAATTGAACGCTCAAGATAAAAATTGTCGTCAACTCTGCTTTGCACAATCGGATAATCAACCTTTGTTGAGGGTATTTTTATCCAGGCGTAAATTTCATCGTTGACCCCTTTGAGATAGTTGAAATCAATGGGGTTGTCGGGCAGCTCATTCACTTGGGTTGAAGTCTGTGAGGTGGCGGTGTGGCTTTCCATTGCGTCAACAATTCCGCCGTAAAGCTCCTGCGCCTGCTCCTCACCGTAGCTGTTCCAGACCTGAAGACCCGCAAAAACCGCGGCGGCAAGCAAAGCCAAAACCGCAAAGAGGACAATTATGCTTTTTTTGTTCTGATTGTTTTTCATAAAACTCTGCCTCAAAAAATCAAGACCTTGATGAAGCACCAAGGTCTTTTTCTCATTTATTATTGTTCCTTATGCTTCTTGCCAAAAACAACGGCGGCGGCACCGAAAAGGGTGACGGCAACAGCGGCGGCGCCCAGGCTGCCGGAATAGACGCCCGTCTGAGGAGAGGTGGGTGATGTGTCCGACTCACTGACAACAACGGATGAGGTGACGGTGGATTCGGTTGTGATAACCTCTGCTGTGGGGCTGATGATGGGATTTTTTGCAGCGAAAACGCTTGAACTCATTGTTATGAAAACAATGGCAAAAACAGCAAGAATTGCAAATACTTTTTTCATAATCTTCACCTTCCTAAAAATTTTATAGGGGTAATACAATTATAATATCATAACAAAAAAATGTCAATAATCCTGACGGTGAATTTCTGCGGCAAAGCGCAGAAGGTCAACTTTTGTGTTTGAGTATTTTCCGTCAATCACGCCGTCGAGCAGGGCGGCAAGCGCTTTGCCGATTTGAGTGCCGCAAAAGCCGAGCTTTTTAAGGTCGTTTCCCGTAACGGCAAGCTGTGAAGTATAAACGCAAAGACCGTTTTCCCTGACGAAAGCCACTGTCTGTGCGATTTTTTCCGCATCGGGGTTGCCGAGTGCGGCCATCATATCGGTCAGTCGGTCAAGGTCACCGTCTGAAAAGCGGGACATAAAGCGGCGAACCTCTTTTTCGGTTGTGCCGATTTTTTCTTTGCCGTGCTCTGAAAGAAGCGACACCAGACGGATTGTTTCTTTTTCCGCTTTTAAAAAACGCAGAGCCTTTTCTGCGCCTTCACCGCTGTCAAACAGCAGGGCAAGACGGATATATCTGTCTTTTTTTGCCGTTTCAAAAAGCGGTGCTTTTTTTCGAATTTCTTCGGCATAAAGTCCGTCAACTGCAGTTTCGAGCACCTCGGCAAAATCATAAATTACCCTTGCGGCGCCGTTGCCGCAAAGCAGTTTTTTAAGCTCCGCATAAATGCGCTCAACGGAAATATTTTTAAGTAAAAAGCTCAGTTTTCTTATGCTTTTTGCTGTTTCTTCTTCAATTTCGAACTCTAATTTTGACGCAAAACGCAGCGCACGAAGAATCCGCAGACCGTCTTCGTTAAACCGCTTGTCAGACTCACCGACACAGACAATTTTCTTTTCTTCAAGGTGCTTTCTGCCGTCAAAAAGGTCAATGATTCCGCTTTTTTCGGAATAAGCCATTGCGTTGACGGTAAAATCACGGCGCATAAGGTCAAGGGCAATGTCGTCGGTAAAACTGACGGCACGCGGATGGCGGTTGTCATCGTATTCGCCGTCAATGCGGAAAGAGGTAATTTCAATCGGGTGAGAGTCGAGAATCACCGTGACTGTGCCGTGTTTTATGCCCGTTTCAATGACCCTTTCGCCTGCAAAACAAGCCTTTGTCTGCTCGGGGCGAGCGTTTGTTGTGACGTCGTAATCGTCGGGACTTTTACCCATCAGGCTGTCGCGCACGCAACCGCCCACCGCATAACCCGAAAAGCCGCCCTTTTCGAGCAGCTTTACGGCGCGGATTATATAATCGGGTAAAAACATTTTTTCCATTGTTATCTTCCTGTTAAAAATTCAAAGGAGAAACGCAACGAAAGGTTAATAACTGTGTTTATCTGAGGATTTTTTCTCCGTCAAAAACAATGATTCCGTAGCCTGAGCCGGTTTTGTTGCCTGCAAGCACCCAGTCTGCATAAGCTTTTCTGAGCGCTGTGTCGGTCGGCCACTGCTCGGGGGGAAGGTCGGATTTTGCGCCGAATACGCGCCAGCCGTTGCTGAACTCATCGTTTTCTTTTGAGCGGATGATTTCAAAGTCATCCATAAATTTCAGAATGTTGAGATGCTTCGGTAAAAACTCCTTGTGCTTGGGGAAAAGGAGCCAGGAGCTGCACTCAAAGATAACGGGGCCGCCGTTGAAGGTGTCCTTGACCTGCTCATAAGCTCTTTTGTAAGAATCAAGGCGGACCTCGTCGGTGAGCGGAATGCCCGAAGAGGGAATGTGGAAGTTGACAACGGGCATACCCTTTTCAAGAACAAGACCGCATTTTGTTGTGTAAGGCTCGTCCTCGCCGAAAAGTGACCACTCGTACTGGAAACGTCCGTAGGCATAGCGGGTTTCTTTGAAGAAGCCGTCATACCAGCCGGTTACGAAGATACCGCAGACACCTTCACAGTCCATGCACTCAAGCAGCTTGCAACGGATATCGGTCATTGTGTCCCAATAAATATCGTCGGAAACGCCCTTTGCGCGGTAGCGGCGGAGAAGCTCCTCGGTGTTGTTTAGCAGGAAAACAAGCTGTAAAACATAAGTGTTTTCGCCGACTTCGGGGGCAAGAGCATCAATGGCTTCAATTGCCTCGTTCATGCCCTCTGCCTCGGGGTACATATAATCGTGAACGATTTTGTCGAATTTTGCAGCAAAATCGGGATTGTCGTCAAGCATTTTTTCAACCCTTGCAACCTCTTTCTTTGCCTCTTCGGGGAAGCCTGTTTTTTCCATCAGAGTTATGATGTGTTCTGTAAGATGAGCCATAGTTTTTACACCTTTCAATTAAATTTTGAATCGTCGGAGCCGAGGTATTCATAGCTTATTTCAAGCTTTTCAAGCAGGGCGACAAGCGCCTTTTCGCTGTCCTCGCATCCGTCGAAATAGTTTCTGAGTGCCGTGACGATATCACCCTCGCCGTCGGGGTCAAGCTCGGCGTGAATTTTGCCGGTGTCGTCGTTTAGAATTACATAGTGACAGTCGTTGTTTTTAAGAAAATCGAAAGAAACCCTGTCAATGATTCTTTCCTCGTTGCGGATACCGCGCAGGAAAAGCAGGTCTATGTCGTCAAGGGCGTAAAACTCATCCTCGGCGGTATAAATCTCATCGTCGGTGTATTCGGGAGAAAGGGGAATAATCCGGGCAGGACCCTTTTTCTCTTTCTCCTGTTCTTTTTTCTTTTCCCCTCTTTTTTCGCTGACGAATTTAAAAATGCAGAAAATTGCGGAAGCCAGCAAAACAAGAACGGCAATAATTTTGTTGTTGGGCATATTAAAACTCCTTGTTACCCGACCGGCCAGATTTTTGAGCCGAGCGGACATCTGTTGCGTCTGAATGCGGCACGAAGCTCGGGATAACAGCCGCACTTGAGACAGGTGCCGCTGATGAGGTGCTCGCAAGCGGAGCAGATATCAAGTCGGTCGCGATAAGTGTCGCTGTCGGTTTTTTCTTCGGGCGAAATTTTTGCAACGCACTCGCTGACGGATTTATAAACGTCAGCCTCGCCGCTTTCAAGCAACAGACAACGCTTGCATTGACGAAGTTCTTCCATTATTTAATGATAAACTTAACGGTGCTGCAGGCGGGGATTTTTGCGACAAAGCCGTCGGCGGTGAGGGTGAAATCGGTAAACTCTGCGGTCTTGACAACGTCCTTGTTTTCGAAGGTGTTGTAAGCATCCGCCTTGCCCGCAAGAATTTCCGCCTTGACCTCTTTGACCTCGAAGTCGGCAACCTGACACTTGACCTCGGCTGCCTCGTCAAAGCTTGTGTTGACAACGGTTGCAACGATTTCGCCGTTTTCGTTGACGGAGGCGCTTTCGATAAGGCGGGGTGCCTTGAAGCCGTCGCTGCCGATTTTCTCGCCCGTGATGTGGCTGCCCAGCAGGGTGTTGTTCTGATGGTCGCGGAACATTTTGAAGATGTAATAAGTGGGGGTGAGCAGCATATCGCCGCCGTCGGTGAGGGCAACCGCCTGCAGAACGTTGACTGTCTGGGCGATGTTTGCCATTTTGATTCTGTCGGCGTGCTTGTTGAAAATGTTGAGTGAAAGTGCGGCAACAACGGCATCGCGCACGGTGTTCTGCTGATAAAGGAAGCCGGGATTTGTGCCGGGCTCAACGTCATACCAGGTGCCCCACTCGTCAACAATAAGGTCAACCCTCTTTTCGGGGTCATGGCGGTTCATGATTTCAAGGTGTCTTGTGATGATTTCCTCAATATGGTATGCCCTTGAAACGGTGCGGTAGTATTCGTGTTCGTTAAATTCGGTTGCGCTGCCCTTGTGACCCCAGTCGTAGGGAATTGTGTAGTAATGAAGCGAAAGACCGTTCATCATGCGTTTTGATTCGCGCATAATCGCATCTGTCCAGTTGTAATCCTCGGCATTCGGACCGCAGGCAACCTTGTAAATCCAGTTGTTTTTGCTGTCATAGTTTCTGACATAGGTGGCATAGCGGTTGTAATTCTGACCGTAAAAGGTCGGTGACATATTGCCGCCGCAGCCCCAGTTTTCGTTGCCGACACCGAAATATTTAAGGCGCCAGGGCTTTTCTCTGCCGTTTGCCTTGCGAAGCTCCGACATCGGAGAAAGACCGTCGAAGGTCATATATTCGACCCATTCGCTCATTTCCGCAACCGTGCCGCTGCCGACATTGCCCGTGATGTAAACGTCACAGCCGAGCTGCTCGCAAAGCTCGAAAAATTCGTGGGTGCCGAAGCTGTTATCCTCAACAACACCGCCCCAGTGGGTGTTAATCATCTTTTTTCTTGTTTCCTTGGGGCCGATGCCGTCTTTCCAATGATATTCGTCGGCAAAGCAGCCGCCCGGCCAGCGCAAAACGGGGATTCCCATATCCTTGAGTGCCTCAACAACATCTTTTCTCATTCCGTTGACCTGCGGAATTTCCGTGTTGTTTTCGCCGACATAAAGCCCCTCATAAATGCATCTGCCCAGATGCTCAGAAAAATGGCCGTAGATATCCTTGCTTATTTTTGCAATTTTCTGATTGGGATTAATGAGATATTTCTCCATTTGGAAACCTCCGTTATCTTAAAAATTTTTGTTTTGTGACTTTCCGCGAAAGGTATCTTTTCAGGTTACATTATTCCAGTTTAATTTTATATATTTTAACATATAATAAAAGTAAATTCAACACAATGTCAGCATAAATAACAAGGTCTTTTTTCTTTACAAGACTTTACTTTTTTCAACAAAAATGGTAATATCAAAATGATATGCAAAAAAGAGAAAATAAAACAAACGGGAAAGGGAAATTGTTATGAGTCTTTTTGCACAGATTTTTTACCGCTGTCTTTCAGCGCTTGTCGCCGTCTCTTTTGTGGCAAATTCCTCCTCGGCATCGGTTTTTGACATCGGTCAGGCCGCTTATAAGGGCTTTACCCGTCAGTACACTTACGAGGAACGCGCAGAGATGGGCGCATACTTCCTTTTCGGCAACGAAAGCGGTCTTCTTCACACCGACACTGCTGAGTTTGCAAGGGAAGTTGTTTATGTAACACTGCTTCAGTTTTCAACGGGTAATGCCGATTCCTCAATTGTGCACGAGGCGGTTATGTCATTGCCCCGTGAGAACATTGTAAGAGACCCCAACGTAACCTATGAAAACAGATTCCACCCCGCTTTCGTGGATTTTGTGAATTATGCAGTTACCGAAACCAATTTTCTCGATGAGCTTGACACTGCCATTATGATTGGTGTCAACGGTGTTCACGATTTCTACATCTATCTTGAAGACACCGACCGTGAAGGCATCTATATGTTCATGGCAAGCTTCATAAACGGTTACCGTGAGGAAGAGATTTTCTACACCGGCACCTGCTACGACAGCAACACCGGCCGCATTTTTCACCTTGATGAAATCGGAATTCTCGGCATCGGCTACGATTACAACGTTCTTGATTTTCTCGTAACAAACCCCAAGAACGGTTGGATGCGCAAAATGGGCTTCAACGTGATGTACGATATCCTCGGTGAAGCTGTTTTTATGGACTGTGAAACCGAAAGAATCAAGTTCGAATACAACGGAACAAAATATATGGTTCAGCTCTGGAAGGGTAATTACACCTCGCTGACAAACGGTGCCGAAATCGGTCTCTATTATCTTGAAGACGGCCGTTGGTTCCACTATTCCGTTGTTCCCGACGAAGAACTTGCGGATATGTCGATGGCACTTTATCACGGCGACGAAATGCTTTATAAGCAGGATACCATCAGACACTGGTGGATTTCCGGCTTCAAACCCGGTCCCATTTATGACCACGACGACCTTCGCCTTGAGGCAACGATTGATTTCCTTGATGCCGAAAGAGCCGCCAAGGTTTATGAGGCAGGCCGCGACACAAAGGGTATGCAGATGACCCTTGAAGGCTCCGCTGTAAATATAATCTGGCAATAAAAATCACCCCTGTGCAGCAGTGCACAGGGGCTTGCTTTTTCGGCCTTATCTGATTTTTGCACCGAAGGGCATAAGTGATAGCTTTGCAATTTTGAAGCATTGCCTGCCGAAAGGGATTTCGATAATCGTGACAAAGAAAATCACGTCTCACGGCACTCGCAACATTCGGCAAAACAAGTTAACAAAATGTTTTTTGATAAGAGTCCGTTTATTTTTTGCGGATATTGCAATTTTATGCAGTTTAGTGTATAATGTATGAAATTCAAATGAAAGTACGAGAACACTTTTTATGAAAAACAAAAAGCTTTTGTTCATAGTCAACCCCAGATCCGGCCGCAATAAATTCAATGACGATTTGCTTGAGGTCACAAACATTTTCGGCAGAAACGGCTATGAAATGACCGTTATGACAACCGAAAAAAGCGGTGACGCAACCGAGTTTGCCAAACGCTACGGCGCAGATTACGGTATGGTTGTCTGCCGCGGCGGTGACGGTACATTCTGCGAAACACTCAACGGTCTGATGGCGCTTGAAACACAGCCGATTGTCGGTTTTATTCCCGCCGGCACAACAAACGATATGGCAGGAACCTTCGGCTTGCCCACAAAACCGCGTCAAGCTGCACAGCTGATTGTCAGCGAAAATCCCCTGCCAAACGACCTTGGCGAAATGAACGGCAGATATTTTACTTATGTTGCTTCTTTCGGTGCGCTTACAAAGTGTTCTTATGCCACCTCGCAGTCGCTGAAAAATAAAATCGGCAGACTGGCATATTTTTATGAAGGTGCAAAAGAAGTCAAGGACATAAAACCCGTACCTATGCGCATTGTCTGTGATGACACGGTTATTGAGGATGAAATTATTTTCGGCGCAATCTCAAATTCTTACACCGTCGGCAAGATTATTCACCTTGACCGCGATATGGTTGTTCTCAACGACGGTCTTTTTGAGGCGGTGTTTGCCGTCAATCCCGGCGGTTTCGGCAACCTTTTAAAAATGTTCACGGGCGCAATGAAGGGCGAGTTTGACGAAAAATATATCAAGATAAAGCAGTGTAAGCACATTGAACTCAAAACACTTGACGGTTCGGCTTTGCCGTGGACGCTTGACGGTGAATTTGGCGGCAACCACAGCGAGGTTGTCATTGATGTTCACGAAAAGGCATTTAAGATGTACCGTCCGCCCCTCAAGCACGAAATGCTTGACCCGATAAAAAAATAAGCAAAGAAAAAGCAGAGGCGTGAGCCTCTGCTTAATTTTTATTTTGCAAGAAAATCGAGAGTTGCTTTGCCGATTTCATCGGCACGGTTTTCAATGCACTGGTGACCGCCGCCGGCAACCTCATAAGTTGTTGCGTCGGGGAAAGCACCGTTCATAGTGTCCTTCATTTCCTGCGTGATGATGATATCCTTTTCAGCCTGACAAATGAAAACGGGGCAGGTGATTTTGCTGACGTTTTCAAGGTCGGTTGCCCTGACGTTATACATCATTTCGCACATTCCTGCGCCGAAGCCGTCATACTGCACGGCATCCGTAACACCGGAAACGTCATAATTCATCGCAAAATCCCAATCCATTGTTGCGGCATAAATAACAAGCTTTACAAGCGGTGAAAAACGGGTGCCGTAGTTGAAAAAGCCGTTCATAATGCCCTTCATAATTTCGGATGTAACGATTTTTTCAGCCGCCGCAGGGAACTCGCTCTGCGGTGCGGGAGAATAGAGAAGCAGAGCCTTTACTGGGAACTCTTCGGCAATGTTTACGGCAACGCCGCCGCCCATGGAGTGACCGGCGAGAATCCATTTTTCGTTGGGCGCAAGGTGCTTCATAAGCTCAATAACAAGCTTTTCGCGCTCAACAATTGTCATATTTTCGTCTTCTCTTGTGCTGAAACCGAAATTCGGCAGGTCGGCAAGCACACATTCGTAGCCGTTTTCGGCAAGCACCGCCGAAAGGTTGCGCCACGCATAGGTTGAGCAGAGAAAGCCGTGAAGCATCATTATTCTGCCCTTTTGTGTGCCCTTTGCAGGGATGACTCTGTAATGAATGTCGTAATCGCCGTATTCAAAATATTTGCTGTCTGAATAGGGAAGCGTTTTTTCGCTTTCGGCAAAAGCAAAAACGGAAAACGAAGAGAAAATAATTGCAAAAATGCAAAGGATGCTTATAATTTTTTTCATAAGTTACCCCTTATTGAATTTCAATTTTTTCGCAGGCACAACCCGTAAGCTTTTCGCTGACTGCGTCGGGCTGATGGCCGCCGATATAAAGAACAATGCTGCCGTCGGGGTCAACGCGGTTTCCGTCATCGAGAACAGCCTTAATCCAGAAAGTGTCGATATCGAAGGTGAGAGTTGCTTTTTCGCCCGCGCCGAGCCTTACTGCTTTGATTGCGCAAAGCTGGCTGTGCGGTGTGGGAGTTCTGCTGTCGGTGAAAGCGGCATAAACCTGAGCCTTTTCCGCACCGCAGACCTTGCCCGTATTTTCAACGTCAACGCTGACGGTGATTTTGTTTTCGTTTTTCTCAACGAGCTTTGCGTTGCTGAAAGCAAAGCTTGTGTAAGAAAGACCGAAGCCGAAGGGATAAAGAGCATCGCCCTCAATGTAGCGGTATGTTCTGCCCTGCATATCGTAATTTTCGAAAGCGGGAATGGGATGGTTGCCCCTGAAGATTGTGACGGGAAGCTTGCCGCAGGGTGAAGCCTTGCCTGCCATAAGGTTTGCAAGTGCAAGACCGCCGCAGGCACCGGGATACCAGGCGTGGAAAATTGCCTTTGCGTGGTTTGTCACCTTTTCGCCAAGGTCGATTGAGCTGCCGCAAAGAAGAACGGCAATAACGTTGTCACAAACGTCGCAGACCGCATCTGCAAGCTTCTGCTGTGTTGCCGGCAGATAAAGTGATTTTTTGTCGCCGCTTGCGGTGTAGTCGTCGTCAAAGCCGGTGTCTTCGCCTTCGATTGAGCAGTCAAGGCCGAGAGCAAGGATTGTGATGTCAGCCTCTGCCGCGGCGGCAATGCCGTCACTGAGCATATTCTGGAAGCCGCTCCAATGGTTTGTCTGCTCGGAGCAGTAGTTGCAGCCTCTTTCAACGCTGATGTTTGCCTCGGTGAAAACGCGGCGGATACCGTCGGCAACGGTGATGTATTCGGAAGCATAGCCGTTATAGTTACCCTCAAGCGCGGTTACGGAAATCGCATTCGGGCCGACAACGGCAATCTTTTTGGTTGTGTCGGGGTCAAGCGGAAGGAAGCCGTCATTCTTGAGCATTACGATGCACTGTTCTGCGGCCGCAAGGTTGAGCGCCTTGTGCTCTTTGCAGTCAAGCTTGTCGAAACCGATGTCGGAATAAGGTCTTGTTTCCTCGAATTCGCCCAGACGGAAGCGGATTGCGTAAATTCTTTCGGCGGCAGCGGTGATTTCATCCTCTGTGATGAGATCCTGCTCATAGGCGTCAACAAGTGCGTCATAGGTCTGACCGCAGTTAAGGTCGCAGGTGTTTTTGAGCGCAACGGCGGCAGCTTCGGCAGGTGTTTCGGTAAATTTGTGGTTTTCCCAGATGTCACGCAGAGCGCCGCAGTCGGAAACGACATAACCGTCAAACTTCCACTTGTTGCGAAGAAGGTCAACAAGAAGGTAAGAGTGTGCACAGCAGGGCTCGCCGTTTGTGCGGTTGTAAGCGCCCATAACACCGGCAACACCCGATTCAACGGTCTTTTCAAAAGCAGGCAGATATGTTTCATAAAGGTCATGCAGGCTGATTTTTGCATCGAAACCGTGACGTGCGTTTTCGGGGCCTGAATGACCTGCGAAATGCTTTGAGCAGGCGGCAGCCTTGAGGAATTCGCCGTCACCCTGAATACCTTTTATGAAAGCGGAGCCGAGTGCGGAGGAAAGGAACGGGTCTTCGCCGAAGGTTTCCTGACCTCTGCCCCAGTGGGGGTCACGGAAAATGTTGATGTTGGGTGCCCAGAAGGTAAGACCCTTGAAAATATCGTAATCGCCGTATTTTACGTGCTTGTTGTATTTTGCACGGCCCTCTGTCGAAATGACATCGGCAATTTTATTGATAAGCTCGGGGTCAAAGGATGCCGCCATAGCGATTGTGTGGGGGAAAACGGTTGCGGTGCCTGCGCGTGCAACACCGTGGGCGCCCTCGTTCCACCAGTTGTATTCCTTGATACCGAGTCTTTCAATGGCAGGGGAGTTATAAAGAAGCTGAGAAATTTTTTCCTCAACGGTCATTTTTGCCACAAGCTCTTTTGCTCTGCTTTTTGCTTCTGCAGTTGTCATGCAACAACCTCCTTTTTTAATAATTAACAATTCTTACTATAAACGAAAAATTTAACATAGTCAAGAAATAAAAAGACCGCCGAAGTTTTTCAGCGGTCATAATTCTTTATTAAACTTTTCCCGTGCTTCCGAAGCCGCCTGCGCCGCGCTGAGTTTCGTCAAGAGCATCCGCTTCAACGGGGGCAATGAGCGAAACGGGCATAATAACAAGCTGTGCAATGCGCTCATCGGGATTGATTGTGTAAGGCTCGTTAAGCTGATTGATAACGCCGACACAGATTTCGCCGCGGTAGTCGCTGTCAATAACTCCGACGGAGTTTAACAGACCGATGCCGTGCTTTATGGCAAGTCCGCTTCTTGCGAAAACAAAAGCCGCAAGCTCGGCACAGGGCAACTCAATGGCAATTCCCGTGGGGATAACCGCTTTTTCGCCGCCGCCGAGGGTTATCGGCTTGTCAATGCAGGCATACAAATCCATACCCGCGCTGCCCGGGGTTGCCCTGAAAGGAATTTTTGCGCCGTCACGCATTTTTTTCACTTTGAAAGTTTCCATAGCTTATTTAAAAGACTCCTTGTATTTTTCCTCCGGGGGCACTTTTTTGTGCGGGCAGGGGATGGGCTCTTTGATTTCAAAGCCGGGGTTTGCCCAACGAACGGCGTTTATGATAATCTGCTGAACATAGTCAATGTGGAAGGTGGGATTCTGCTCGTGACCGGGCTGGAAATAGAAAATTCTGCCTAGACCTCTTTTCCAGCAGCAGCCTGCGCGGAAGACCTCGCCGCCGGCAAACCAGCCGAGGAAAACGGTTTCTTCGGGCTGAGGAATGTCGAAAGGCTCGCCGTACATTTCCTCAACGGGAATGCTGAAATGCTCGGGAATTCCTCTTGCAATGGGGTGAGAGGGGTTGATGCACCACACTCTTTCCCTGTCGTTTTCACGCCAGCGAAGGTTGCAGGATGTGCCCATAAGAGCTTTAAAAATCTTTGAATGATGTCCCGAATGAAGAACCACAAGACCCATACCTGCGTGCACGCGCTGCTGAATTTTTTCAACAAGCTTGTCGGGAACCTTGCCGTGAGCCATGTGACCCCACCAGATAAGAACATCCGTGTTGTCAAGAACCTCGTCGCTGAGTCCGCATTTGCGTTGGCCGAGGGTTGCCGTTGTCACCTTCATATCGTCTTGTGTTGAAAGGAAATTTTTGATGCAGCCGTGAATACCTGCGGGGTAAATGCCTGCAACAACCTTGCTGAGTCTTTCGTGAACGCCTTCATTCCAAACGGTAACTCTTATCATATTGTCAGTCCTTTCCGGTTTCCAATTCTTTACTTTCTAATAATACAATAAATCTTTGTGCCGTGTCAAGAAAAAACACGCTGGCGATATTTACACGTTATATAAAAAATTCCGTCGGGAAATCTCTTACGGGGTGATGGAATGAGTCCGGCAGATAAAAAAGCGTGGCAGACGGCGGCAATAATTGCGCTCAATCTTTTGCTGCTGATTGCCGCAAGCGAAAGAAAATCACAAAATGTGCCTACACAGGCAACCGCATTTGTAATTGAAAGCGAGTACCGTGCCGATGCGGATTTGCTTGCACGTTTTATTGCGTGGAAAAGTCCGCGGAAAACTTACGCAAGCTATCTGAAAACGGGCAGGCAGATTATGGAAAGAATATCCGACGGTGCATATCCGGATACGGTCAGCGGCAACGTTTTCTGTCCCGATTTTTCAGGCTTTTCGGTTGCGGTTTTTGAAATTGTGCCCGATTCTCAGGCGCAGGCGGTTGCCGCCCAGCTGGTTTACGGCCTGACCGGATAATGCAAGCACCGCAAAAAGATTCGGTATTGCCATAAGTCCGTTGAGCGTGTCGGAAATGCTCCACACAGCGTCAAGCTTTGTTACGCTTCCGAGGAAAATGCAGGCGGCATAAATTATAAGAAACGCTTTTTTGCTTTTTTCACCGAAAAGATAAACGGCTCCGAGCTGCCCGTAGTGCGCCCACGCCGTGAGCGTTGCAAAGGCAAAAAGGCACACCGAAACGCAGATGAGAAATTCTCCCGCTTTGCCGAAAACGCAGGCAAATGCCGCCGAAGAAAGCCGGGCGCCCGGAAGCTTCGTGTCCGCACCGGAGGTGAGTATTGCAAAAGCCGTTACCGTGCACATTATAACGGTGTCAAGAGTGACCTCAAGAATTCCCCAGAAGCCTTGCTGAGCAGGACTTTCACAGTCTGCGGAGGAGTGAATCAGCGCACTTGTGCCCAGTCCCGCTTCGTTTGAAAAAACACCTCTCGCAATGCCGAAACGAGCCGCCTTCATACTTTTTGCACCTGAAAAAATCTGCCTGACGCAGGGCAGGATATTTTTATAATTTACCGCAATAACGGCAAGGCTTGCCGCGGTGAAAACGGCGGAAAGAATCGGAATCAGCCGTGTTGAAAAAGCGGCAATTCTTTTTATTCCGCCCGAAATTATAACCAACGTCAGCACGGAAAGTATTATTCCCGTTACGGCCGGCTTTACACCGACCGCCGACTGTAATGCCGAAGCAACGGAGTTTGCCTGCACCATACAACCCATACCGAGGGTGGCGCCCACAAGAAAAAACGCGTAGATTTTTGCAAGCTTTTTCATTCCCAACCCTTGTTCAATATACATAATCGGTCCGCCTGACCAGTTTCCGTCACTGTCGCGGCGGCGGTACATTATGCCGAGCATATTTTCCGTGCAGCACGTCATTGTGCCGAGAATTGCCGAAACAAGCATCCAGAAAACAGCGCCTGCGCCGCCCGAGGTAATGGCGGTTGCAACGCCGACGATGTTACCCGTGCCGAGGCAGGCCGCAAGAGCCGCGCACAGAGCCTGACCCTGCGAAATGGAGCCGCCGTCACCGTTTTTTTGCACCTTTTTTCCTTTGAAGGCAGTGCCCACCGTGCCGCCGACCCAGCGGCGCAGACCCGTTATCTGAAAAAAGCCCGTCCGTGCCGATAAAAAAAGCCCCGTGCCCGTGAAAACGGCAAGCATCGGAGCGCCCCAGACAAGGTTGCTTATGAAATTATTGACCGCATAAAACAAAAAAATCACCGCCCGACACAGAATATGCTGAATCGGGCGGTAAATATTCACTGTTGCTGATAATCACAGGCAACGCCGTTGTCGTAGCAGTATTTAAGCAGGTTTTTGCAAAGCTTTGTTGTGGTGATTGCAAAGCCTCCGTCAAGCGATGAGGTTATGCCCACGTCAAATGCCTTGTCACCGATTTCGGCAACGTCATCAAGAATAACAAGGCTCTTGAGTGACGAGCACATCTGGAAAGCGCCGATGCCGATATGCTCAACGCTGTTGCTGACCTTTGCCCAGACAAGGGATGTGCAGTAAGAAAAAGCAAAGTCACCGATATAAGTCACGCCCTCGGGGATTGTCACTTTTGTTATTGCACAGTCGGAAAACGCATATTTTTCAATGCTTACAACCGTTTCGGGAATAACGGGGATGGAAATTGTTTTGTTGCTTGTGAAAGCCTGCTCACCGATAACGCTCACGGGCATTTCGCCGAGCTTTTCGGGAATTGTTACGGTGTCGTAGTCAGCGCCGATGTATTTTACGATTTTTACAGTGTCGTTGCTCAGTTCAACATACTGATAGTCGCCCTCTTCAATAACATCTGAAACAACCTTGACTCCCTCAAGACCGTCCACCTTTTTGTCCTCGTTTGAGCAGGCGGCAAAGATGCCGAGAATAAGCGAAACGACAGCCAGAATTGCAATAATCTTTTTCATATTTTTGTTCCTTTCGGTTTTAGTATCCTTCGATTCCTGCCGTGCGGCAGTTCGCACAGTGTTCTTCCCACGTGGATGCGTAATAATAATTCATATCCGTGTCGGTGACAAAGAAATAATAATCCGTTTGAGCGGGATAAAGCGCCGCCTCAATTGCGTGGGTTCCGACGTTTGTGATCGGCCCTGCCGGCAGGTCAAGGCACTTATAGGTGTTGTAAATCGGGGTAAGCTGAGAATATCTTTCTTCGCTTACGTATTCCTTGACATATCTTTCAAGATACTCTCTTGTCACGTCGCACTGCAGCTGAGAAAAAGCGGGTGAGTTCAGTCTGTTGTGAAGAACGGACGAAACGAGCGGCATCTGCTCGATAAAGCCTGCTTCTTCCTGAACGATTGATGCAATAATCAGAATTTCATCAAGGGTGTAACCGAGCTCGGAGGCGCGTGCGGAATAGTCGGCGGTGAGCTTTGCACGGGTGTTTTTCAGAAATCTTCCGAGTGCCGCGGCGGCACCTTCGTTAAGATAAAACTCGTAAGTGTCGGGAAAAACGTAACCCTCAAGCAAAAAAGTGCGCTCGGTGGGATTTTCAATTTTAAACGGCAGGTCGGCAAGGTGTGCGCTGTTGTTGACCTCGGCAAGAAATTCCGTTTTTGTGCATACCCCGTTTTCTTCGAGCAGGTCTCCGATTTGGCTGACAGTACTGCCCTCGGGGAAGGTGACACGCACCGTGTTTGAAACGGTCCGGGAAGTAAAATCTTCGTCGGGAATTTCAGGCACGCCGCTGTTGCGGTTGCAGGCGCAAAGCAACACAATTGCCGCCGCAAGAAGCAGAGACAGACCTCTGCGGATTATGTGTTTTTTCATTAACGTCTCTCTTTCACATTTTTTGCTATTTTAACACACTATTGTTACGAAATCAAGAACAACACATTAACGAAAAAGTAAAGAAAAATCAAAGAAACGGCACGCTTTGGCTTGTTGACAATAAATTTTCTTCCGAATGCAGGTAAATTAGTAAAATTCGCCCAATAATAAATACTTGAAAAAAAGGGAAAGATATTATAAAATGATATTGGTGAAATTTGGGCTTTGTGCCCCACTCATAAATTTGAAAGGATGACAAAACCATGAGCTTACTTAACAAGAAAACAGTTGACGACATCAACGCAAAGGGCAAAAGAGTTCTCGTAAGATGTGACTTTAACGTTCCGCTTAAGGAAGGCGTTATCACTGACGAAAACAGAATCAACGCCGCTCTTCCCACTATCAATAAACTCATCGCCGACGGCGCAAAGGTTATCCTCTGCTCACACCTCGGCAAACCCAAGAACGGCCCCGAGGCTAAGTTCTCACTTGCTCCCGTAGCCGCAAGACTCAGCGAAAAGCTCGGCAAGAACGTTGTTTTTGCCGCTGACGATACAGTTGTCGGTGAAAATGCAAAGGCTGCTGTTGCCGCAATGAATGACGGCGACGTTGTTCTTCTTGAAAACACCCGTTTCCGCGCAGAAGAAACAAAGAACGGCGAAGCTTTCTCTCAGGACCTTGCAAGCCTTGCTGACATCTTCGTAAACGACGCTTTCGGCGCCGCTCACAGAGCTCACTGCTCCACCGTCGGTGTTGCTTCTCTTGTTGAAGAAGCTGCTGTCGGCTATCTTATGGGCAAAGAGCTTCAGTATCTCGGCAATGCCGTTGAAAACCCCGAAAGACCCTTCGTAACAATTCTTGGCGGCGCAAAGGTTGCCGACAAGCTCAACGTTATCGAAAACCTTCTCAACAAAGCTGATACACTCATCATCGGCGGCGGTATGGCTTACACCTTCCTTGCCGCAAAGGGTTACGGTGTAGGCAAGTCACTTCTCGACGAAAGCAAGATTGACTACTGCAAGGATATGCTTGCTAAGGCAGAAGAAAAGGGTGTCAAAATCCTTCTTCCCGTTGATGTTGTAACAGCCGCAGGCTTCCCCAACCCCATTGATGCTCCCATCGAAACCGCTGTTTATGCAGCTGACGCTATCCCTGCAGATGTTGAAGGTCTTGACATCGGCCCCGCATCCGCCGAGGCTTTTGCCGCAGAAGTAAAGAACGCAAAGACAGTCGTTTGGAACGGTCCCATGGGCGTTTTCGAGAACCCCACCCTTGCCGCCGGCACAATCTCCGTTGCCAAGGCTCTTGCTGAAACCGACGCAGTCACCATCATCGGCGGCGGCGACTCCGCAGCAGCCGTCAACACCCTCGGCTTCGGCGACAAAATGACCCACATCTCCACCGGTGGCGGCGCTTCTCTTGAATTCCTTGAGGGTAAGGCTCTTCCGGGTATTGAGGCAGTTAACGATAAGTAATTTTTGCGACCTTCGCCTTTCTCCTTCGCTCACGTGTATTCTACACGCCACGCTTGGTGCGAAAGATGAGTCCGAACAACAGAAATAAACCGCTTGATTTTCCTCGTCCGTGTGTTTGTTCACGCGGACGGGGATTCAACAACAAAAGGAAAAATTCAACCGAAAGGATTGTTAAAAAATGGATAAAGCACTCCGCAGACCTGTTATCGCAGGCAACTGGAAAATGAACAACACTCCCGCCGAAACAAAGGCACTCATCGAGCAGATGAAGCCCCTTGTTGCAAACGCAGACTGTGACGTCGTTCTCTGCGTTCCTTACATTGACCTTTATGCAGCTATGGAAGCCGCTGAGGGTTCAAATATCAAAATCGGTGCCGAAAACTGCCACTGGGCAGAAAAAGGCGCTTTCACAGGCGAAGTTTCCGCTGAAATGCTCAAGGCTGCAGGCGTTCCTTACGTTATCATCGGCCACAGCGAGCGCAGACAGTACTTCGGTGAAACCGACGTTACCGTCCGCAACAGAGTAAGAGCTGCTCTCAACGCAGGTCTTAAGGTTATCCTTTGCGTGGGCGAAGTTCTTGCCGAAAGAAAGCAGGGCATCACATCTCAGGTTGTTTGCGCACAGACAGAAATCGCTCTTGCAGGTGTAACCGCAGAGGAACTCGAAAACATCATCATCGCTTACGAACCCGTCTGGGCAATCGGCACAGGCGAAACCGCAACTCCCGAGCAGGCAAATGAAGTCAACGCAACAATCCGCGCCCTCATCGCACGCCTTTACGGCAAGGATGCCGCTGACCGTTTTGTTGTTCAGTACGGCGGTTCGATGAACGATGCAAACGCTGACGAGCTTCTTGCACAGTATGATGTTGACGGCGGTCTTATCGGCGGCGCATCCCTTGTTGCAGAAAAGTTCGCAAAGATTGTTGCGGCAGCATCCAAATAAGAGAGGTAAAACCCAATGAGTAAAAAACCCGTTCTCCTTTGCATTATGGACGGCTTCGGCATCAACGAAAGCGATTTCGGCAATGCCATAGCCGCCGCAAAAACACCTAACCTTGACAAATATATGAGCGAATGCCCCATGACCAGAATCGGTGCATCCGGCATGGATGTCGGTCTGCCTGACGGCCAGATGGGCAACAGCGAGGTCGGCCACACCAACATCGGTGCCGGCAGGGTTGTTTATCAGGAGCTTACAAGAATAACAAAATCCATCGCTGACGGCGACTTCTTTGAAAACGAAGCCCTTGTCGGCGCAATCGACAACTGCCTTAAAAACGGTTCGGCACTTCACCTTATGGGTCTGCTTTCCGACGGCGGTGTTCACAGCCACAACACCCACCTTTACGGTCTTCTTGAGCTTGCAAAGCGCAAGGGCCTGACAAAGGTTTTCGTTCATTGCCTTATGGACGGCAGAGACGTTTCCACAACCTCGGGCAAAGGCTTCCTTGCCGAGCTTGAGGCAAAGTGCGCGGAAATCGGCGTCGGCAGCATTGCCACCGTTGAAGGCCGTTACTATGCAATGGACAGAGAAAGAAAATTCGACCGCGTTGAAAAAACTTACCGCGCAATGACCGCCCTTGACGCTCCCAAATTCGCATCCGCTTGCGAAATGATTGAAAAATCCTATGCCGACGGCGTAACGGATGAATTCATCATTCCCTGCGTCAGCGAAACTGCTCAGCCTGTTTCCGACGGAGACAGCGTAATTTTCTTCAACTTCCGTCCCGACAGAGCAAGAGAAATTACACGCGCTTTTGTTGACCCCGATTTTGACGGCTTTGCAAGAGACAAGAAGCTTGACCTTTACTACGTCTGCATGACTCAGTACGATGCGGATATGCCCAACGTTGAGGTTGCTTACAAGCCCGAAAGAATCGATTATCCTCTCGGCGAGGTAATCAGTGCGGCAGGTCTCAAACAGCTTCGTATTGCCGAATATACAAAATATGCACACGTCACCTTCTTCCTTAACGGCGGCGAAGAAACCGTCTATGAGGGCGAGGACAGAATCCTTATTGATTCCCCCAACGTTGCAACCTACGATATGCAGCCCGAAATGAGCGCATACACCGTAACAGACACCCTTGTTGAGAAAATCAATGCCGACATCTATGATGCAATTATGCTCAACTTTGCAAACTGCGATATGGTCGGTCACACCGGCGTTTTTGATGCTGCCGTCAAGGCTGTTGAGGCCGTTGACGAATGTGTCGGCAAGGTTGTTGAAGCAATCCGTGCAAAGGACGGAATCTGCCTTATCACCGCCGATCACGGCAATGCCGACAAAATGATTGACGATGACGGCTCACCCTTCACACCCCACACCACAAACCTTGTTCCCTTCATCGTTGTCGGCCGTGACTGCGAGCTCAGGGACGGCGGTCGCCTTTGCGACATCGCTCCCACAATGCTCGAAATCATGGGTCTTGAACAGCCCGCTTCGATGAAAGGCGAAAGTCTGATTAAATAATTCTTGTCTATGGAATATTTTGAAAACAAGCAGGAACCCGAAAAAGTTGTTCTCGCCGCGGTTGACACGGGTGATTATGACTGTGAGGTTTCGCTTGATGAGCTTGAGGAATTGGCTCACACCGCCGGTGCCGAGGTTATTGCAAGGGTTACGCAGAAGCGTGACAAACCCGATGCGGCAACCTTTATGGGCAGCGGCAGACTTGAGGAGCTTAAAACCTTTTGCGCCGACAATGAGGTTGACCTCATCATTTTTGACGATGAGCTTACACCCTCACAACAAAGAAATATTGAACGCGAAACGGATGTCAGGGTTGTTGACAGAACAACCCTGATTCTCGACATCTTTGCCGCGCGCGCCAGAAGCGGTGAGGGCAAGCTTCAGGTTGAGCTTGCTCAGCTGCGTTACAGCCTGCCCCGTCTGGGCGGCAAGGGAAAGGCTCTTTCCCGACTTGGCGGAGGCATCGGCACAAGGGGTCCCGGCGAAACCAAGCTTGAATCCGACAGACGGCATATCCGCCGCAGAATCCATTCGCTTGAGGTTGAGCTGGAGGCGCTTGAAAAACGCCGCACCCTTGCACGCGCAAGGCGTGAAAAAGACGGTGTCGAAACCGTGGCGATTGTCGGTTACACCAATGCCGGCAAATCAACGCTTATGAATACCCTTACGCAGGCGGGCGTGCTTGCCGAGGATAAGCTTTTTGCAACCCTCGACCCCACCTCGCGCGCGCTGACCCTTCCCGACGGCAGGCAGGTTATGCTTATTGATACCGTCGGCTTTATCCGCCGTCTGCCCCACCATCTTGTTGAGGCATTCAAGTCAACGCTTGAAGAGGCGGCAAGCGCAAAGGTTATTCTTAACGTCTGCGATGCTTCCGACCCCGAATGTGCGGAGCATCTCAAGGTGACAAACGAGCTTCTTGATGAGCTTGGCTGTGTCGGCAAACCCGTCATTTCCGTTTTCAACAAATGCGATTTGTTCACGGAAAATATTCTGCCGTTTTTCAACGAGCCGAATTCCGTCATGATTTCAGCCCTCAACGGCAAGGGCCTTGAAAAATTGCTTGACGAGGTGGCAAAGGCTCTGCCGCCCACAAGAGCAAAGGCAAAGTTTCTCATTCCCTATTCCGAGGGCGGTCTTGCGGCAATGCTCCGCAAGGATGCTGTTGTGCTCAGTGAGGATTATCGAGCGGACGGACTTTTTCTTGAGGTTATTGCCGATGTCGGAATGATTGACAGACTGATGAAATATTGCGTTACCGAATAAAAATCTTTCAGGGTGCGGTTACTTTACCGCGCCCTTTTTTCTTTACATTTTGTATAACAGAAATTCCCTCGGGTGCCGCAAACGTCGCATTTTCGGGCTTTTTGCGGCAGAGTTTACACAATGTTAAAAAAGAAACATTGACACAGACGTTGTGTTTTGTTAAAATAACTTTACCAAATGAAAAAAGATTTGATAAAAAAGGGAGGAAAAAGAAATGGCAAGTATCGATTTCACAGCACTCGGTGAGCTTTTCAGAATGCTTCTTGAGGCTATTGCAAGCTTTGACATCAGAACTCTTGATGCCGATATGGTAGCATCCCTTATTGATGCCCTTCAACTTCAGTTTATCGGCGAGTTCCTTGTGGACCTTCTCAACAAGTTCTGATTCGGACAAAATGACAAAAACACGGTGGTCTTTCGGGACGCACCGTGTTTTATTTTATACATTATTATTGTCGCGTGTTCTGCGCCAATGGAAAAGATATTGCTGGGCAATTCCTTCAAAGCCTGCCGCACATTCGGGCAGACCGTGCGGATAAAGCTCTGCCATAACTCTGCGCACCCAGACATCAACGGGGAAAGCATCCTTTTTGCCAAGCCCGTAAAGCATTGTGCACTGTGCGACCTTAGCGCCGACACCCTTTATTTTTATCAGCTCTTTTTCGGCTTCGTCAAGCGGCAGTTCAAGGCATTTCTGCAGGTCAACCTCTCCCGAAGAAACCTTGCAGGCGGCATCAAAAATGTACTTGTCACGGAAGCCTGCACGCAAGGGCTTTAAAGCCGCAATCCCCGCTGTTTCAATACTTTGCGGCGTCGGGAATGTAAAATCGCCGTTGCCCAGCGGCTCGCCGAGAGTTTCACAAAGACGGCTGACAATGCCCTTGATGCGGGGGATGTTGTTGTTCTGCGAAATGATGAAAGAACAAAGGGCTTCCCACGGCTCCTGCCTGAGGATTCTGATACCGTTGCACTCGGTTACGGCGGTGTTCAGACAAGGGTCGGCGCACAGTCTGTTGCAAATGCCTTCGTAGTCGGTGCCGAGGTCAAAATAGTCGTACCAGAAGGAGTCAAAATCGCTCTCGTCGGTGCAGTAAAATGTGATTTCGTCGCCGTGCTGAGTCACGGTCAGCGCTCTGCCGCCCGCAACTCCGTGCCACGAATTGTCTGAAATTTTCTGCCAGCGAAAAGCCTGGCCGCAGTCAAGCGTGAGGGCAAGATTAAAGCATTTTACGTTGCGTGAAAAAATAAATTTTTCGGATTTTTGCTTATTTACAGAAAACATTTTCTTTCTCCGTTTTCGAATGAAATCAAAAAATTAAAACGCTTTTTTCGACAAAAAGTAAAGGTGTTATAACCGCTTGTATATGTGGGAAAAAAGCATAAAAAACAATCCACAGGGTCAAAATCAATCAAAATCAAGGGTTTAAACGCCGGTTTATCAACAAATTCCACAGAGTTTTCCACAGGCGTGCAGTAAGTGCGAATATACAGTTTGTATATTTTTCTTGCGCAAAAATTGTCTTTCAAAACACAACCCGCCGGAATAAATGCGGTTGCATCTGCCAAAAATATTCGGGTAATAACCGAAATGAATTGCCGAAAAATCGGCGGTTCTCGGAAAACAGGAAAGGCAGAAAAGATGATTAAAGGTGTAAACAGACAGGTAATAGAAATAACTCAGACGCAGTGTGAATATTTTGAAAAAGTGGTGTTTTTCATCAAGCCGGAATTTGCCGCAACAAGTGAGGGGAATCTTAAAGAAAGGGCAACAATGATTGCTCAGAGCGCAGGGATTCCGCCTGCAACCAGACTGCGCAAAAGCAGAATTGCGTTGGCGCTCAAGCTTACGGCGGCGGCACTTTGCGGTGCGGCTGTAAGCGGTGCGGCGGTTTTTATGACTTTTTATTGATGCAGAAATCTGCCATTACACATTCGCCGCATTTCGGTCTGCCGGCAACGCACACGGCACGGCCGTGAAGAACACAGCGGTGACAGAAATCGTTGCTTTCCTCGGGCGGCAGAAGTTCGCGCAGACGCATTTCAACCTTGAAAGGGTCTTTCGTTGCAACAAGACCGAGAAGATTTGTGATTCGAATAACGTGGGTGTCGGTCACAACGGCAGGCTTGCCGTAAACGTCACCGACAATGAGGTTTGCGGTTTTTCTGCCCACACCTTGAAGAGTGGTCAGCTTTTCGACCGTGTCAGGCACCTCTCCGCCGAAATTGTCGATAATCTGACGGCTCATTGCAATTATATCGGCGGCTTTTGTTCTGAAGAAGCCGCAGGAACGGATTATTTCTTCAACATCTTCTTGTTTTGCGTCAGCATAATCTTCAACTGTTTTGTATTTTGCAAAAAGCGCAGGGGTCACAAGGTTGACCCTTGCATCGGTGCACTGCGCAGACAGCCTTGTAGCAATCAGCAGCTCCAACGGATTGCCGGCAACAAGTGAGCAAAGTGCATCGGTATATTCGTTTTTAAGCGCCTCAACGGCGGCAAGTGCTCTTTCCTTGTCGTTAATTTCAACCACATCCTTTTAATTGATTATACAGCAAAATCAGGGTGTTGTACATAATCAAATGTTAACAAATTGAAAAATCTTTTATGTCATTATTAAACTGTTGATTTTAAAATCAAAATATGTTAAAATATATTTAACTAACCCCCGAAGGAGGATAAAAATGAAGAAATTTGCAGGCAGAGGACTCTGCTTTTTAATGTGCCTGGTGCTTGTCGTTTCAATGTTTGCCGCTTGCAGCAACAAGGGTGACGACACAACCACCACTGACCCCAACGGCATTGTTACGGATTTAGGTGAAATCACCACCGTGCTTGTCGATGCGCAGGACAGCGAAATTATGAACATCATCGTTGATGCTTTCGGCGAGGAGTTTGCACAGAATTTTGACGGTGACCTCAATTCACTCAGCGAGGTTGAGCTTCAGAAATTCAAGGACACCGCTCAGGCAAACGGATTTGTTGTTGATGAAAGCGGCGCAAATGTTGTTGTTCAGAAGCCCACTGCAGAAACGACAGCGCCCACAACCGCTTACATAACAGATAAACAGATTAAGAATGCCATTGACAGCGCACTCGGCGCAAAGGCTAAGGATTGGAAGGGCGATATGTCCGCTCTTTCTCCCAGCGAAAAAGCCGACGTTGAAAAAGCACTCAATAAAATCGGAGTTTCCGCCGAAAGACTTGCGGCTTACTGGGCTGTTGCTTATCCCGACAGCTCGGACACAAGCTTGCCCAGTGTTACAACCACAAAGGCAAGACCCACAACCGTAAGAACAACACGCAACACAATGACATATCCCCATCTGACAACCGCAACAACAAAGCGCTCCTCAACCACCAAAAAGGTTACCGCAACAGCAACCGAGTGGCTCAACGGCGCGGGCGGCTCATCCAATGACATTTACAACGCCAGTGCGGCGACAGAGGACGGCGGCTATGTTGTTATCGGCGCAACATATTCAAGCGACGGCACCTTCGCCTCAAAAATCGACGGCGGCTGGGATACTCCCATCGCAACAATCGCCAAGTATGATGACGACGGTGATGTGAAGTGGATGAACGCACTCGGCGGTGACGCACAGGTTGCTTTCGAAGATGTTGCAGTCCTCACAAACGGCAAAATTGTTGCTGTCGGATATACTTTCGCCACAAATGTTGCTGAGGCCGCAGAATACAAAATGCCCGGTACTGTTGAGGCAATCATCGCGATTTATTCTTCAAGAGGTAAGCTTGAAAAGGTCAAGATTATCGGCGGCAGCGACAGCGAAATGGCTTATTCTGTTTGCGCAACAGCTGACGGCGGTTACATTGTCGGCGGCAAGAGCCTTTCCGCTGACGGCGATTTCAAGGGCAACGATTTCAAAGTAAAGGCATTCCTTTTCAAATATAACAGTGACAATGCCGTTGTCTGGAAAGAGATGCTTTCCGGCGGCAAGCACTGCTCATTCAACGATATTTCGGTTGACAAAGACGGTTTTATCTATGCAACCTGCGCAACGGTCTGCGTTGACGGCGATTTTGCACAGTATGACGGTCTTGTCAACGGCCGCAAGGCAAATGTCATTCTTAAATACAAGGCAGACGGCACAAAGGTCTGGGGCACCCCGATTTACGGAAACAGCTCAACAATATACGACAAGCTTTGTGCTTCCGACGACGGCGGATGCGTTATCGTCGGTCACTATGCCGCAAGCAGAAACGGCAACGGCGGCGTTTTTGCGGATATGCACAACATCGGCGACATCGGTACCTATGACGGCGTTATCTTCAAGCTTAACTCAAAGGGCAAGATTGAATGGAATCTTCCTATGAGAGGCTATTATAACGATTACCTTTGCGATATCGAAAAGGTCAACAACGGTTTCGCAATCGTCGGCTACACCGCTTCAAGCAACCGCGACTTTGAAAACATGGTCAACAAGGGCAATCATGATGCTTTTATTGTCATTATCAACAAGCTTGGTATTGAGCAGATGAAAGTACCGCTTGGCGGTTCAGGTGTAGACATTCTCAAGGCTGTCAGCACAAACGGTGCAGATGAGGTTTTCGTCTGCGGTTACACAAGGTCGTCTGACGGTTATTTTGCAAAGTGCACACCTGTTGCTTCCGAAAATGCCGCAACCGCATTTGCTTCAAAATTCACTCTTACTTTCGGTTAATATCACCCACTTGAAACAAAAATCCCGTAATATTCACGTATTACGGGATTTTTTGCAACTTGTTTTTTATACTCTCTTGAATATTTAGGATATTTTTGTTATAATTTTCTATTATAACACGCAAGAAAAAAGGAAAGGAGAGACGGATATGCCGGATTTCAGAAAATTCCGAAAACAGCACCCCGTTTTTTCTTACAATGATTACAGCATCAAGGTTACCAAAGATGAAATAATTCTCTCATTCAGTTTTGAGTTTGATAAGTTTTGCCGATTCAATCCGGAAATCCGTATCAAAACCGACAACCTGAAAATTGTCAATGACCCCTGCTCGGATCTGGCCCGTGAAATTGTTTTTTCTCTCGGTATGGTTGAAGCGGTCAGCTATTGGAAAGCCGCCTGCTCAAAAACGGTGCGCGTAAATTGCGGCAGTCTTTCTGCCGCGGATAAGCTGTGGTTCAAAAAGCTGTGGTTTAACGGGATGGAAGAGTTTTTTTACCGCAACGAAATTGATGCAAGCTTTGAAAAATTTGTGAGCATTGAGGCCGACGAAAACAAAAAGCCGGTTGCTTACAATTTTAAAAGTGCGGGTCTTTCCCTCATTCCTCTCGGCGGCGGCAAACATTCTGCCGTAACCCTTGAGCTTCTGCGTGAAAACAAAGCAAAAAATATGCTTTTAACAATTAACGATAAACCGGCAAGAACTCAGTGCGCCGAGGCGGCGGGCTACGGAGAAGATAAAATCGTCAAGGTTTACCGCACAATTGACAAAAGCTTGCCGGGACTTAACAACAGAGGCTATCTTAACGGCCCGACTCCTTTCCCCGCAATTGTGGCATTCCTCGGATACTACTGTGCTTATCTTATCGGTGCAGAGGATTTTGTTCTGTCGAGCAAATCCTGCGCAAAAACCGTTGGTGCCGCAATAAATCACCGTTACGCTAAATCTTACGAATTCGAAGAAGATTTTGATGAATATTCCGCACGCAATTTCGGATTGGGAATCCGCTATTACAGTATTCTGCGTGCATTCAATGAGGTTCAGATTGCAAAGCAGTTTGCCGCGCACAAGGAATATCACCACATTTTCAAAAGCTGTAAAATCGGCAGCAAAACAAACACCTGGTGCTGTTCGTGCGCAAAATGCCTTTATGTTTATATAATTCTGCACGCCTTTCTCGACAGAAAGGAAATGCTTGACATTTTCGGTTGCGATATGCTTGTTAAAACGGCACTCACGCAGGAGTTTGATGCCCTGTGCGGTCTGAGTGAGGTAAAACCCTTTGAGCTTATCGGTCTTGCGGATGAGGTGTGCGCGGCACTTGATGTGATTGCCGGAAAATATGATGCCAGAAAGCCCGCTTTGCTCGAAAGATATCTTGCAAACAGGGAAAAACTTCCCCACACCGCCGAAAAAGCGTTGCTCGGTGAGTTTAATGAGGCACACAATATTCCCGATTCACTTATGCCCCGCATTAAGGAGATGTATCGTTATGTTTCAACAACTGATTGAATATTTTGATTCGCACAAGGTTCTGATTCTCGGCTTCGGCAGAGAGGGACGCTCAACCTATGAGCTGATTCGCCGTTGCCTGCCCGAAAAAGAACTTGTTATTGCCGATATGCGACAGATTGACCTTGAAGATGACAGGGCAACGCTTTTCTGCGGCGAAAACTATCTTGAATCGCTCAAGCACTGTGACCTTGTTGTTAAAACGCCCGGAATGTCGTTTCGCGATGTTACCGTACCCGAGGGTGTGGAGGTTACCTGCCAGACCGACCTTTTTCTGCGTTTTTCCGACTGCGTTTGCATCGGAGTAACGGGAACAAAGGGCAAAACAACAACCTCAACTCTCATCTATGAAATGCTTTGTGCCGCGGGCAAAAAAGCCTGCCTTATCGGCAACATGGGTTTCCCCGTTCTTGACAGTTTTGAGGATACAGAGGTTGAATATGCCGTTATTGAAATGTCATCGCACCAGCTCGAATTCACAACGGCATCGCCGCACATTGCCGTGCTGACAAATATTTATCCCGAGCATCTTGACCACTACAACGGCTTTGAGGGCTATGTTGCCGCAAAGCTCAACATTATAAAACATCAGAAAAGCTGTGACTATCTTATATGTAATGCAGAGCAGAGATTTTCGGCATACTGTGACTTTTCGGCAATCCGCCCGAGTATTATCAAGGTTTCAATGAATGGAGGCAGGGGTGACGAAAATCTTGTTGCCGCCGCTGCGGTCAACGAAAGACTCAAGGGCAGACACAACAGACAGAATGTCTGCTATGCCGCAACCGTTGCGCGTTGCCTCGGCATTGATGAACAGGCTATTCTTGCTGCTGTAAAAAATTTCGGCGGCATTGCGCATCGCCTTGAACCCGTCGGAGTTTTCGGCGGCATCAAATTTTATAACGATTCAATTGCAACGATTCCCCACGCGGTTGAGTGTGCGGTCGAAGCTCTCGGCGATGTTGCCACGCTCATTTTCGGCGGCATGGACAGAGGCATTGATTATTCCGGATTTGAAAAATTCCTGGAGGCCTGCGGTGTTAAAACGCTCATCGGTCTGCCCGACACGGGTGTAATGCTCTGCAACCGCCTGATTGAAAGCGGCACAACAAAAAATGCAATCCCCGTCGGCAGTATGGATGAAGCCGTGGAGATTGCTTTCCGCGAAACGCCGTCGGGCAGAAGCTGTCTGTTCTCGCCTGCCGCGTCAAGCTACAATGTTTATAAAGATTTCGAAGAAAAAGGCAACCATTTTAAAACACTTGTAAAGGAACATTTATGATGACGGGAATTTCGGAGCGTGAAAAAGCGCTCGGCGCGGAAACAGACCGACTTGTTGCCGAAAGCGCCGAAGCGGCGGAAAATTTTGTCAGTGAACTGCTTTGCTCGGTTGAGGATTTCAATGTTCTCACCGCAGCAGAGTCTGCCGCTTATGCCCGTTTGGTCTGCCGTTGTCTTCTCAACAAAAAATTTAAAAACCGTCTTACGGACTGTATTCGCGAAAACGAAACAATCCGCAGGGCGGTTTTCGGCTTTTTAAACACTTATAAATATTCGCTGACCTTTATTCTCAGGCGCACGGTGCGTTTAAACGACATTGAATTTACAAAAGATTTATTTGAACTGTTGCGTCACAACCGTTTTTGCCATGCGGCGGCAAAGCCCTGGTCCGACAAGTGGAGCATGGACTTTATTGTTGACGAAACGCTTGCCGCGCCGTCCGATTATTTAAACCTCACGCCTGAGCATGAGGCGGTAATAATGTCATATAAAACTCAGTAATAACGGTAGCTTGCGACAACCTTGCCGAGAATGATAACCTCGGTGCAGATAATCGGTTCAAAGGTGTCGTTCTGCGGCTGAAGGCGGAAATGGCCGTTTTCTTTGTAGAAAGTTTTGACGGTTGCTTCGTCTTCAAGCAGTGCAACAACAATTTCGCCGTTTTTTGCATCGGGTGTTTTCTCAACAATGACGATGTCGCCGTCAAGAATGCCGGCATTAATCATACTTTCGCCGCGCACGTGCAGGGCAAAAAGCTCTTTTCCCACGGCGCCGAAGCCGGAATAAGGCAGATAACCTTCAATCTGCTCAACGGCAAGAATGGGCATACCTGCCGTGACGGTGCCCAGAAGCGGCACGTGAGCAATGTTGTCCGACTGGCCGACGATGCGGATTGAGCGTTTGAGCATCGGGGGGCGCTGAATGTAGCCTGCCGCCTCAAGCGCATCGAGATTTGCCTGAACGGAAGAGGTTGAGCGCAGACCGACGGCGGCGCCGATTTCGCGCACGCTGGGGGTTACGCCGTCTTTGGATTTTTCAAGTAAAAATTCATAAATTTTCTTTTGTGTCTGGCTGATAGGTTTCAAAAAAAAACACATCCCTTTATCAGTCTTTTTTGCTGTGAAAGAGGCATTTTTTGCCGCTGCACAGCTTTGTCGCCATCATTATAGCACATTTGTTCTGAAATTGCAAACATTTGTTTGTTATTTTTTAAAAATTTTTTTGGAACGGTAAATTAACGAAAAAATTTAATCAACGGAGGGTTGATTTTTATGGCAAAAGATAAAAGTAAGGCACTTGTGTATGCGGATTTTCCCGAGCAGGTCGGTGTGGACAGGGCGAGGCTGAGCGCACTGATTGAAGATTTGAAAAACAATGAAATTGAGGCACATTCGCTTATGGTGCTGCGCCACGGCAAGGTGGCTTTTGAAAGCTACAGCTTTCCTTACCGTGCCGAAAGTCCCCACGCAATGTATTCGGTCAGCAAAAGCTTTGTCAGTGCGGCGGCAGGTTTTGCCATTGATGAGGGATATTTTGCTCTTGATACAAAGATTCTTGACATTTTTCCCGAATACAGACCCGAAAAGCCTGATGAAAAACTCGAAAGTATGACGGTGCACCATCTTCTGTCAATGACCGCCGGCAAGGATGTCAGCGTTATCAGTGACAAGACAAAGGACAGATGGGTCAAGGACTTTTTCAATTCAAAGTGGGCTTTTGCGCCGGGCGAGGGCTGGCGTTACATCAGTGAAAACACATATCTGGTGTGCGTAATCATCAAAAAGCTTACGGGGATGGGTGTTATTGATTATCTGACACCGCGTCTTTTTGAACCGCTCGGATTTGAGCGCCGCCCCTTCTGGGAGCTGGACCCGGGCGGGCTTGAGGCAGGCGGTTGGGGACTTTTCATTACAACGCGTGAGCTTGCACGCTTTATTCTCTGTCTGCAGCAGGGTGGAAAATTCGGCGGAAAGCAGGTTCTTCCGCCTTGGTGGGTTGAGCAGGCGACGGCACACCTTGTTGACAATGACCAGTATGAAGATGCACACTCCCGTGCAGGCTACGGTTACTTCTTCTGGCGGAATGCGTTTGAAAATTCTTACCGCGCAGACGGAATGTTTTCACAGTTCGGAATTGTGCTTAAGGATTATGATGCCTGCGTGATTTTCACCGCCAGTGAGGTTGATGAGGACAAGGCACGCCGTGCACTTTTCCGCCACCTTCCCCAATTTTTCACCGAGCCGGTTGGTGAAGAACCCGAAGATGCAGGCGGAATTCCGCAGCTTGAGCCGCTTGAACAGCTTGCGGCGATGCAGAGAAGCGTTCAGGAAAAATTTGTTGAGGGCAAAATCATTCATTTCCGCAAAAACTATGCGCTCACCGCTGTCGGTTTTCCGCTTTCGATGCTTTCAATGGCGACGACCTATATGTCGGCTGACAAGGCAGGCAACATTGACAACGTCGTTTTCCGTTTCGGCGAAAACGAGTGCACAATGACGTGGGATGAGGGTAAGGAGCACAACACAATCGTCTGCGGAATGGACGGAAAGTCAAGAGAAAGCAGGATTCACCTTGCATCAATTGATTTCACGGCGATTTCATCGGCGGCGTGGGTCGGTGAAAGACAGCTGGAAGTGCGTATGCGTCCGCTCGAGTCAATCTGTGAGCGCAGGATAACCTTTGAATTTAACGGAAATAATGTTAAAGCCTATCCTTCAAGCAGTCCCACGCTTCACACAATTGCCGAATACCTGAGCAACGGCGTGGGCACCGTAATTCCAAATAAACTGATTGCGGAGGTCGGCGGCAAGGTAATGCAGAAACTTGATTTGCTGGTTGAAGCACCGCTTAACGGCACAATGGTTTAATTTCGGATATGTTTTTCAACACTTGAGGTAAATATTCTTGACATTTATGTAATTAATTGTTATCATTAATTTTACCCAAAGGGGAGTAGCTTTAAGGCTTCGGCCTGATTTCTCAGTCAACATCCGCCGTTAACGGCTGGCTGAGAAACCGATTTATGGAAGCAAGACCTTTGACAGAGTGTTCTCTGTCAAAGGTCTTTTTAATATGTATCGAAAGGATTGACGCTAATGAAATTTTATCTCGAGCAGGTAAACGATGTTTTTGCCGCCGTCAAAAGCTCCGAGGCGGGTCTGACAACGGCAGAGGCAGAAAAAAGACTTGCCGAAAACGGCAAGAACAAGCTCGATGAGGGAAAGAAAAAGTCGATGTTCAAGCGCGTTCTTGAGCAGATTTCAGACCCGATGATTATCATTCTCATCATCGCCGCTATCATCTCCGCAATAACCGAATATGTTGAACACCCCGAAGGATTTTTCCCGACGGATACAATCATCATTCTCGCCGTTGTTGTTATCAACACAATTCTCGGTGTTGTTCAGGAAAGCAAGGCTGAGGCTGCAATTGAGGCTTTGCAGGAAATGTCGGCGGCAACGTCAAAGGTTATCCGTGACGGCAAGCTTGTTTCCGTGCGCAGTGAAGACCTTGTTGTCGGTGACGTTGTTGTTCTTGAGGCAGGTGACGCCGTGCCCGCAGACTGCCGTATTTTCGAATGCGCAAGCATGAAAATCGAAGAAGCCGCTCTTACGGGTGAATCCGTTCCCGTTGACAAGCTTATCGCCATTCTCAACGGCGGTGCAAAGGATGCGGAGGTTCCCCTCGGCGACAGAAAGAATATGGCTTATATGGGCTCAACCGTTGTTTACGGCCGCGGCAAGGCAGTTATCGTTGAAACCGGTATGAACACCGAAATGGGTAAAATTGCAAATGCAATCGCCAACGCCGAAGAGGGCGAAACTCCTCTTCAGATTAAGCTCAATCAGCTTTCAAAAATTCTCACCTGGCTTGTTCTCGGCATCTGTGTATTCCTTCTCGGCTTCCAGATGGTCACCGCATATCTTGGTGAGGGCATCACAATCAACGCTTTCCTTGAGAGCTTTATGGTTGCCGTTTCTCTTGCGGTTGCCGCAATCCCCGAAGGTCTCGCTGCCGTTGTTACAATTGTTTTGTCAATCGGCGTTACCAATATGTCAAAGAAAAATGCAATTATCCGCAAGCTTACCGCCGTTGAAACACTCGGCTGTGCTCAGATAATCTGCTCTGATAAGACAGGCACACTCACACAGAACAAAATGACGGTTGTTGACCACTACGGCGACAACGAAAATCTTATTGCTACAGCAATGGCTCTTTGCTGTGACGCTGAAATCGACGCCGAGGGCGTTGTTACCGGCGAACCCACCGAGGCCGCTCTCGTAAACTATGCAAACACCCTCGGTCTTAATAAAAACGACCTTGTAAAAGCAAACCCCAGAATCGGTGAAGCTCCCTTTGATTCGGGCAGAAAGATGATGTCCACGGTTCACGAAACCGCTGACGGCATTGTTCAGTACACCAAGGGCGCACCCGATGAAATTCTTAAAAAGTGCACATCTGCATTTGTCAACGGCGAGGTTGTTCCCTTCACAGAGGAAATCAAGGCCGCCGTTCTTGCCGACAACAAGCGTATGGCAGACAAGGCGCTGCGCGTTCTTGCGGTTGCTTTCAGAAAGTATTCCGCCGCACCTGCCGATTTTGCTCCCGAGGCTCTTGAAAACGACCTTGTTTTCATCGGTCTGACAGGTATGATTGACCCCGTCCGTCCCGAGGTTAAAGCCGCTATTGAAGAGTGTAACTCTGCCGGCATCACCGCTGTTATGATTACGGGCGACCACAAAGATACCGCAATTGCAATTGCAAAAGAGCTCGGCATTCTTAAGGATGATTCACAGGCAATCACCGGCGCACAGCTCAACGACATCAGCGACGAGGATTTTGCGGAGCTTGTAACAACATTCCGCGTTTATGCAAGAGTTCAGCCCGAGCATAAGACAAGAATTGTCAACGCCTGGCGTGCAAAGGGTATGATTACCGCAATGACAGGTGACGGTGTTAACGACGCTCCCTCAATCAAGAGTGCCGACATCGGTGTCGGTATGGGTATCACCGGCACAGACGTTACAAAGAATGTTGCCGATATGGTTCTTGCAGACGACAACTTTGCAACAATCGTCAGCGCCGTTTCGGAAGGCAGAAGAATTTACGACAATATCCGTAAAGCAATTCAGTTCCTTCTCGGCTCAAACCTTTCAGAGGTTCTTTCAATTTTCGTTGCAACAATCCTTAATTTCACAATTCTCAAGCCCGTTCACCTTCTTTTCATCAACCTTGTAACAGACAGCATTCCCGCAATTGCTCTCGGCCTTGAAAAGCCCGAAAGAGATATCATGCAGAGAAAACCCAGAAGCAGTAAGGAAGGCGTTTTTGCCGGCGGTATGGGCTTTGACTGCTTCTATCAGGGCGCACTTGTTACAATCCTCACTCTTGCCGCTTTCTTCATCGGCGAATTTATGCAGAACGGCCACTGGCAGTTTATGAATATCGCCGCTGAGCACAGCGCAGAGGGTATGACAATGGCATTCCTCACAATGTCAATGTGTGAAATTTTCCACTCCTTCAATATGCGTTCACAGCGCGCTTCCGCAATTGCAATGACCTTCGCTCAGAAGTCACACAACGTTGTCCTTTATCTTGCAATGGCAGGCTCGCTCATCCTTACAACGGCAATCATTGAAGTTCCCTTCCTTGCAAATCTCTTCGGCTTTACTCCCATCAGCTGGACAGAGTACGCAATTTCAATCGGTCTTGCATTCAGCGTTATTCCGATTGTTGAAATCATCAAGGCGATTCAGCGCGCAGCATCAAAGAAACGCTAAAAAACCAAACTCAACCGCCTGTCAGACAATGACGGGCGGTTTTTTCGACAATAATTATTTAACGAAATGTAAAAATTTACTATTTTATTGAAATTATAAAAATTTAATGGTAAAATAACTTTCAGTTTTAAAAAGGAGGTATTCGTTTGGACGAGAATAAAGAGCGCGAGCTTGAAAACCTTGACGTTACCGAAAACGAAGAAAACCCGACACCCGAAATAAATCCCGAAACAGAAGATGCCGTACCCGCTTCGGAGGAAACCGTTTGCGAAGAAGAGACTGCAACCGAAGAGCAGGAAAATGATTCTGAAGAAGAACTTGTGTCCGAAGAGCAGGAAATCGTTGTTACGGAAGATGACATTCCCGCTGAACTGCTCTGCGAGCGTTGCGGCGAAAGAAAAAAATTAAACGGCAAAAGATATTGCCGCAAATGCAATGAAGAAGTGCTTCACACTCCCATTCCCGTGACGGGTGTGCTTGTTTCGTTCGTTGCTTTCCTTGCAGGTGTTGCGGCGATTGTTATGATTTTCCTCAACAGCGCATCAACCGTTTCCCTTATGGAAGGTCAGGAAAATTACGCAAAAAAGTGTTATCTTACCGCCTACAATGCTTATTACAGCGCAATTGAATCCGCAAACGAAATCAACACTTCCGTAAAAAGCGGCTTCGGCCTTTCCAACGACCTTGTTGTTCTCGGCGATAAGGTTTATGCGCAGATGATAAGATCTTATGCAAAGGTGCAGACTCCTCTGAGCGCAGGCGCTTCCGTCCCCTCGCTGTTTGACGAGTCAACTCTTGCAAAGAAAAAGTATGCCGATATCAAGGGATATGCCGACCTTTACGAAGAGCTGTCGCTCGTTGCTTCAATGTGCACATCAATCATCAACGACCTTTATGTCGGAGAAATTTCTTATCAGGAAACCCTTGCCGAGCTTGATGTCATTGTCAGGGAAAACGGCGTTGAGGAGCTTTATCACGAGTATTTCAAATATATGGCAGCCGTTACAGGCGGCGCCCCTGCCGAAGAGCAGATGATGATGCTCCAGAATATAAAGTCCCTTGCTCCCGACAAAGACTGGCTCTATATGGCAGATATGCTTCAGCTTTATTATAAGCTCGGTGAATACGAAAAGGCAGAGGAATACTGCGACGCACTCATTGAGCAGAACAAAAACGAAGCCGCCGCATACAAATACAAGGCGATGATTCGTCTTATCAACGACGACAAAGACGGTGCTTTTGCCGTTTGCGACGAGTTTGACGAGTACAATATCGGCTATGCGGATTCTTACAACCTCAGAGCGTTTGTTACACGCCGTTTCGGAAACTTTGATGAAGCCGAAGCTCTTTGTAAAGAAGCCTCTGAGCAGTACGGTTCACCCGAAGCTTTCCGTCAGCTTGCGATAATCTGCCTGCTCAAGGGCGATTATGATGCCGCATTTGACAACGCTTACGGCGCAATGAACAGCGCATATTACGACTACTCTTACTACGGCACAGAGGAAGCATATGCTTTCTATCAGTCTTATGAAGCCTGGGCAACTCTTCACCTGACCGCCTACTATTGCTCGGAATTCGGCAACGGTGCGGGCGAATATTCTTCCGAGGCGGCATCAATGGTGCTTACAAGAGAAGAAAACAGCGAGGACGAGTTTGCAAAATACTGGCAGATTGTTGACGGCGAGCTCACCCTTGAAGATGTCTTTATGAAAGGAGCGGGAGAAATAGCATGAGAATTATAAATTTCTTTTATATTCTGGGTAAAATCCTTACCTTTCCCGGCGCCTATCTTAAAGGATACTGGGAACATCTGACCTGCCGTATGCTTAAAATCCCCGTTGAATCAAAGGGATATCTCAATCTGAACGAAACCTGCGGTCACGTTGAACAGGATATTGCACCGACTGTCTGGAAAAAATATCTTGCGGCAACCGCTTCAGGCTTTGCCAACGCAGTTCTTGGCTTCGTTATGGCAATCGGCGGTGTCGTCGGCCTTTACTACCTCGGTGTAACCCCCTCAAAATCCCTGCCGATGTTCATTTTCTATGTTGCAACAAGCTATCTCGGCGTTTCAATGCTTTGCAACATCGCACCGATGGTTGAAACCGCGCTTTTCCTCTGGGAAGGTGTTTACGGCAAGGGCAGCAAGAACTTTGTTGCAAAAATCCTTTTGTTTATCCCCACTGTCATTACGGTTGCCTGGGCTTACCTTGAGAGATATTCCCTGACCGTTCTTGCCAACCTTGCAATTGTTCTGCTTCTTGTTTTCACCGTATAATTCCATATTGATTTTATCGGCGGCGCGGAGTTTTTCTGCGCCGCTTTTTATTGATTTTCAGGTCTTGATATTTTTCAAATAAAAGGTTATAATAAACTGAAAATTTATTTTATTAAGATATGATTCAGGAGAGAAAGATGTTAAAGTTAGAAAACATATCGTTTACGGTAGAGGATGAAGGCAGAAACCTCGAAATAATCGAAAATGTTTCGCTGGAAGTTCCCGACGGCAGATTTGTCGTTATAACCGGACCCAACGGCGGCGGAAAATCAACACTTGCCCGCCTTATTATGGGTATAGAAAAGCCGACCGCGGGGAAAATAATCTACGACGGTGTTGACATTACCGATATGAGCGTTACCGAAAGAGCGAAGCTCGGCATCGGCTATGCTTTTCAGCAGCCTCCGCGTTTCAAAGGTCTCACGGTCAGACGCCTGCTCGGCCTGGCACACGGCAGTGAACTGCCTGTTGACGAGTGCTGTGCTTACCTTACAAACGTCGGGCTTTGCTCACGCGAATATTTAAACCGTGAGGTTGACACATCGCTTTCCGGCGGCGAAGCAAAACGAATTGAAATTGCAACGCTTATGGCGCGCAACCTCGGCCTTGCCATTTTTGACGAACCCGAGGCAGGCATTGACCTGTGGAGTTTTTCAATGCTTGTCGAAAGCTTTAAGGCAATGACAAACCGCAACGCCAAAAGAAGCGTGCTGATAATCTCACATCAGGAAAGAATTATGCAGCTTGCCGATGAAATTTTTGTCATTGCAAACGGTTCGATAAAAAATCACGGCAGTAAAGAAGAAATTCTGCCCGAACTTATGAAAGAGTTCAACGACGCCTGCTCTTTCAGGGGAAAGGGGGACACGGCTGATGAATAAAATTGACAGCAATCTGCTTGCCGCTGTTGCGGATTTGCACGAGGTGCCCGCAGGTGCCTATAATATCCGAAAAAACGGTGAGGGACATTCGCGCCGCTCAACCGAAAACATTGAAATTGTCACAAAAACAGACAAACCTGGCATTGACATCAACGTTAAAGCCGGCACAAAAAATGAGAGCATTCATATTCCCGTCATCATAACCGAAACGGGAATTGAAGATATGGTTTACAACGATTTCCACATCGGCGAGGGTGCTGACGTTGTGATTGTTGCCGGTTGCGGAATCCACAACACGGGCGACAGCGCATCAAAGCACAACGGTATTCACACCTTCCACATCGGCAAAAATGCCAGAATCCGCTATGTTGAAAAGCATTACGGTGAGGGCGACGGCAAAGGTGACAAGGTGATGAATCCGCAGACCGTTGTTTATCAGGCGGAAGGCTCTGTGTGTGAAATGGAAATGGTGCAGATTAAAGGCATTGACTCCACCCAAAGAGATTCCAAGGCGTTTCTTGAGGCGGGCGCGAAGCTGATAATCACCGAAAGACTGCTCACCCACGGCAATCAGGAGGCAATTTCAAACGTTGAAATCGACCTTGACGGGGTCGGATCCTCGGCACAGATTATTTCGCGCTCCGTTGCCAAGGATTCATCAAAGCAGGTCTTCTTCCCCAAGGCTGTGGGCAACGCAAAGTGCAACGCTCACATTCAGTGTGACTCAATCATTATGGATAACGCAAAGGTCAGCTCAATTCCTGCGGTTGAGGCAAACAATGCCGATGCGCAGATTATTCACGAGGCGGCAATCGGCCGCATCAACAACGACCAGCTCATCAAGCTTATGACCTTCGGCATGAGCGAAGAAGAGGCTGAAGAGGTAATAATTCAGGGATTCCTGAAATAAAATAAGGAGCATAAATATGGACGAAAAACGCTTTTTCTGTGTGAAGAACGGCAAGCTCAGTTACCCCAGAACAATTCTTACGGGCTTCGGTTTCCTCGCCACCTCAATTGCATGGGCAATCTATGACCCATACATAACAAAAATCCTTAATGCCCTGCTCAATTCCTCGGCAACCGTTACCCAGTGGAGCAATTATCTTGTTGAAAAAATGCCCATCCTCGCAAAGCTTGCAGAGGCACAGGGCGAAGAAGTTGCCCTTGCAGGCGGCGGCTTCACGCTTGTTCCGCTTTTCATCGGTATCATAATGACATTCGACAATATTTTCGGTGTTATCTTCCAGCCGACCTTCGGTAAGCTTTCCGATAACTGCCACTCAAGATTCGGTAAACGCCGCCCCTTCGTTATTTACGGTGCTCCCATTTCAGCTTTGCTGTTTGCACTTATCCCGATTGTTTTCCTTAACACAAACAGCCTGCCCTGGACAATGGTCTGCATTATTCTTTTTGTTTTCTCAATGTCACTGTGGCGCGCACCCGTTGTTGCACTTATGCCCGACCTCACACCTCCCTCACTGCGCAGTGAAGGCAACGCCGTTATCAATCTTATGGGCGGTGTCGGCAGTGCCGTCGGTATGGTTGCAGGCACACTTGCAATTGCCCTTTGCGGACTTTTCACCGGTCTTTCAAGCGAACAGATCAAGGCAAACGAAGTCGTTTCCTTCCCCTATGTTTTCGCAATCGGCGGACTTGTTATGATTGCAGGTATGCTTGTTCTTCTGTTCTGTGTCAAAGAGCAGGATTCAAGACTTGACGTCAAAGCAGCAAAGAATCAGGCCGCTGACGATAAGGCTGCAAGAAAGGCCGCCAAAGCGGCAGAAAAAGCGGCAAGAAAAGAAATGGTGCTTTCAAAGGGCGAAAGAAAGAGCCTCGGCTTTATGCTTGCAACTCTTTTCTTCCTTTTCTGCGGCAGCAACGCAATCACCACCTTCTTTGCGCTTTTTGCACAGGAAATTCTTCATATGATTACCTCCGAGGCAACAATCATTATGCTTATTTTTGCCGTTTGCTCGGGCCTTGCAGCTCTGCCTGCAGGCAAAATGGGTAAAAAATTCGGCAGAAAGAAGACCATCATTGCCGGTCTTGCAATCTTCCTTGCCGCTTTTGTTGTTTTCCTCGGCATCTTTGTCGCAATGCTCGGCAAGCAGGATTTGAGCATTTCCAAGTATGTTACCGTTAACAACGCTTACACCGTAATCAACAACCAGATTAACGATTACAACGCTGCCCTTGCAGAGGGTGAAGAAACCCTTTCAATGGAAGCTTATGTTGAATATCTCAACGCAAAAGAAGCCGGCACATCTCTTGACGGCTATGCAGATTATGCCGCATTTGACGAAACCGTCACCGGCAAGGACGGCATTACCGCTGTTGCTTCAGGTGTTCTCGGTGCTGATGCAAATGTCGGCTTTGCCGAGGCAATGACTTCCGTCAACGCAACCGTTGCAGGTATCATTGCAATTCTGAGAATCCTCATTTACCCCGTTCTCATCCTCGGCGGTGCGGCAAATATGTTCATCACCGTTAACACTCTGCCTCTCGTTCTTGAAATCGGCGGCATTGAAAAGGTCGGCACATTCACCGGCTATTACTACACCGCAACCTTCTCCGCACAGATTGCAACACCCATCATTTACGGCTTCATCAGAATGTTTGCAGGCACCTATATGTCGCTGTTCTATTACAGCCCCATTACCTTCCTGCTTTCAATGTTCTGCCTGATGTTTGTAAAACACGGCGAAGCAATCCCCGACGATGTAATCAAAGAGGCAAAAGAATCTGCCGATTAATCGTCGCAAAATAAAAAAATCTCAAGTTTTTCCGCTCCGACCGGTCAGGTCGGGGCGGAATTTACATTTATTTAATATATTTTTCAAGAAAAATTGTATTTTTTACTTTAAATTTTAAAAGAGCGGTGTTATAATACTTTTATTATGGAAAAGTATGAGCTTTGCTCATCAGGCATACAAAAAGTTTGTACGGAGGTAAAAATGGAAAAAATCATTTCGGTTAAAAATCTGTCCAAATCATACGGCAGCCATCAGGTTCTCAACAACGTGTCGTTTGATTTTGACGGCGGCCAGATTATCGGTCTGCTCGGCCCCAACGGTAGCGGTAAAACATCGCTCATCAAAATTCTGACCGGTCTTATCAATGACTATTCGGGCGAGGTTCTTGTTGCCGGCAAAAAGCCCGGCAAGCTGACAAAGGCAAAGGTTGCCTATCTGCCCGAAAAAACTTATCTTGCAGACTGGATGCGTTCAATCGACGCAATCAATTATCTTGCCGATTTCTACAAGGATTTTGACAAGGCAAAGGCAATGGAAATGCTCCACACTTTCCAGCTGCCCGAAAAGCAGAAAATCAAAACAATGTCAAAGGGTATGCAGGAAAAGCTTCAGCTTCTGCTCGTTATGTGCAGAAATGCCGATATCTATATTCTTGACGAACCTATGGGCGGCGTTGACCCCGCGGCAAGAGCTTTCATTCTTGACACAATTATGAAAAATCACCGCCAGGACTCAACAATTCTGCTTTCAACCCACCTTATTTATGACGTTGAGAGAGTTTTTGACTCAATCCTTATGATTGGCCGCGGCAATGTTCTTGTAAAAGACACCGTTGAAAATCTCACAAAAGACGGTAAAACAATTGACGATTTGTTCAAGGAGGTGTTCGGATATGCTTGGCAAGTTAATTAAGAATGATTTCAAGGCAAGCGCCTACACAATGGGCTTTGTTTACATTGCTATGGCGGCAACAGTCGGTTTGTTGATGATTGCATATCTGCTCGACATTTCGTGGATTAAAACTGCCGGCACAATCGCTCTTGCGGTTGTCGGTGTTGTCGCAAACATCGTAACCTTTGTTTTCATCATTTCCAATTTCAAAAAGACACTTTACGGACCTCAGGGTTATCTTTCGTTCACCCTTCCCGTCACGAGCAACCAGCTTCTTTTCTCAAAGCTGTTCACATCCTGCTCTTGGATGCTTATCAGCTACGGCGTTGCTCTGGGTATCTGGGTCGGCGTTTTCTATTACGTCAAGGATGCTGCTGAGGAATATATGGATCAGACCTTCGGCGAAGAGCTTTCTCAGCTGTTCACCGAGCTTGTTGCAAGCTTCACGGGTGTTCCCTCCGCCGTTGTTATCAAAGCGCTTGTTGTTTTCTTCGCTCTGATGCTGTTTGTGCTCATCACCGTGTTCATCGCACTGCTTTATTTTTCAATAACCTGCGCCAACATCAGAATTTTCCAGAAGATGGGCGGCCTTACAACGGTTGTTGTTTTCTTTGTTCTTATGATTGCCTCTGTCAATGTTTTCACCTGGCTTACAGAAAACGTTGCACTTTACGTTGCTTTTTCCGAAGAGGGCACACGCCTGCTGTTTGACCAGTATGCACAGCCCGTTCAGGGAGAGCTGAAAATTGAAATTGCAGGTTTTATTTTCTGCCTGCTTGAGGTTGTCGGAATGTTCTTTGCAACCTCATACCTTATGGAGAAAAAAGTAAATCTCAAATAATCGGGAGCGGTTATTATCAGATTAGGTATTTTCGGCGGAACGTTCAATCCGCCGCACAACGGACATTTAAAGCTTGTTTTAAGGGCGGCCGAAAGGTTCGCCCTTGACAGCGTTCTTATTATCCCCACCTGCATTCCGCCGCATAAAGCGGCAGATTCACTCGCAGGCGAAGCGGACAGGCTCGAAATGTGCCGCCTGCTTTTCGGCTGCGACAAGCGGCTGGCGGTTGACACAATTGAGCTTGAGCGCGGCGAAAAAAGCTACACGGTGGATACTCTCAGAGAGCTTAAACTCAGATATCCCGACGGCGAGATGTTTCTGATAATCGGCTCGGATATGCTTGACACCTTTACACAATGGTATAAGTATGAAGAAATTCTTTCGCTTGCCACGGTTTGTGCGGCAAGGCGGACAATGGATTACACACCCGATCTTAGTCAGTTCACCGAGGCGGAGAAAGAAAAAATCGTATATTTTACGGCAGACCCGATTGAGATAAGCTCAACCGAAATCCGTGAAACAGTCGCGCACGGCGGCGATATAAGCGGCGTTGTTTCCCCGTCGGTTGCGGAATATATCGCAAAAAACGGTCTTTACCGCGGTTATGATTCTTATGTAAATCTTATTCGCCAAAAGCTTGACGATTACCGCTTTTACCACAGCCTTTGTGTCGCCGAAAGCGCAAAAGAGCTTGCCGTGCGCTACGGCGCCGATCCGCAAAAAGCATATCTTGCAGGTCTTTTGCACGACGTGATGAAGAATGCGCCGCGTCAGGAGCAAAGGACGGCAATTGAAAAGGCGGGACTTCTTTTTACCAAGTCGGATGAGGAAAATCCGAAAATCTGGCACGCCATTGCAGGCGAGGCTTTTCTGAGAACGGAAAAAACCGTTGAGGACGAAGATATTTTAAGTGCCGTGCGTTGGCACACAACGGGTCGCGCAGGAATGACCCTGCTTGACAAAATTGTTTACATTGCAGACTTTATCTCGGCGGACAGGAATTATCCCGACGTTGAGATTGTGCGCGAAAAAGCAAAAAAATCGCTCGAAAGCGCAATAAAATACACAAGCGAATACACAATAAAAAAGGTTTCGTCCGACGGCAGGGTGCCACACCCGGCAACGGTCGATTGCTACAACGAAATGAACAATGCGGAAGGAGAGTAAACTATGAATCCGGTTGAACTTGTAAGAGCAATTGCCAAAGTTCTTGACGAAAAAAAGGCTGAAAATATTGTTGCCATCAAAACGGAAGACCTGACAATTGTTTCCGATTTCTTTGTTATTGCTTCGGGCACATCAAACACTCACACCAAGGCGCTTGCCGACGATGTTGAGTATGAAATCAAGAAACTCGGCGTTGACCCCATCCATTTCGAGGGCAGGGCAACGGGTTGGATTCTGCTTGATTACGGCAGTGTCATCGTTCACGTTTTTGACAGGGAAAGCAGAGATTACTACAACCTTGAAAGACTGTGGGCAGATGCCGATAAGCTTGACTTGTCGGATATAATTACGGAAGATTAATCGCACTTCGGAGGGAGTAAAAATATGGCACAGTACGATTTTAAAAATATCGAGAAAAAATGGCAGGATAAATGGGAGCAGAGCGGCGTTTTCTGCGCTCAGGACAATTCCGACAAGCCCAAATTCTATGCTCTTGTAGAATTTCCTTACCCCAGCGGCGCGGGTATGCACGTCGGTCATATCAAGGCTTATTCGGGTCTTGAGGTTGTCAGCCGTAAGAGAAGAATGCAGGGCTACAACGTTCTTTTTCCCATCGGCTTTGACGCTTACGGTCTGCCGACTGAAAACTACGCAATCAAAACGGGCATTCATCCCCGTGAGGTAACAGACCGGAATATCGAAAAATTCTCTGACCAGCTCAGAAGAGTCGGCTTCTCTTTTGACTGGACAAGAGTTGTTGACACAACACAGGAAGATTACTACAAGTGGACACAGTGGATTTTCCTTAAAATGTTTGAGCATAATCTCGTTTTCAGGGACAAGACTCTTGTCAACTACTGCCCCTCCTGTAAGGTTGTTCTTTCAAACGAAGACTCTCAGGGCGGCAAGTGTGACATCTGCCACAGTGACATTGTTCAGAAGTCCAAGGATGTCTGGTATCTTCGCATCACGGAATATGCCGACAAGCTTCTCGAGGGTCTTAAGGATGTTGACTACCTGCCCAACATCAAGCTTCAGCAGGAAAACTGGATTGGTAAATCAACCGGTGCCTTCGTCAATTTCACAATCAACGGCACAGACGAAAGCCTTAAGATTTACACCACCCGTCCCGACACTCTTTTCGGCGTAACCTTTATGGTTATGGCTCCCGAGCATCCTCTTATTGACAAATATGCCGACAAAATCGGCAATATGGCAGACGTTGAAGCTTACAGAGATGTCTGCAGTAAAAAATCCGCCTTCGAAAGAACACAGCTTGTCAAGGAAAAGACAGGCGTCAGACTTGAAGGCTTCACAGCCGTTAATCCCGTTGACGGCAAGGAAATTCCGATTTACATTTCCGACTATGTAATGATGGGCTACGGCACCGGCGCAATTATGGCTGTTCCCGCACACGACCAGAGAGACTATGAGTTCGCTCAGAAATTCGGCATCGACATTATCGAGGTCATCAAGGGCGGCGACATTTCAAAAGAAGCCTACACCGGCGACGGCGAAATGGTAAATTCCGGCTTCCTCAACGGCTTTACAAACAAGAAAGATTCCATCGAAAAGATGGCTGAATACCTGCAGGAAAAGGGTATCGGCGAAAAGGGCGTTCAGTACAAGATGAATGACTGGGCATTCAACCGCCAGAGATATTGGGGCGAGCCCATCCCGATTGTTCACTGCCCCGAGTGCGGCATTGTTCCCGTACCCTATGAAGAGCTTCCCCTTGAGCTTCCCAAGGTTGAAAATTTTGAACCCGGCACGGACGGTGAAAGCCCGCTTGCCAAGATTGACTCCTTCGTCAACTGCACCTGCCCCAAGTGCGGCGGTGCGGCAAAGCGCGAAACCGACACAATGCCCCAGTGGGCAGGCTCATCCTGGTATTTCCTGCGCTACATCGACCCCAACAATACTCAGGCTTTCGCTGACCCCGAAAAGCTTAAATACTGGATGCCCGTTGACTGGTACAACGGCGGTATGGAGCACGTAACACGTCACCTTATCTATTCACGCTTCTGGTATAAATTCCTCTTTGACCTTGGCGAAGTACCTTATGCCGAGCCTTATGCAAAGAGAACGGCTCAGGGTCTTATCCTCGGTCCCGACGGCGAAAAAATGTCAAAGTCAAAGGGCAACGTTGTTGACCCCAACGCAGTTGTTGACGTTTACGGCGCCGATGTTCTGAGAACTTACGTCCTCTTTATGGGTGACTATGAAAAGGCAGCACCGTGGTCTGAAAGCAGTGTTAAGGGCTGTAAGAGATTCATTGACAGAGTCTGGGGTCTTGCCGATATTCTTACCGACGGCGATACTTATTCAAAAGAGCTCGAAACACCCTTCCATAAGACAATCAAAAAGGTTTCCGAAGACCTTGAAACACTCAAGTACAACACGGCAATTGCCGCACTGATGACTCTGCTCAACGCAATTTATGAAAAAGGCAGCATCAACAAGGCAGAGCTTAAAACTTTCCTCACCCTGTTTAACCCCATCGCTCCTCACGTCACAGAGGAAATGTGGGAAAACGCAGGCTTTGAGGGTATGCTTGCCACTGCCGAGTGGTGCGGCTATGACGAGGCAAAGTGCGTTGATGACGAAATCGAAATTGCCGTTCAGATTAACGGCAAGGTTCGTGACCGTCTTGTTGTTCCTGCCGAAATCGGTGCAGATGAAGCCGTTGCAATGGCAAAAGAGCTTGAAAAAATCAAGGAAGCAATTGACGGCATGGCAATCGTAAAAGAGCTTTATGTTAAGGGCAGACTGGTAAATATTGTTGTCAGACCCTCAAAATAAGGCGAAAATAACTGATTTTGATATTGACAACGCAATATCGGTTATAGTATAATGTCTTTCAAGCTATGAAAAATTAGCCCCTGCAAAAAAGCGGAGGGAGGGAATAAAGTGAGTCAGGTAAAAGTTAAGGAAGGCGAGTCCCTTGACAACGCTCTCAGAAGATTCAAAAGACAGACTTCCAGAGACGGCGTCATCCAAGAGGTTCGCAAAAGAGAACACTACGAAAAGCCTTCGGTTAAGAGAAAGAAAAAGTCTGAGGCTGCTCGTAAGCGCAAGTTTAAGTAATTTTTAAGATTGCGGCAGGCTGTATCAGTCTGCCGTTATTCTTTTTTCGGAAAGGTGATTGCATGAATATCACGGCACTTGCAAAAACTTTAAAAGAAAACGAGGGTTATCTTATTGTTTCCCCCGAAAACGGACGGTATTTCACCGCCTTTGATTCGTCAAACGCGTGGATTTTCGTAACCGCCGGAAAAAGTGTCTATATGACGGATTCGCGCTATATCGAGGCGGCGCACAAAACCGTTGACGGCTGTGACGAAATTGTTGAAATGAAAAGCGGCGGCGAGCAGTTGAAAGAGCTTGTTGCGGCGGCAGGAATTGAAAAGCTTTACATCGAATCGTCACGGATGACGCTTGACACCTTTGAAAGATTGCAAAAGCACCTTGACGGTGTGTGCAATCTTGTCGGCGGTGAGAAGCTTGACAAAGAAATTGATGCAATCCGCCAGATAAAAAGTGAGGACGAGGTTCAAAAAATTCTTGCCGCACAGAAAATTGCCGAAAAAGCCTTCCTTGAAATTCTTGATTTTATCCGCGTCGGTGTTACCGAAAGGGAAGTTGCCTTAAAGCTGGATTTTCTGATGCTTTGCGGCGGTGCGGATGCGGTTTCCTTTGAAACAATTGCGGTCAGCGGAAAGAATTCATCAATGCCGCACGGTGTGCCGGGTAATAAAAAAATAGAAAACGGCGACTTTGTTACCCTTGATTTCGGCGCGGTGGTTGACGGCTATCACAGTGATATGACAAGAACGGTTGCTGTCGGAAATGTCAGCGATGAGCAAAAAGAAATTTACGACATTGTTCTTGCGGCACAGGCGGCTTCGCTTGCTTCATTGAAAGCCGGTGTTGACTGCGCGGCAGCGGATGCTGCGGCACGCGATATTATTGCGGCAAGCGGTTACGGCGACTTTTTCGGTCACGGCACGGGTCACGGTGTCGGCGTTGAAATTCACGAGGGCCCGAGTCTTTCACCAAAGAGCAAGTCCGTTTTGCAGGCGGGCAATGTTGTCACCGTTGAGCCCGGAATTTATCTGCCCGACAGGTTCGGTGTCAGAATTGAAGATATGGCTTTAATCACCGAAAAGTCTCACAAAAACCTCACAGCAAGCCCGAAAAGCCTTATAATTATATAATTAATAAGGTAATTTTCAAAAAAAGCTTGAAAAGTCTATAGGAATAGTATAAAATAAAACAGCAAACATAACATTTAAGGAGATATATTTATGGTATCAGCAGGCGATTTCAGAAACGGCGTAACCTTCGAAATGGAAGGTCAGGTTTATCAGATTATCGAGTTCCAGCACGTAAAGCCCGGCAAGGGTGCTGCTTTTGTCAGAACAAAGCTGAGAAACGTTATCGCAGGCGCAGTTATTGAGCGCACATTCAGCCCCACCGACAAGTTCCCCACCGCTTACATTGAGCGCAAGGAAATGGAATATTCATATCAGGACGGCGACCTTTACTACTTCATGGATCCCGAAACCTTTGATATGGTTCCCATCAACGCAGATACACTTCCCGAAAACTTCAAGTTCGTTAAAGAAAACGAAACTTGCCGCATCCTTTCTTACAAGGGCAACGTTTTCGGTGTTGAGCCCCCCACAACAGTTACTCTTCAGGTAACAAACACTGACCCCGGCTTCGCAGGCAACACAGCAACAAACGCAACAAAGCCCGCAACTCTTGAAACCGGTGCCGAGGTTAAGGTTCCTCTCTTTATCGAAGAGGGCGAAATGATTGTTGTCGATACACGTACAGGCGAGTATCTCAGCAGAGCATAATTACGTATTTTTCAGAGAAAATATATTATATCTTATCAGGAGGAAAAAGAAATGACACTTACAGAAAAAGTTGCATATCTCAAGGGTCTTGCAGAGGGTCTTGCTCTCGATGCAGATAAGCCCGAGGTTAAAGTTATCAACGCAATGATGGATATTCTTGATGACCTTGCTCTTTCCGTCAGCGACCTTGAGGACGAAGTCGCCATCATCGGCGAGCAGGTTGATGCAATTGATGAAGACCTTGAAGAGCTCGAAGAGTGCTTCTACGAAGAGTTTGACGATTGCGATTGCTGTGACGACGATTACGACGACGAGTTTGATTACTACGATGTCGAGTGCCCTTCCTGCGGTGAAATCATCAGCGTTGATGAAGAAATCCTTGAAGAAGGCAGCATCAATTGCCCCGCTTGCAACGAGCTTCTCGAGTTTGAGATTGAGTGCGACTGCGGCTGCTGCGACGACGAAGACTAATTCCAAACATCCAAAATCCCGCAATGCTGACGCATTACGGGATTTTTTTATCGCCTATAAAATTATGCTGAGCAAAAGCATTTTCAATGCTTTTGAAAAAATCGGCTCAAATTCCTCAAGCGGCAGGGGATTCCGGCCCTTGCCAAGTTCAAAAGTAAAACCTGGCTTTTCAAAACATTCAATAAACCAGTCCTTGAAGCCTCCGTGTGAGGCAAGGCCTGAGTTTTCGACAAGGGTGTAACCGCTTGCGGCGGCAAGAATCTGCGCCGTTTCCTTTGCACCTTCGGGTGTTTTGTCGGAATACTGCCAGAAAATTTCTTCACCCTGACTGTGAAGGGCAACCACCCTGCGCGGATTGACACGCATACACAAATCTGCCAGCGCCTGCGTTTCAGGCTCACTTTCGGGTGCAAAGCCTCCGTAGCGGCGAGGCGCAGGCCCCGTAATTCCTGAGGCAATTTCCTCTCGGCGCAGAATTGACCATCCTGCATCAAAATTGTGGTTGATATCCACACCGCGTGCGTTTGCATTCCAGTTGCTCAAATCTCCGCCGCTTGCTTTTAAAACGGTCTGCTCATATTGGAGAGCGGTGTTTGCTCCGTTAAGAGCAATTTCAACACCGTCGGGATTAACGCAGGGGATGATAATTACCTCGCGGTCTGCGGTTGCACCTGCCGCAAAAATTCCGCAGATATCCTCGCCGGTTGTCCGTGACCGACACAGCAATTCTGCCAAACGGTAAAGGGCAAGCACCGTCAGCCATTCCTGCGCGTGAAAGCCTGCCGCGAGCACAACGGGATTTTTACCGTTGCCCAGCGAAAGCGAAAGAAGGCGGCGTGAGCAAAGGCTGCTGCCGACAAAGCCGCAGTTGAGAAACGGATAGGCGTGCTTTAAATTGAACATCATTTCTTTTTGAACGGCATAACTTGGCCGCTGAGCGGCGGTTATGTAACTCAAAAAATCACCTCTTATAAAATTATTACCTAAGGAGCACAAAATGGAGCTTATTGAAAAAACACTTACTCAAAAATATGTTTACGAAGGTAAAATAATCAACACACGCGTTGATACGGCCATGCTTTCAAACGGCAAAGAATGTAAACGGGAGGTTGTCGAGCATCCGGGCGGTGTAACCGTTGCGGCGCTTACCGAAAACGACGAGCTTCTTTTGGTCAGACAGTTCAGATACCCTTATTCTGAGGTTGTTCTTGAATTGCCGGCAGGCAAGCTTGAAAAGGGAGAAGACCCGTTTGAGGCAGGCAAGCGAGAGCTTCGCGAAGAAACGGGAGCAGTTGCCGCTGAGTATTTCAATCTCGGCAAATTTTATCCCACCCCCGGTTATTGCGGCGAAATAATATATATTTATGCGGCAAAAGACCTTAGCTTTACAAATCTTGACCTTGACGAAGACGAATTTCTTGAAGTTGAGAAAATCCCGCTCCAAAAATGCGTTGAAATGGTGCTTAACAATGAAATTCCCGACGGAAAAACTCAGGCGGGCATTATGAAGGTCGCGCTTCTTAAGCAAAAAGGTCTTATCTGAGGAGGTTTTGAAAATGGAAATAATCCTTGCCTCCGCTTCACCGCGAAGGCGTGAACTTATGTCAACGGCAGGCTTTGATTTTTCGGTTGAGGTTTCAGACGTTGACGAAAGCGTGCCCGAGGGAACACCGCCGCAGGAGGCGGCGCTCATCACCGCACGCAGAAAAACGGCGGCTGTTGCAAAAAATCACCCGGACAGCGTTGTTGTCGGCGCAGACACAATCGTCGTGCTTGACAATGAAATTATGGGCAAGCCTGCCGACAGGGCAGATGCAAAAAAGATGCTTGCTTCACTTTCCGGCAGAACACACACGGTTATCACGGGCGTTTGCGTGATGTGCGGCGGCATGGAAATTTCTTTTGCGGAAAGTACGGGCGTTGAGTTTTATATGCTCAGCGAAAAAGAGATTGACTCTTATGTTGTAACCGGCGAATGCGACGACAAAGCAGGTGCCTACGGTATTCAGGGCAAGGGCTGTGTTCTTGTGCGCGGAATAAAAGGCGATTATTTCAACGTTGTCGGCTTGCCGATTGCCCGCACATCCAGGGCAATTTATGAGATTATTGCGGCGTTTAAGAATTAAAAAGCTTGACTGTTTTGCAAAATCGTTATATACTGTTATAAATACGTAATATTACATTATATTTTGTCAGCAGGAGGAAAAAACATGAAGGTATTTATGATTGGCGGCACCGGTTTGCTCGGTTGCGAAGCTGCTCGCATTTTCATCGAAAGAGGTCACGAGGTTAAGAGCGTTGCTCTGCCCCCCCTTCCCGAAGGAGCTCCCATCCCAAAGGAAATGGACATTGTTATGTGCAACCTCTATGAAAAATCCGATGACGAAATCAGAGAGATGATCACAGGCTGTGATTGCTTCGTTTTCGCCGCAGGTATTGATGAAAGAGTTGAATTCCCCGCACCTGTTTATGACGCATATTACAAATACAACATTGCTCCCCTTGAGAGACTTCTCCCCCTCTGCAAAGAGTGCGGTCTCAAGAGCGCTGTTATCCTCGGCTCATACTTTGCATTCCTTGCAAAAGAGCGCCCCGATATGAAGCTTACGGAAAAGCATCCCTACATCAGAAGCCGTATCGAGCAGGAAAAGGTTGCCTTCTCCTTTGCTGACGAAAACTTCGATGTTGCAGTTCTTGAGCTTCCCTACATCTTCGGCACACAGCCCGGCAGAAAGCCTGTCTGGGTTATCCTCATTGAGCAGATCAAGATGATGGATAAGCTGCCCCTTACAATGTATCCCGGCGGCGGCACAGCAATGCTTACAGTCCGTCAGGTCGGCGAGGTTATTGTCGGCGCGGCTGAAAAGTCAAAGGGCGCAAAGGCTTGGCCCATCAGTATGTATAACATGACATGGAAGGAATTCCTTAAGATAGTCTATGCCGCAAGAGGTATGGGCGAAAACAGAAAAATCCTCAGCGTTGCTCCCTGGATGATGCGTATGGGTCTTGGCAAGGTCAAGAAAGAATATGCCGAAAAGGGCATTGAAAGCGGTATCGACGTTGACGGACTTGCCGACATCATGGCAATCAACCTCTTCATTGACAGAAAATATTCTGTTGAGCTTGGCGCAACCGAAGACGACATCAAGGCAGCTATCACTGATTCAATTAAGGTCAGCCAGGCTTCCTATGACGGCAAGGTAAAGCTCCTCGAAATGAAGGGCGAATAATTACATAAGGTTTTTAACCGCAGAAAGCAATTGGGACGATATGTGAACAGACTATCGTCCCAATTTTGTGGAGGTAATTATGGATAAATATGTAAGCAAAAAAGAGCTGTGGATGTTTGCTCTGGGCGCAGGCGGTCAGGGTATGATTTATGCAATGATGTCCAGCTACATCAGCGATTACTATGTTAATGTTCTTCAGCTTCCGCTGATGTTTGTGCTGGTTCTCATGCTCGGCGCAAGAGTGTGGGATGCAATCAACGACCCGATGATGGGTATGATTGTTGACAGAAGAACAATGAAAAACGGCAGAATGAAGCCTTATATCATTATGGCAACCCCCGTTATTGCCGTTCTCACTCTTCTTATGTATCTCAGCCCCAACCTTGAGCAGGCTCCGCTTATGATTTTCTCGGCGGCGGGTTATATTCTCTGGGGTATGGCATACACCGTGGCGGATGTTCCTTTCTGGTCACTTCCCAACGTCCTCACTCCCAACTCAAAAGAGAGAAGCGACGTCATTTCGTTCACAAAAATCATCAACAGCATCGGCTCGGCTTTGCCCGAGGTTCTTTTCCTTGCAATTCCGCTTATTCTCAATGCAATTTACGCAAAATCGGGCAATGCACCCAATCCTCTTGATTTTGAAAAGAGAAAATATTTCCTCATTGCTCTTTTTGCCGTTGTTATCGGCGGAATAATGTATGTCAACAGCTATTTCCACATCAAGGAAAGAGTTACGCTTCCCAACAAGAAGAAGACACCGGGTCAGCCCGGCAGCCTTTCAAGAATTTTCCGTTGTAAGCCCCTTATGCTTGTTGTTATGATGGGTATTCTTTCCAGCGGAAGATATCTTGTTCAGGCGGCGGCAATCCACGTTGCACGTTATTCCTTCTACATCGGTCCCGAAAACCCCACTCAGGCCGATATACTCAACAGCATCAGTCTTGTCAAGACTATTTTCCAGGTCTGCACAATCGTCGGTATGTTCGGCACAACTCTTGTTATGCCCATACTTATGAAGAAGTTTGATTTTAAGAAAATTGTTATCACAACCTGCCTTGCAGGCTTTGCGGCAAGCATTTTAACAACCGTCATTGGCTATGCAACGGGTCTTGCAAGCATCTATATTCTTGCTCCGTTCATCGTTGTTCAGTCGATTCCCCTCGGTGTTATCAATGTCATTTCCTACGCAATGATTTGTGACAGCCTTGACTATATGGAGCTTACAACGGGCGTAAGAGAAAACGGTCTCGGCTCTGCGTGTCAGGGCTTCATCAACAAAATCGGCAACGCATTCTCAACCTGCGGAATCATTGTACTTTATATGGCGATTGACATGGACCCTGCAGCAATGCTTTCAAAGGAAGCAATTATGGCGGCAACCGATGTTGACCCCGGTCAGAGATTTGCAATGTTTACCCTTGTTTCGCTTCTTCCCGGTATCAGTATGCTTCTTTGCTCAATTCCGATGTTCTTCTATAAGATTTCGGGCAAGAACAAGGAAAAAATGCTTTCAGACCTTGCCGAGAAGCGTGCAAAAGAGGGCTTTCAGGTTGAAAAATAATTACATATAAAATCAGAAACGCCTGATTTTACATTCACATTTATTTCAGAGAAAAGGTGACCCCCTTGTCCAATAAAAGAGATTTAAGAAATATCGCAATCATCGCTCACGTTGACCACGGCAAGACAACCCTTGTTGACGAGCTTCTCAAGCAGAGCGGCACTTTCCGTGAAAACGAGCAGGTCGCAGACAGAGTTATGGACTCCAACGACCTTGAGCGTGAAAGAGGAATTACAATCCTTTCCAAAAACACCGCAGTACACTACAAAAACACAAAAATCAACATTGTTGACACCCCCGGTCACGCCGATTTCGGCGGCGAGGTTGAGCGCATTCTGATGATGGTTGACGGCGTTGTGCTTCTTGTTGATGCTTTTGAGGGCTGTATGCCGCAGACACGCTTTGTTCTTAAAAAAGCTCTCGGCTTAAAGAAAAAAGTTCTTGTCGTCATCAACAAAATCGACCGTCCCAACGCACGCCCCGACGAGGTTGTTGACGAAGTGCTTGACCTTTTCATCGACCTTGGTGCAGATGAAGATCAGCTCGAATTCCCCGTTGTTTATGCATCGGCAAGAGATGGCTATTCTTCACTTGATCCGACGGTCAGGTCAGGCGATATGCGTGTTCTTTTCGACGCAATTCTTGAGAATATCGATGCACCCGAGGGTGACCCCGACGGTGCGTTGCAGATTCTTTTCTCAAGCCTTGATTATGACGATTACATCGGCAGAATCGGTGTCGGAAGAGTCGAGCGCGGCAGAATAAAGCGCGGCCAGCAGGTTATTCTTTGCAAAACCGACGAAACACAGCAGGCTGTCAAGATTTCCCGACTTTATCAGTTTGAGGGTCTGAGCCGTGTGGAGTGCGAAAGTGCCGAGGCAGGCGACATCGTCTGCGTTTCGGGTATTGCCGATATCAATATCGGTGAAACGGCTTGTGAGGTTGACCACGTTGACCCCCTGCCTTTCATCAAGATTGATGAGCCGACAATCTCAATGAATTTCATTGTTAACGACAGCCCCTTCGCCGGTCGCGAAGGCAAGTTTGTCACATCAAGAAATATCCGTGACCGTCTTTTCAAAGAGGTTGAAACAAACGTCAGTATGCGCGTTGAAGAGACCGAAACAACCGATACCTTCAAGGTTTCGGGCAGAGGCGAGCTTCATCTTTCAATCCTTATTGAAACAATGCGCCGTCAGGGCTATGAATTCCAGGTTTCACGCCCCAAGGTGATTTATAAAGAAATCGACGGTGAGCTGTATGAGCCGATGGAGCTTCTGATTGTCGAGGTGCCTGAGCAGTATGTCGGCGCCGTTATTGAAAAGCTCGGCTCCCGCAAGGCGGAGCTTGAAAATATGGGTGCGCGCGAGGGCGGCTCAACCCACCTTGAGTTTAAAATTCCTTCACGCGGACTTATCGGTTATCGCTCGGAATTCCTTACGGATACAAACGGCAACGGCATTATGAATCAGCTTTTCGACGGCTACGCTCCCTACAAGGGTGACATTCAGACGCGTGAGCGCGGCTCAATTGTCGTTCACGAAACCGGCACAAGCACAGGCTACGGCCTTTTCAACACTCAGGACAGAGGCCGCCTTTTTATCGGCGCAGGTGTTGAGGTTTATGAGGGCATGATTGTCGGTGAGTGTGCCAAAAACGAAGACATTGTCTGCAATGTCTGCAAACAGAAGCATCTTACAAACACCCGTGCCTCGGGCTCCGATGACGCTTTGCGCCTTGTTCCGCCCAGCAATCTGAGCCTTGAACAGTGCATGGAATTCATAAAGGATGACGAGTTGCTTGAGGTAACTCCGATTTCGTTGCGCCTGAGAAAGAGAATTCTTTCAAAGGAAACCAGAATGAAGCTGGAACACAAAAAGAAGTAAAGGGTGAGCTTTTGTCAGTCTTTAACGGACAAAAGACCGCTGTTGCACTCGGCACGTTTGACGGCCTGCACAGGGGACATATCGCAGTCATAGCCTCGGCTCTCGCTTATAAAGAGCAGGGGCTTTTGCCTGTTGTTGCTCTTTTTGACGTGCATCCGCTGTCTGTCATCAGCGGCAAAGCGCCCACTGCCTTGCTTCAGGAAAATCTGCGTGAGGAAATAATCTCGGAAATGGGCGCAGAAAGCGCGGTTATCGAGTTTAAAAAAATCCAAAAATTTTCTTGTGAGCAGTTTGTTCAGGAAATTCTTGTCGGCAGGCTCAATGCTGCCGCAGTTTGTTGCGGTGAAGATTACACCTTCGGCGCAGGTGCAACCGGCACAAGTCAGACCCTCAAAGGCCTTTGCAAAAGGGCGGGGATTGAGTGCACCGTGTGCAAAAGCGTCGAATACAGCGGCGCGGACATCAGCTCAACACGAATCCGCGAAAGCGTGATGAACGGTGATTTTGAAACCGCAAACGAAATGCTCGGCAGACCGTTTATGTATAAACTGACCGTTGTCAGCGGTGACAGAATCGGCAGACTCATCGGTGCGCCGACAATAAATCAGTATTTTCCCGAAAACTTCACCGTGCCGAAAGTCGGCGTTTATGCTTCGGCGGCAAAGGTTGACTGCAGAGAATATCCTTCGGTGACAAATATCGGAGTGCGTCCCTCCGTTAACGGCAAAGAGCTGCGCAGTGAAACCTGTATTCTCGATTTCAGTGCCGACCTTTACGGAAAGGATATCGAGGTTAAGCTGCTTAAATACTTAAGAGGCGAACAGAAATTTGCAAACCTTGATGTGCTCAGTGCTCAGATTTATATTGATGCGGAAAAATCCCGCGAGGTATATAGCAAATGGGGTGAAAGCGATGTATGACAATTTCGAACAACTGAAAAAAGATTGCCTTAAGTGTGAAAAATGCGGGCTTTGCCGCACGCGCACAAACCTTGTTTTCGGCATCGGTAACGAAAATGCCGAGGTGCTTTTTGTCGGCGAAGGTCCCGGCAGAAACGAGGATTTGCAGGGTGAGCCTTTCGTGGGCAGGGGCGGTCAGCTTCTTGACAAATACCTTGAAGCGGTCGGTCTTGACAGAAAAAAGAACATCTACATTGCAAATATGGTAAAATGCCGTCCCCCCGAAAACCGTGACCCCCTGCCCGAAGAGCAGGAGGCGTGCATCGGCTGGCTGCGCGAGCAAACCCGTCTGATAAAACCGAAAATTGTTGTGTGCCTTGGCAGAATTTCGGCACAGCGACTCATTTCAAAAGATTTCAAAGTGACTCAACAGCACGGTGAATTCATTGAAAAAGGCGGAATGCTCTTTATGGGCACATTCCACCCTGCCGCATTGCTGAGAAATCCCCGTCAGAAGCCTGATGCGCTTGAGGATTTCTTAAAGCTCAAGGCAAAAATAAAAGAAATCTGCGATCACACATATTGATAATAAAAACAGCAGTCTGCAAGGAATACCCAAGCAGACTGCTGTTGTTTTTTATTTTATTACATCGCTGAATGTTGCACCGACAAAATCGCAAAGGGCAGTCGGCTCAAGCTCAAGCATTGCGCCGCGCACACCCGCGCTTACAAAAATGCGGTCAAACAGAATTGCCGTTTCATCAAAGGCGGTCGGAAAAGCTTTTTTCATCCCGACGGGGGTGCATCCGCCGCGGATGTAGCCGGTTGTTTTAAGCAAATCCTTGACGTGAAGCATTTCCATCTTTTTCTCGCCGAAAAGCTTTGCGGCCTTTTTGAGGTCAAGCTCTTCGTTTGAGGGGATGCAGCAAACGGCAAAGCCGTGTTTTTCGCCGCTGATGACAAGCGTTTTGAAAATCTGCTCGGGCGGGATACCGAGTTTTTTTGCGGTGCTCTCGCCCGAAAGGTCGTTTTCGTCAACCTCGTATTCGTGCACAGTATAAGCGATTTTTGCGCCGTCAAGCAGACGCATTGCGTTGGTTTTGTCCATAATTACACTCTTGAAATTCTGAATGTGAAGGCATATTTTCTGCCGCACTTGAGCTTATAGGGTTTGTGAAGGTAAGCACAGCCGGGCATATCGCCGCCGACACCGCGCATTGCCGCGTCAAGACAAAGGGTGATACAGTTGTCGCTTGCAAGCTCGTAAAGATGGTCGGCACTGTCAAGTTTTTCGGGGCTGTAATAGCCTGCATTGAAGCCGAAGGGGATATCCATTGCCTCAACAAGAATACCGCTGTTTGCGTTGTCGGTGAGTGAAAGTGAGCGCACGTCGCAACGGTGTCCGTTTTCCTGAGGACGCATATAGCGGTGCTCAAGGTCAGCAACCTTCATGCTGAATTTTGCAATTCTTGCACCTGTTTTGCGGTCGCAATAGTTTTCGTGCGGGCCTCTGCCGTACCACTGTACGTTGTCAAGACTGCTCTTGATGCCCATTCGCATACCGACTTTAAGCATCGGCAGGAAAAGACCGCTTGCCTTGTGTGAAACGGTGAGCTCGCCGTTGGGTGCGAAGAGATATTCCGTGGTAACGCCTGCGGTGAAGGGGGCAACCCACACAACGCTGACCTTAACACCCTTGGGTGTTGAAACAGCATTTACGGAAGCGGCAACGGTCTGTGCGGTGCTTCTGCGCCACTGATAAAGCGGATGGATTCCTGCGAAAATCGGCTGGAAGTTGAGATAACCCCTATCGTTGTCGGTGAGTGCCCTGAAAAAGTCGGGGCGCAGGGGAGAGTTTTCGTCAATAATCTCTTTGCCGTCATATTTAAGCGATGTGACGGCACCGTTTGTAACAACGGCAGAGAAATCAAGACCGATGATTTTGACTTTGTCACCGATTTTTGCAAATTTCATATCGCCGTTTGAGGGATGCACCTTTGCGGCGGTGCACTCGCGCATTATAAACTGATTGAAGCTTTGCTCAAAGCCCGCCTTTGCCCAAGGCTTGTCGGTTTTGAGAATAAATGAAACGGTCAGCAGCACCTCGCCCTCGGCGGCAAATTCGTCAAGGGTGAAGGGAAGCTGAACAACCTCTTCGGAAAGGGGAGCAACAACAAGGTCATCAATTCTGCCCTTCATTGCAGTGTCGCCGTTTACGGTGACAACCCACTTGATTGCGTAATCTTCGGTGGAGATGAAAAGGTTTTTGTTCTTGATAATAATTCTGCCTGCGGCGGCATTGCCCTCTTTGGCTTCAAGGTTTGAGTAAACCTTCTTTACCTCGTAGTATGACGGGTGCGGCTCACGGTCGGCACCGATAATGCCGTTTGCGCAGAAATAATAGCTTGTTGCGCCCTCATCAAAATCGCCGCCGTAAAGCCATTTGTCACGTCCGTTTTCAACCTTGCGAATTGACTGGTCAACATAGTCCCAGATAAATCCGCCGCACATATGGTCATATTTTTCAAAAACATCCATATATTCCTGGAAATTGCCGAGGCTGTTTTCCATTGCGTGGGCATATTCGCAGTAAATTACGGGTTTGTCGGCAAATTCTTCTGCCTTAATGGGTTTGTTGTCGGCAGCAAGGACATTTGCAACGTTGTCATAAAGCGATGTTTTGATTTCCTCTTGCTCCTTGAGCTTTTTGACAATGCCCTCAACGGGATACATACGGCTGATAAGGTCGGATTTTGTAAAGTCAAAGTCACCTTCATAGTGAATGGGACGTGTCTTGTCAAGCTCGAGAATTGCATTCTTTTCGTGCAGGAAGTTGCTGCCGTCGCCTGCCTCGTTACCGAGTGACCAGAAGCAAACGCAGGGATGAGAGCGGTCGCGCAGTACCATGCGCTGAGCGCGGTCAATAACAGCGTGCTTGAATCTGGGATTATCGCCGGGGCAGTTTTTGCGGCGCACACCGTGGCTTTCAACGTCAGCCTCATCCATTACATAAAAACCGAGCTCGTCGCAAAGGTCATAAAAGATTTCGGCATCGGGATAATGGCTTGTGCGGATGGCATTGATGTTTGCGCGCTTCATAAGGTAAAGGTCCTGATAATAACGCTTTTCGGGAACAGCCCAGCCGTGGTCGGGGTCAAAATCGTGACGGTTTACACCCTTGATGATGACTCTTTTACCGTTGACATAAAGCACATTACCCTTGATTTCAATAATCTTGAAGCCCGTGCGCACGGTTTTTGCCGAAAGCACTTCACCGTTAAGGGAAAGAGTGATAACAAGTCTGTAAAGATTGGGTTCTTCCGCAGACCAGAGCAGAACGTTTTCAATGCTGTGCTTGAAATTGATAACGGTGCTGCCGTTTTCGGCGGTGACTGTCTGTGTGCCGACCTCGGTGCGGTTGCCGTCAGCGTCAAAAATTGCAACGCCTACTTCGGCATCTGCCGTGTCGGAATAGTTGTTAAGGGTTACCTCAAGATTGAGTAAGCCCGTTGTGTAGTCGGTGTCTAGGGTGGAGTTTGCAAAGAAATCGCGGATGCAGAGCTTTTCCTCGGCATAAAGATAAACCTCTCTGTAAATACCGGAAAGGAACCACATGTCCTGATCTTCAAGGTATGTGCCGTCGGTGTATCGGAAAACTTCAACTGTAATCTGATTTTCGCCGACGGTGACATAATCCGTAACATTAAATTCCGCAGGTGTCATTGAGCCCTGAGAATAGCCGACTTTTTTGCCGTTTATATAAACAAAAAATCCTGCTTTGACAGCGCCGAAGTTAAGAAAAATCTCTTTGCCCGACCAATTTTCTGGAATTGTGAAGGTGCGGCGGTAAACGCCGACCTCGTTGAGCTTTTCGTCAATTTTGGGAATCTGCGACTCAACGGTTGAAATTGCCTTGGGGAAGAATGAGCAAAGGTAAACGGGCTTGCCGTAGCCGTTTAACTGCCAGAGTGAAGGTACGGTTGTGTTGTCCCAGCCGGAGTCGTCATAATCGGCTGCAAAATAATCGGTAGTTGTTGAGGTGAGGTCAAGCTGCCAGAAAAATTTCCAGGTGCCGTTAAGGCTGATTTTGTGCGGTGCAGGTGCGCCCGAAAGAGCATCTGCCTCGCTTGCAAAGGGTAGGGCATTGTTGTGACCGTCTTCTTTGTTTTCTTTAATAATAAAGGGGTCTTCCCAATATCTGAGTCTTTTTGCCATTGAAATACCTCCTGAACATAATTATACATTATAATTATAACACACAATTATTGATTTGTATATATTTGACTATATTTTTAAAATGTATTATTATATAAAAGAAGATATTTTACGGAAAGGGAAAAATGATGAAAGTAAAATTCACAATTGACCCCTCGGTTACTTATCAGAAAATGCAGGGCTTCGGTGCAAGCGGTGCCTGGTGGGCGCAATATGTCGGCGGACTCACGCAGATTGACCCCGAGAGCGGAATGTCTGTCAGGGACAGAATTTCACAGCTCCTTTACAGCAAAGAAAAGGGTCTGGGCATCAACATTTACCGCTTCAACATCGGTGCCGGCTCCGTCAGCGGCAAGGGTAATATTGAAAATCCGTGGCGAAGAACGCAGATTTTCGAAACCGCCCCGAATGAATATGACTGGAGCAAAGACGAAAATGCGGTTTATATGATGAAACAGGCGGTAAAAGACGGTGCGGATGAGGTTATCCTTTTTGTGAATTCGCCGCCCGAAAGACTTACGAAAAACGGAAAATCACACCTTGACAAAATTTTCTTTGAAAATATAAAGAAGGAAAACTACGGTGAATTTGCCCGCTTTGTGCTGGATGTAACATCGCATTTTGTCAAAGAAGGGGTACCCGTGCGCTATGTTTCGCCCGTCAACGAGCCCGTGTGGATATGGACGGGTACGCAGGAGGGGTGCCACTACCATCCGTGGAGTCTTAAAGGTGTTTTCTCAGCCTTTGCGCACGAAATGGAAAAATATCCCGAGCTTAAAGATGTCAGACTGTCGGGTCCCGAAAGCGGCGACCTGAGATTCCTTAATAAATCCTATATCCGCAGTATGCTTTCTGATCCTGCCGTGAGAAAACGCGTTGACTGCATTGATACCCACTCTTATTGCACTCAGCTTCCCGTTGCCGGAAGGCTTCTAAACAACCGTACCGCATTTGTAAAACGCTACGGCAAGTGGGTAAAGAAAAAATATCCCGACCTTGCCGTGAAAATGAGCGAATGGACACATATGCAGGGCGGCAGGGATTACGGAATTGATTCCGCACTCCAGCAGGCAAAAATAATGCTTGAAGATATCACGCTCATGAATGCGGCTTCGTGGCAGCATTGGATTGCCGTTTCAGAGGTTGATTACTGCGACGGACTCATTTACATAAATGTCGGCGACAATTCCTTTGAGCTGACGAAGCGCTATTTCGCTTTCGGCAATTTCACAAAGTTTGTGCCGACAGGCTCGGTCAGAATTGATTGCGTCTGTGATGACAAAGACATAAAAACCGCGGCTTTTGCAAAGGACGGAAAAATTGCCGTTGTTGCGGTGAATTTTTCAACTGAGGCAAAGATTTGCGATTTCGGCAACGGCAAGGGCGAAAAATATGTAACCGACAGCGAAAACAATTTAAAGCAAACAGAAAATATTTCCCTTTCCTGTGTCACCCTGCCGCCGCGCAGTGTGGTGACGGTGATTATTTAAAATCAAAAAACGCAGTATGCTGTGCCGTGCATACTGCGTTTTCTTTTTCACGTGAAGATTTTTATGAGTTGCCGCTTTTTCAGACTGTGCACACCTGAAACGGCGGTCAAAACATTTTATTTAAAATCAACATATCCCTCGTTTTTGCCGTCGGATATGCGGAATGCGGAGATTCCTGAAGAGGAAATGATGTAAAGAACATCATTTTCACCGTTGTTGACAAAAATGCCGCGGATGTTTTCGGAAACATAGGTTTTTGAGGTCATCGGGTCGTAAACGGGAGTGAGCTTTTTGTCGCTGATGTTAAAGCAGGTAAAAGCTGTGCCGCGTGAAAGCTTGACGGGAAGACCGAAAACCGTTTTTGATGCATTTACGCAAATTGCCGTTGAATCCGCAACGGCGGGACTTGAGCACTCGCCGAAGCCGCTGTAAGTGTCAAGCAAAGTCGGCTCGGCGGCATTGGTGATATCGTAAAGAGCAACCGTTGTTGAATTTTTTGTGCCGCTGATGCAGATGAGAGAATTGTCTGCCACGGTCAGCGTGCCGGTGAAATGGCTTGCCGTCACTTTGTCACTGATATCTTTGACGGATACCGCATCGGGTGTGCCGAGCGTTGCGACAAAAAGTCTGTCGTTTTCTTTACAGATAATGTAAACGGTGTTTTTGACAAACTTAACCGCTGAAACATTATTGCTTTCGGCAACCGTAACAGGTGTGACATTAAGCTCTTCGTCAAGCGCCCACAGATAATTTTTATTATCGGCATGGGTGAGCAAATAGCGGAAACCGCCGATTTTTGAAATTACGGTGTTGTTCAGCAGTGTGCCTGCAATTTCACCCTGACAGGGGTTGCTTGAAATTACACCGTTTTCATCAATTCCGAAACGGAAAAGACCGGTTGTTGTTTTGCCGGCATCGGTGATGGTGCGCGTGAGAATCAATTCATCAGAAGAGAAGTAAAGGTCACTGCCGCCGCCGTAGTAGGCAAGGCTTGTCGAATCCTCGCTGTTCTGAAGTGAAACGCTTGTGACAACAAGGAAACGCGGCTTTGTGTTTTTCTTGTTGTCGGAATACCAGTTTTCGCCGAAAGAAACAAGAGCGTTGTTGACAAAGCAGGTGGGCAGAAGCTCAGCCTCATCAAGGGTGGGGTCAGCGTCATAAACGGTTATGACGTGAAGCCTTTTGGCAACGATTTTTGCGCTGACGTAACAACCGTCCTGCACGACGGTTGTCTCCAACACGGGGTTGAGTTTGTCAGCCGTGTCATAAATATAGACACCTGTTTTGTCTTTGTCACCGGCAGTGAATTCCGTAATGACTGCAAGAGTTGTGTCGTTGACAATAAGGTCGCAGACAGTTTCGCTTTTGCGGAAAATGTCGGTGATGGTCTTTACCGATTCAAGAGCCGCCGCAGGCACAGCCCTGATAAGTCTGGCGGTGTTGTTTGTGATGCCTTCTGAATCGGTGCGGGTGTTTGCGATATATATATATTCCCCATAGAATTTAACGGTATCTGTGCTGGAGGTGATTGTGACGGGGGTTTTACCTGCCGAATCCGAGTTGGGATTGGCAGAGTCCGCCTGTTGGGATGAATCTTCAATAATGTTGATGCTCGGTTTTTCGGGTGCGAGAGTCGGCTTGACGGGTTTAACCGGCTTGCCGGTGGTTTTATCCGTGGAGGGGGTAGAGGCGGCGGAGTTTTTGTCGGGCAGGAAATCGTAGATGTCGTTTATGATTTCCTCTTGTGATATTTTGTTGAGTTCGCCGCTGAGTACGGAACCGCTCAGATGCGAGTCTTTTGAATCATATTTTGTTGTTGTCTGTGTTTGTGAATGAATTTTGTTAGCGACAAGCGGCAGAGCAGCCGACATAATCAGGGTAAATGCGGCGGCAGCAACAAGAACACGGTGCAAAAATATGATATTGCCTTTTTTCTTGCGGTCTGAGGGTGCGTTTTCGGAAGCTGTTGTGTTCTGAGGTTCAGCTTGTTTTGAATCCTCAAGCATCTGCACAATGCTTTGGGTTGACAAGCTGTCGGGAAGCGTTATTTTCTCGTTTGCGCTTGCAAATTCATCTTGCAACTGTTTGATAAAATTGTCATTCTTCTTGTTCATTTTTATTTCCTCCTTTCTTGCCGTTTTCGTTTAAAAAAGTCTGCATTTTCTTTAATCCGCGGCTTTGCTTTGAGCGCACCGTTGAGGCGGAAATGTCAAGAATTTCGGAAACCTCGTGGCTTTTGTAGCCGCAGACAACACTCAGCAGAATAACGGCTCGTTCTTCCGCACTTAAAATACGTAAAGCTTCTTTGAGCTCAATGGAAATTTCAAGTCCGTCAACACCGTCGCCGTCAATAACGTCGGGATTGTCTTCAATGGAAACTGTATTTTTATTTTGCTCGTTTTGTGTATAAAGGCGTTTGCATACAGACGAAAGAATCTTAAGCATCCACGCCCTGAATCCGTCAGGGTTGCGAAGATTCTGAATCTGTTTAAAGGCCGAAAGCACGGCATCCTGCACGGCATCCTCGGCAGAGTGTGAGGAGCCGAGAAAATAGCAGGCAAAGGAGTAAAGCTCCTTGCTGTATTTGCCGTATAATTCGCCGAAAGCGGCCGTGTCACCTGACTTTGCACGCAAAACGAGGGCGGCGGTTGCCGAGTCCATATCAGACCCCCCTTTTTTCCCTCTGTATATTAGTGTCGTCAGAAACGATTTTTGTTGCATATTTTTAAAAAATATTTTATAATTTTTTTAAAAGACAGTGTTAAATTGTGTTTATCCGACGAAATTCGGGCAAACTAATAAAAAATAACTTAAGGGTGATAAAATGAAAAGAGCAGTTGTTTTTATTCTGGCGGCGGCAATGCTGTTTCTGTGCGCCTGCAACGGCGGCAAGACGGTTGACTCCCAAAGCACAACGCTTGCAAATGCCACCTTAACGGCGCAGGATACGTCGAAGACTTCACAAAAAGAATCAACGTCAAGCACTACCGCCGAAAATCTTACGACAACCGTGACCACAGCCGTCACAACGCTGACAACCGTTGTGACAACCGCGCCGAGAGTTTCTTCAACAATCAAGTTAAACGAGGGCGAAACCTATACGGGATATGACCCCTTGCCGACCATAACCTTTGATGTTACCGACCCCGACAACACACGCGGTCTGCCTACGGAAAGAATCAACCACAGCTACGGTGTTGCAAAAAACGGTCAGGCGCACGAAATTTCAGTCAATGCGCAGAAATTTTTCGCAACAAAGGGTTACAAGGCTTTTTGCCTTGACACAAAATCCGCTGAAAAAACGCTTTATCTTACCTTTGACTGCGGTTGGGAAAACGGATACACCGCCGTTGTGCTCGACGCTTTGAAAGAAAAGAATGTCCCTGCGGCATTTTTCTGCACGCTTGACCACATTAAATCACAGCCTGCGCTGATTGCAAGAATGATAACCGAAGGTCACATTATCGGTAACCATTCAAACAAGCACCCGAATTTTGCTGAAATTTCACGCACAAGAATGGCTCAGGAAATTCTGGACTGCGACAACTATCTGCGTCAGTATTTCGGCTATACCTCGCCGTTTTTCCGTTTCCCCGAGGGTTCATATAACGAAAGCGCACTTGAACTTGTCGGCTCAATGGGCTTTAAAAGTGCTTTCTGGTCCTGCGCTTACGCCGATTGGGATGTAAACAACCCCAAGGGCAAGGATTATGCCTTTGATACCGTTACGGCAAGACTTCATCCCGGCGCGGTGATTCTTCTTCACTGCGTTTCGCCGGACAACGCGCTTGCGCTGGGAGATATTATCGACTGGGCGCGTGAGCAGGGTTATGTTTTCAAATCGCTCGACGAATTTCCCGTGTAATCAAATCAATAATAACACAAAACCGGCAGATTTAAATTAACAAATTGTAAAAAAGAGCCTCCGACGGATTTTTCCGACGAAGGCTCTGGTTTTTTATCAATGTTATCAGATAACTCTGACTCTGATTGCACCGTCAAGTGCGGCAAAGGTGTCTGCGGCAACAGCCTTGTCAACGTCAACAACGGTGTAGCCCATGCCCTTCTTTGCGGCGGTTGCCATATTGGTTACGGCACAGCCTGCAGAGGCGGCAGCCTCAACTGCCTTTGCGGCAAAAGCGTCATCAGCCGTGTGGATGATGCAGACTCTTGCGGCGAAGCTTGCGGGAAGGTCAAGATTGGGAAGGTTTACGGAGTTTTTGATTACACCCTTTTCAAGATAATCTGCAAGCTCAACAGCGGCCATAACGGCGCAGTTGTCTTCGCTTTCGGGGGTTGAAGCGCCGAGGTGAGGAATTGCAGTCACACCCTTAACGCCAATCTGAGCGTCGGTGGGGAAGTCGGTGACATAAGCACCTGCCTTGCCGCTTTCAAGGGCGGCAACGATATCGTCGGAATTTACAAGCTCGCCTCTTGCGAAGTTGACGATTCTTACACCGTCTTTCATTCCTGCAAGGCTTGCGGCGTTAATCATACCCTTTGTGTCGGGTGTTGCGGGCACGTGAAGAGAAATATAATCGGAAACGGCAAAAAGCTCATCAAGCTTTGAAACAACCTTAACGGCGGGGTCAAGGTTAAGTGCGCCTGCGACCGAAAGGAAGGGGTCGTAGCCGACGATGTTCATACCGAGAGCTTTTGCTGCGTTTGCAACGAGAGCGCCGATTGCACCGAGGCCGACAACGCCGAGTGTTTTGCCTGCGATTTCGGGACCTGCGAAAGCACTCTTGCCTTTTTCGACAAGCTTGCCGACAGCGTCGCCCTCACCCTTGAGGGTTTTGCACCAGTCAATTGCATCGGCAACTTTTCTGGAAGCAAGGAAAAGACCGCAGAGGACAAGCTCTTTAACTGCGTTTGCGTTTGCGCCGGGGGTGTTGAAAACAACGACACCCTGCTGTGAGCAAGCGTCAACGGGAATATTGTTGACACCTGCACCGGCTCTTGCAATTGCAACGGTTTTTTCGGAAAGGGTCATATCGTGCATGACGGCTGAGCGCACCATAATCGCATCGGGTGCATCGCAGCTGTCTGAGCAGACATACTTTGCGCCGTCAAGCTTTTCAAGACCGTATTTTGAAATTTTATTTAAGGTTAAAATGTTATACATTGTAAAAGACCTCCGCCAAGATTAGTTCTTTTTCTCAAAATCTGCCATAAAATCAACAAGCTTCTCAACGCCTTCGATGGGCATTGCGTTATAGATGGAAGCTCTCATACCGCCGACAGAGCGGTGACCCTTGAGGTTTACAAAGCCGGCAGCGGCTGCATCTTTAACAAACTTTGCGTTGAGTTCATCGCTCTCAGTGACAAAGGTGACGTTCATCATTGAACGGTCTGCCTTGACAACGGGGTTTGTGAACATCTTGGAATTGTCGATGAAATCGTAAAGAATGGAAGCTTTCTTTTCGTTGTGAAGCTTCATTGCCTCAAGACCGCCGAGAGACTGAATCCACTCAAGAACAAGCTTGCAGATGTAGATTGACCAGCAGGGGGGTGTGTTGTACATTGAGTCGTTGTCAGCCATAATCTTGTAATCAAGCATTGTGGGTGTGCCCTCTCTTGCGTTGCCGAGAAGGTCATCGCGCACGATTACAACGGTAAGACCTGCGGGAGCAACATTCTTCTGTGCGCCGCCGTAAACAATGCCGTATTTGGAAACATCCATCGGCTCTGAAAGGAAGCAGGAAGAAACATCGGCAACAATCGGAACATTGCCTGTATCGGGAAGGTCGTGGTAACGTGTGCCGTAGATTGTGTTGTTGTAGCAGATGTAGAAATAATCCGCATCGGGTGTAAAATCAGCCTTGTTAAGCTCGGGAATGCAGGTGAAGTTCTGCTCCTTTGAAGAGCCGACAACCTTTATGTCACCGTATTTGAGGGCTTCTTTGTAAGCCTTGGTTGCAAACTGACCGGTGAGAACATAGTCAGCCTTGCCCGAACCGTTGAGCAGGTTGAGGGGAATTGCGGAAAACTGTGTGGAAGCACCGCCCTGAAGGAAAAGAATCTTATAGTTATCGGGAACCGAGAGCACCTCACGGAAAAGCGACTGGGCGCCGAAGATGATTTCCTCATATACTTTTGAGCGGTGGGACATTTCGAGAACGGACTGACCGCTTCCTTTATAGTCAAGCATTTCTGCGGCAGCTCTGTTGAGCACGCTTTCGGGCAGCATTGAGGGACCCGCTGAAAAATTGAAAACTCTTGCCATATCAAACAAAATCCTTTCCGGTTTAGATTTTAGAAAATTTATTTCAATTGATTTGCACCGTTATATCTTATTCGGCACTTTCCATTCCCGTGATTCCCAGGTCTTTAAGCTGAATTTCATCAACAAGGGCGGGACATTCGGTCATGGGCTCGCTTGCATTCTGCACCTTGGGGAATGCAATAACATCACGAAGGGATTCGCAACCGAGCATCTGCATAATAAGACGGTCAAGGCCGATGCCCATACCGCCGTGGGGCGGTGCGCCGAAGCGGAAAGCGTCAAGCAGGTATCCGAATTTGCTGTGTGCTTCCTCCTCGCTGAGACCGAGCAGGGAGAAGATTCTGCCCTGAAGCTCAGGGTTGGTGATTCTGATTGAACCCGAACAAAGCTCAACACCGTTGAGAACAAGGTCATAAGCCTTTGCCCTGACGGAAGCCTTGTCGGTTTCAAGGTAATCAAGACATTCGTCCATGGGTGAGGTGAAGGGGTGGTGCATTGCAACAAACTGCTGTGTATCTTCATCCCAATCAAAGAAGGGGAATTCGGTAATCCAGAGAAGATTGTACTTATCCTTGGGGATAATGTCGAGTTTCTTTGCGACCTCCTGACGGAGAAGACCGAGAACTGAAAGAACGGTGGAATTCTTGGTGTCACCGACGATAAGAATGACATCGCCTGCCTTTGCATCCGCCTTTTCAAGAATTGCGGCCATTTCATCCTCTGTCATAAACTTTGCAAAGGAAGAGGTTGATGTGCCGTCATCGTTGATTCTGACCCAGGCAAGACCCTTTGCGCCGATACCTCTGACGAACTCGGTGAGCTTGTCGATTTCTTTTCTTGTCAGGGTGTTGACCGCGTTCTTTGCGGTGATGCCGCGGACACTGCCGCCTGCCTCAATTGCACCGGTGAAAACGCCGAAGCCGCAGTTTCTGACGGTTTCACTCAGGTCGTAAAGCTCCATTGCATAGCGGGTGTCGGGCTTGTCGGAACCGTAGCGCTCCATTGCCTCTTTGAAGGTGAGACGGGGCAGGGGGAGCTGGACTTCAACACCGAGAGCCTCGCGGAAAACTCTTTCCATATAGCCCTCACCGATTGAAAGCACGTCTTCCATATCAACAAAGGACATTTCAAGGTCAATCTGTGTGAATTCGGGCTGTCTGTCCGCTCTTAAATCCTCGTCACGGAAGCAACGGGCAATCTGCATATATCTGTCAAAGCCTGCAACCATTGAAAGCTGCTTGTAAAGCTGGGGTGACTGAGGCAGAGCGTAAAACTTACCTTTGTGAATACGGCTGGGAACAAGATAATCGCGCGCACCCTCGGGGGTGGAGCGGATGAGAATGGGTGTTTCAATCTCAATAAAGCCGTTTTCGTCAAAATAATCACGGGTGATTTTCGTGATTTTGTGACGCATAAGAATATTTTTCTGCAGGTCGGGACGGCGAAGGTCAAGGTAACGGTACTTGAGCCTTGTCAGCTCCGCGGTCTGGCAGTTGTCAATAATCTCAAAGGGGGGCGTTTCGCTTTTTGCAAGGATTCTCAGATCCTTTACCTCGATTTCGATGTCGCCCGTGGGGATTTCGGCATTTTTGGCGGAACGCTCGCGCACAACGCCGCTTGCCATAAGAACGAATTCGCTTCTTGCAGCAAAAGCCTTTTCAAAAACCTCTTTATCGGTTGATTCGTCGAAAGCAAGCTGAACAATGCCCTCACGGTCGCGCAGGTCAATAAAAATAAGTGCGCCGAGGTCGCGCTGACGCTGTACCCAGCCGGCGACGGTTACGGTTTTGCCTGCATCGGCAAGACGAAGCTCACCGCAGTAATGTGTTCTTTTAAGTCCTGTAATTTTGTCCATTATATCATTCCTCCGCCAAGTAATGAGGATAAATCAATACCGTCAGTCTGTCCGCCGATTGCGTCTGCAAAAGCGGCGGTTTCCTGCTCAATAATGAAATTCATAAAACTTTCGGCAAGTGAGTCAAGCGCCATAACGGTGGTTTCGCCCGTTGACATATCCTTGACGGTGCCCTCGCCTTTTGCCAGCTCGTCATCGCCGAGCACCATTGTGTATTTTGCACCGATTTTGTCGGCATATTTCATCTGAGCCTTGAGTGAGCGGCCGACAACGTCAAACTGTGCGGGGATTCCGTTTGCACGCAGATCGGTTGCAATCGCCGCGCATTTGACGGCGGCATTGTCGCCCATTGAGGCAAGATAGATTTCACAGCAGTCGGGCTTGGGGATTTCAATGCCCTGAGCTTCAAGCAGCATAAGCAATCTGCCGATGCCGAGACCGAAGCCGAGTGAAGGCACGTGTGCGCCGCCGAGCTCTTCAATAAGACCGTCGTAGCGTGCGGCGCCGCAGACGGTGCCCTGGGCGCCGATGTCGTTGGAAACGAACTCAAAAACGGTTCTTGTATAATAATCAAGTCCGCGCACGATGCGGGGATTGACGGTGTATTCAATATTCATTGCGTCAAGATATTTCTTAACGCTGTCAAAATGTGCGGAACAGTCGTCGCAAAGATAATCGACCGTGCAGGGCGCATTTTCGGCAATACCCTTGCAGACGGGGCTTTTACAGTCAAGAATTCTCATCGGATTCTTGTCGAGCCTTTCAAGGCAGGTGCCGCAAAGCTCATCTTTGAAGCCCTCAAAATATTCCTTGAGCGCTGCGTGGTAATTCTTGCGGCACTCGGGGCAGCCGATTGAATTTATCTCAAGCGCAAGATTCTTTACACCGAGAAATGCAAAAATTTCGTTTGCAACGGAGATAACCTCGGCATCGGCACCGGGTGCGCCTGCGCCGAAAACCTCAACTCCGAACTGAGTAAATTCTCTCCATCTGCCTGCCTGCGGTTTTTCGTATCTGTAACAGGAGGTGTGGTAGCACACCTTCTGCGGCAGGGCTTCATTGAAAAGACCGTGCTCAAGAAAAGCGCGTGCGGCACCGGCGGTGCCTTCGGGGCGCAGGGTGATTGAGCGACCGCCCTTGTCATCAAACGTGTACATTTCTTTCTGAACAACGTCGGTTGTTTCGCCGACACCGCGCTGGAAAAGCTCGGTGTGCTCAAAAACGGGGGTGCGGATTTCCTTAAAGCCGAATTTTTCGGCAATTTCAAACATTGTGCTTTCAACAAAGCGGTATTTATAGCTGAACTCGGGCAGAACATCCTGTGTGCCCTTGACAGCCTTTGTGACAAGTGCCATAAAGATTCATCCTTCGGTTTAATTGTAATATGGGGGTCGCCGACCGACGACCCCCACGATTGACATAAAGATATTATTTCGGGTTAACAATATCACGCCAATCAAGATCGCCGCGTTCAAGGCTGTGAATAAGAGCCTCAGCCGTGGCAATATTGGTTGCAACGGGGATATTGTGAACGTCACACAGACGCAAAAGGTTTGTTTCGTTGGGTTCGGTTGGTTTTGCGGTGAGCGGGTCGCGGAACATAAGCAAAAGGTCAATTTCATTGCAGGCAATGCTTGCACCGATCTGCTGGTCACCGCCCTGGGAGCCGCTGAGGTAACGCTGAATTTTCAGACCCGTAGCCTCGGCAACAATTTTACCGGTTGTACCTGTTGCACAGAGGTTGTGGCGGCTGAGAACACCGCAGTAGGCGATGCAGAACTGAGCCATAATTTCTTTTTTGGCGTCGTGGGCAATAAGAGCAATGTTCATTTCATCACAGTCCTTTCAGGTACATAGTAAATAAAAGTGTATTTTTATAATAACAAAAGCATTTCGATTTGGCAAGAATTTTTTTATAAAAGTTGCAATCTTGTCAAATTTTAGTTTTCTTCCGCGGATTCTGCGGCTTCGGCCTCTGCGTTTTCAACATTTTCGCCGGCGGTTTCTTCAGCGGTGTCATCATCGCTTTCGGCGGTGGCATCAGCCTCTTCGGCGGTGCCGGTACGCTCGTCGGGAGCGGCCTCTGCCGAAACAACGGTAACAATTCTTTCGCCCTCTGTGACTCTCATCACGCGGACACCCTTGGAGGGTCTGGCGCAGATTCTGACAGAGTTTATCGGAATTCTGATGATGATACCGTCGGAAGAAATGAGAATAAGGTCATCGTCAAGGTTGACAGCTTCGATTGCGGCAACGTCGCCGTATTTTGCAACGTGGTAATTCTTAAGACCCTTACCGCCTCTGAGCTGGATTGAGTAATCCTCGGGTGAGCTGAGTCTGCCGAAGCCGGTCTGGCTGACGGTGAGAATGTATTTGTCGGAGTCGAGAATTTCCATTCCGACAACCTCGTCACCCTCGGCAAGAGTGATTGCCTTGACGCCGCGTGCCGTTCTGCCGATGGGGCGGCAGTTTTCTTCCTTGAAGGCAATGCTCATACCCTTGCGTGTGGCAAGAAGAAGCTTGTCGTCACCGCTTGTTTTGCGCACCCAGACAAGCTCGTCACCCTCGTCAAGAGTGATGGCATAAATGCCGGATTTTCTTACGTTCTTATAGGCCTCAACAGCGGTTCTCTTGATAACACCGTTGCGCGTTACCATACAGAGATAACCGTCCTCATCGAGTGCGGGAACACGAATCATTGCCGAAATGCGCTCATCGCCCGTGATGGGAAGAAGGTTTACAATGTTCATTCCCTTGCTGGTGCGTGAGCCCTCGGGAATCTCATAGCCCTTAAGTCGGTAAGTTCTTCCCTCGGTGGTGAAGAACATAATGTAGTCGTGGGTTGAGCAGGTGAACATGGTTTTTACCATATCCTCCTCACGTCTTGTCAGACCCTTGACACCCTTGCCGCCCTTGTTCTGCTGCTGATAGGTGTCAACGGGCATACGCTTGATGTAACCCATATCCGTCAGCGTGTAAACGCAGGTTTCTTCGGGAATAAGGTCCTCAATGTCAACCTCGCCGCTGACATTCATAATTTCGGTGCGTCTTTCGTCGCCGAATCTGTCGCCGATTTCTCTGGCCTCTGTTTTGACGATTTCAAGAACTCTGCTCTCGTTTGCAAGAATGTCGAGCAAGTCGGCAATTTTAACCTTGAGCTGTTCCATTTCTTCCTCAAGCTTTGTTCTTTCAAGGCCGGTCAACTGACCCAGACGCATCTGAACGATAGCCTGAGCCTGAATGTCATCAAGGCCGAAACGGTTGATGAGAGCTTCTTTACCCTCGGGAATGCTTGCCGATTTGCGGAGGATTTCAATAACCTCGTCAATGAAATCAAGGGCAATCAGCAGACCCTCAAGGATGTGGCTTCTTTCCTGAGCTTTTCTGAGGTCAAACTGTGTTCTGCGGGTAATGACCTCGCACTGGAAGTCAATGTAATGCTGCAGCATTTCCTTGAGCGTAAGACACTTGGGCTCGCCGTTGACGAGTGCAAGCATAATTGCGCCGAAAGTGCACTGCATCTGAGTGTATGAATAAAGCTGGTTGAGAACAACCTGGGGGTTTGCGTCACGTTTAAGGTCGATTGAAATGTGCATACCGGCTTTTGACGAATAGTCGTTAACGTCGGAAATGCCGTCAATACGCTTGTCCTTTACAAGGTCGGCAATGCTTTCGATAAGTCTTGCCTTGTTGACCATATAAGGGATTTCGGTAACCATAATTTCAAAACGGCCGTTTTTCTTTTCAACGATTTCCGCTCTTGCGCGAACCGTGATTTTGCCGCGACCCGTTGCATAAGCGGCTCTGATGCCCGATTTGCCCATAACAATACCTGCCGTGGGGAAGTCGGGTCCCTTGATGTGCTCCATAAGGTCGGCAAGCTCGGCGTCGGGGTTGTCGATAAGACAGCACATACCGTCGATAACCTCGTTAAGGTTGTGGGGCGGAATGCTTGTTGCCATACCGACGGCAATACCCGTTGAGCCGTTGACAAGCAGATTGGGGAATCTGGAGGGCAGAACGGTGGGCTCTTTAAGACGGTCGTCGTAGTTTGTGGTGAAATCAACAGTGTCCTTGTCGATATCGGTGAGCATACGCAGGGAAAGCTTGCTCATTCTTGACTCTGTGTAACGGTAGCCGGCAGGTGGGTCGCCGTCGATTGAACCGAAGTTCCCCTGACCGTGAACAAGAGTGTATCTCATTGAGAAGGACTGGGCAAGACGTACCATTGCATCGTAAACGGAGGCGTCACCGTGGGGATGGTAACGGCCGAGAACGGAACCGACCGTGTCGGCGCACTTACGGTAAGCCTTGTCGGGGGTAAGGTTGTTTTCGTGCATCGTGTAGAGAATTCTGCGGTGAACAGGCTTGAGACCGTCGCGAACGTCGGGCAGAGCTCTCGAGGTGATGACTGACATTGAATAGTCAAGGAAGGATTTGCGCATTTCGCTGTTAAGCTCAACGTTTACGATTTTTGAATTGAGCAGATGTTCCTTGAAATCCGAATGTGCGTTTTGTTCGTTTTTACTCATTGCGCATCCTCCTTTCGTTAAATATCAAGATTCTGAACGAATTTTGCGTTCTTTTCAATGAAATCGCGGCGCGGCTCAACCTTGTCACCCATAAGGATGGAGAAGGTTTCGTCGGCGCGCATTGCGTCCTCAACGGTTACGCGCAGCATAATTCTCGTCTGCGGGTCCATTGTGGTTTCCCAGAGCTGAATCGGGTCCATTTCACCGAGACCCTTGTATCTCTGGATATCGCAGCTTCCGCCAAGCTCTTCGATGCATCTGTCACGTTCCTCGTCAGAGAAAGCGTAGAAATGTTTTTTGCCCTTGCTGACCTTGAAAAGGGGCGGCTGAGCAATATAAACGTGACCCTCGTCGATAAGGGGACGCATATAGCGGAAGAAGAATGTGAGGAGAAGTGTTCTGATGTGGGCACCGTCAACGTCGGCATCGGCCATAATGATGACTTTGTTGTAGCGGAGCTTTGCAAGGTCAAAGTCTTCGCCGATACCCGTGCCGAGCGCGGTAACAACAGGAAGAAGCTTTTCGTTTGTGATAACCTTGTCAAGTCTCGCCTTTTCAACGTTGAGCATTTTACCCCAAAGGGGAAGAATTGCCTGATAATGACGGTCACGTCCGTCCTTTGCACTGCCGCCTGCAGAGTCACCCTCTACGATGTAGAGCTCTGTGAATTCGGAGCTCTTTTCAAGGCAATCGGCAAGCTTGCCGGGCAGAGAATTGCTTTCAAGCGCACTCTTTCTTCTCGCAAGGTCGCGGGCTTTTCTTGCCGCCTCGCGCGCTCTTGAAGCCTCAAGAGCCTTTGTGAAGATTGCCTTTGCAACGGCAGGGTTTTCTTCAAAATATGTCATCAGCTTGTCATAAACCGTTGATGAAACAAGCTGAGTGATTTCGGTGTTACCCAGCTTTCCTTTTGTCTGTCCTTCAAATTCCGCCTCGGTAAGCTTGACGGAAATAACTGCGGTCAGACCCTCGCGCACGTCGTCACCGGAAAGGTTTTTATCGGCATCCTTGAGAATGCCGTATTTACGGCCGTAGTCGTTGAAAACCCTTGTCAGCGCAGTTTTGAAGCCGGTTTCGTGTGTACCGCCGTCAACCGTGCGCACGTTGTTTGCAAAGGAAAGAAGAATTTCATTGTAGCCGTCGTTGTAAAGCATTGCGATTTCCGCTGAGCGGTCGCCGTTGACAGCCGAGAAATGAATGGGTGTTTCGTGAATTGCGGTCAGACCGCGGCTGTTGTTGAGATATTCCGCAAAGCTTGAAAGACCGCCCTCGTAGCAGTAAACCTGCTCAACGACGTTTTCGCTGTCGCGGCTGTCGGTGAGAGTGATGCGAAGACCGGCATTGAGGAAAGCGGACTCGCGCAGACGGCGTTCAAGCGTTTCAAAATCGTATTCCGTGGTTTCGGTGAAGATTTCAGGGTCGGCTTTGAAGCGGATGAGTGTGCCGGTTTCGTCGGTATCACCGACAATTTCAAGGTCGGTGTCAATCTGACCGCCGTTGGCAAAGCGCTGGCGGTGGATATGACCTTCCTGAGAAACCTCAACCTCAAGCCATTCCGAAAGGGCGTTAACAACCGAGGAGCCGACGCCGTGAAGACCGCCGGAAACCTTGTAGCCGTTGCCGCCGAATTTACCGCCCGCGTGAAGCACGGTGAGAACAACCGTGACAGAGGGAAGACCTGTTTTTTCGTTGATGCCGACGGGAATACCGCGGCCGTTGTCGCGAACGGAAATGACGTTGCCGGGCTCAATGCCTACCTCGATGTGGGTGCAGTAGCCTGCGAGAGCCTCGTCGATTGAGTTGTCGACGATTTCGTAAACAAGGTGATGCAGACCCTTGGGACCGGTTGAACCGATGTACATACCGGGTCTTTTGCGGACAGCCTCAAGACCTTCGAGCACCTGAATCTGACTGGCGTCGTAGTTGTCGCTGACGGCAGTATCCATTGTTTCCGGAGCTTCATCGGGGGTGCCGACTGTCTCAACGTTTTCTATTTTTTCGATGTTATCCATATTTACAACTCCTGATTTGGATGATTGTTTTATTTCTGATTGCCGAGGTGCGACATAGCACCGCGGGACTGCTTTTTGGGCTTGTACTGAGGAGGATTTTCAATTCTCATACGAAGACCCTTGCTCTTGGCGAGCATTTTGTTGACATTGATAACAGGGGCACACATTGAATCGCTCATATAGTCAACGCAGTTTGCAAGAAGCTCCTGGTCATTGTTGAGCTTGCCGAGAATTGTAACGGCGATAAGGCTCTGTGTTTCGTTTGTGCCGTCGTCATAAATTTCGTTAAGAAGGTTGAAAAGACGGCGCATTTTCTGGGGGTCATTCTGCTTGATGACATCGATGATAACCTTTGTGCCGTGGTTGTCAAAGAAATCCTCGGGCAGGAATTCGCCGTACAGTTCAAAGTTTGCTTTGTAAGCCTCTTTAAGCTCGGGAAATGTTGTTGAAAGACGGCTCGCAAGCGTGTTTGCATCATAAGCTGCCATACCGCTTTTAGCCGCCGCTTTTGAAACGGGAGTGGGAAGCTTTGTCTTCTGCTTGGGCGCGTTTTTGCCGAAACGGTTAAGCAGAGATTCCGAAAGCTCGTTTGTGATATAACGGACATCTTTGTCATTCGCTTCTTCAGGGTCGAGCAGTGAAATCGTGAGCTGGCCGAAGTCGCCGTCGGTAATGTCGCCCTCTTTTTCTGCGGCGAGCAGAGAGATTTTGTTGTTGAAATGCTCAAGACGCAGCGCGCGGTTTTCGCCCTTGAAATCAATTGTGATTTTGCCGCCCTTAACTGTTGCGGGAAGCTCGCCTGACTCGGTGCCTGCGGGGATGACAACGGTGAAACCGCACTCTTTTAAAGTGTCGCCCAGACCGCTTACGACCTGTGAAAGAACCTGATTAATGTCTGCCATATCAATATTACTCCAATCGTAATCATAGTTTTGATAATTATATCACACAACAGCTTTCTTTTAATTATTTAAAAGAATTATATTATAATTACATATTAAATATTTAGTAATTATTTAGATAAACTTATGTGAAAATGCACCAAAAACAATATGTTGACTAACTTAATGCAATGTGGTATTATATTTAACTGTTCAAAAGGCAACAAAAAAACAATCCACCGCCCGAGGAAAGGAAAAGCAATGCCAAAAAAGGTTTTAATCAGCATATATGACTCTCACGACGACGGCACCGATAAATATAATTCAGAGCTTACAACCGTCGGCACCCTCGACGGCACTGCTGACGACTATTCAATTGTTTACACAGAGACCAACGAGGCTATGGTTGGCTGTGTGACAACGCTCAGGGTGGTAAACGGCAAGAAGGTTGTTCTCACACGCACCGGCGGTTATGACACCGAAATGGTGATTGAGCGCAACTGCCGCCACAACTGTTACTACGAAACACCATTCGGCGAATTTATGATGGGCATTTATGCAAACGAGGTCCGTTCAAAATTCGGCGAAAACGGCGGCTCGGTCGAAATGCAATACACAATTGATTTTAATACCGGCTTGGCTTCGGTAAACAAGCTGAGAATCGAATTTCAGGAGGCACATTCAAATGGCATCAACAATCAGTAATGCACGTGCACAAATAAGAACAGCGGTTATGGATGCCGCAGGCAGAGCTGTTGCGGCGGGCAAATTTCCCCTTACCGCGCTCGGCGGCTTCAATGTTGAGGTGCCCGCAAACCGTGACAACGGTGATTATTCCGTCAATGCCGCAATGGTGTGGGCAAGGGATCTCAGAATGGCACCGCGCAAGATTGCCGACATAATTCTTGAGGAAATTGACCTTGGCGACACATATTTTGACCGTTGCGAGGCTGCAGGCCCCGGTTTTATCAACTTTTTCTTCGGCGCCCGCTTCTATGCCGCTGTTGTCGGTGAAGTCATTGAAAAGGGCGACAGCTACGGAAAATCGGATTACGGTCGCGGTCAGAAAATAAATGTTGAATTCGTTTCCGCCAACCCCACGGGTCCCATGCATATGGGTAATGCCCGCGGCGGCGCTCTCGGTGACTGCCTTGCCGCCGTGCTTGACTGCGCAGGCTACGAGGTCAAAAGAGAGTTTTATGTAAACGATGCGGGCAATCAGATAGACAAATTTGCCCTTTCGCTTGATATCAGATATCAGCAGCTTTATCTTGGCGAAAATGCACCTGAGCTGCCTGAGGACAGCTACCACGGCGAGGATATTGCCGTGCGAGCAAAGGAATTTGCCGAGATTAACGGTGATAAATATATCGACGCAACCGAGGAAGAGCGCCGCGCCGCTCTGGTTGCTTATGCTTTGCCCAAAAATATTGCGGCAATGAAAGAAAACCTTACAAAATACCGCATTGAATATGACACCTGGTTCCTTGAAAGCACCCTGCACAACGGCACTGAGCTCAGGGATACAATTGAGCTTATGAAGCAGAAGGGTCTGACCTATGAAAAAGACGGCGCCCTCTGGTACAAAAACACTCAGGTGCTCACCGAAAAGCTTCTTGCACAGGGCAAAACACAGCAGGAAATTGACAAACTCGAGCTCAAGGACGATGTTCTCATCCGTCAGAACGGCAATCCCACCTATTTTGCCGCCGACATTGCTTACCACCGCAACAAGCTTGCAGTCAGAGGCTTTGACCGCGCAATTGATATCTGGGGCGCTGACCACCACGGTCACGTTGCAAGAATGAAGGGCGCGCTTGATGCAATCGGTCTTGACGGCGATAAGCTTGACATTATTCTTATGCAGCTTGTCCGTCTCACCCGTGACGGCGAGGTTGTCAGAATGAGCAAACGCACGGGCAAGGCAATCACCCTTGTTGATTTGCTTGAGGATATTCCGATTGATGCTGTCCGCTTCCTCTTCAATATGAGAGAGCCCGGCTCACAGATGGAATTCGACCTTGACCTTGCCGTTGAGCAGAGCTCAAAGAATCCCGTTTATTACTGCCAGTATGCACACGCAAGAATCTGCAGCATTCTCAAAAAGCTTGCCGCTGACGGCATTGAAAGCAGAGCCTGCACTGCAAAAGAGCTTGAGGTTCTGACACAGCCCACAGAAAAAGAGCTTATTCTTCATCTGGCGGCTCTGGAAGACGAAATTATCTCTGCGGCAAAGAATTATGACCCTGCAAAGATAACCCGCTATGTCGTCGAGCTGGCGACTCTTTTCCACAAGTTTTACAATGCCTGCCGCGTAAGCGGTGAGGAAGAGGCGGTTATGCAGGCAAGAATCAGCCTTTGCCTTTGCGTAAAGAACACAATCCGCAACATTCTCACAATGTTCAGCATCACCGTCCCCGAATCAATGTAAGACAAAACGGCAATCCGAGAGTTTCGGATTGCCGTTTTTTAAATTTATACGGATTGTTTTTCCTGCTCAAACTGTTCGCGCCGCTTTTTGAGCTCAAGCTCAATGCGCAGTTTGTCATCCTTTTTGTCGTTGATAAGCGAGATAAACAGCAGATATGCAAGTGAGCCGGTTATTGGACCGAGAATAAACATCGGCCACTGCCATTTCATAAACGTGGGATTTTGTTCCGTCATCGGCTTATACTGGTCATATTTGAGGATATCCAGCAGCTTGCCGTTGATGTAAAGCGTTGCCGCCGAAGCGATTTTTGTTATAAAATTCTGAATCGAGAATGAAATACCCTCGGTGCGTTTGCCCGTTTTCCACTCGACGAAATCAATGGAATCGCTTGTAAGTGAGCGGTGTGCAATGTCCATCATATATTCGGGGATGTTGGATATTGCAACAATGAGCATACCGAGAAGAAGTCTCGGCAGGGTGTTGAAACCGATTAAATAAGCGGCAATTCTTGAAACGATTTTTGAAATCTGTGCAACGATAAGCAGACGCTTCATTCCGCCCACCTTGTTTGCGAATTTTGTTGTTGCAAACAGACACAGCGCGCCGGGAATGCCGACAAGAAGACCGTAAACAAACTGTGCGGTGCCGCCGTTGATTACCGTGCTGCCGACGGTGTAAGAAACCTGGCTTTCAAAGAAATAAGGCCACGGCACGGTGAGAGTGACAGAGCTGAAAAATCGCGCAAGTGAAATAAGAATGAGCGTTTTGTTGTGGCGAAGCATAAAAATCGCATCGAAAATACTTTCCTTGGGTGCTTCGCTGTGCACTCTTTCTTTCATTTTGTAAGCGGACATCGAAAGAACTTCGCCGCCGAAGGCAAAAATTACCGCCCACAGAGCGAAAACCGTTGACTCTTTCATTCCCATTGAGCCAATCATAATGTCCTTAACAAGCGGAAAAATTCCTGCAATCGCACTGCCTGCGCCTGCACCGATTGAAACCCACTGCGAAACGCGGGCACGCTCGTGAGAAAGCGGCGAAGACATCGGCACCATACCCCACAGCGCAACGTCCTGCACGGAATAAAACATATCCCACAGCAGATATGCGATAAGCACAAAGAAAAGGGATGCTGTTTGGGAAAGGCCGAAATCAAAGAAAATAACGGTTGAAAACAGACCGATTAAAAGCGGCGTTTTCAGCAGATAGGGTCTCAGCTTTTCACCGGATTTGCAACGGCGCTTGTCAATGAATCCGCCGATGAGGGGGTCGTTAATCGAGTCCCAGACACGGCTGATGCTTGTAATCAGACCGACTTTTTCGGCATCGATTTTAAGGATGTTGTTGCAAAAGTAAAACAGCCAGCTTGTGACATAGGAATAGTTTATGTTCTGACCTGCAAGCCCTGCGGCACAGGCAAACAGCTCGCGGTTGGGCACACAGCCCTCCTCAGCATTTTTATCAAAAAGGAAAAACGGTTTTTTTGCCATAAAAACATCTCCTTTTTCACTTAATTACAAGGGTGTCATCCTGTTCGGTAATGTCAAACATAACGGGTCTTTCACGGCAAGTTTCGTTAGGTGAATGAAGAATAAGGTGCATTTTGCCGTCGAAATCCGTGAAAATCATTCCGTGACCGCCGTCTTTTTCAAAAAGCGGTTTTTCGTGGTGCCAATTGCCGTCAATTTCACCGTTGTCGGAGTAAGCAACCGCCTGAATGTAATCTCCGCTTACAAAGGTTGACCATATCATAAGCAGTCTGCCGCCTTTTGTGCGGTACATAAACGGACCGTCCGTGATGAATGTTTCGCGTGTTTTGTCCATCCACTCGGGCTCGGAAGCGCTGAACAGAACAATCGGTTTTCCCGCCGGTGCACAAAGGTTACGGGTGAGCTTCATTGCACAGATTCTGCCGTCGGTTATCTGCTGCCATTCGTGGCAGAAAACAATGTAGGGGTCGCCGCTTTTGTCAATGTAAAGCGTGCCGTCAAGGCTTCGCATTTCGGGCGGAGTTACAGCATCGTCGGTGAAGGGCAGAAACGGACCCAAGGGGGAATCACTTCTGAGAATCTGAGTGCCTCTTTCTCTGTTGTCGGAGCGGAAGGTGACAAACATATAGAACTTTCCGTCATATATGTGCACCTCGGGTGCCCATATTTCCTTGTTTGCCCAGAAATTTTCGGGCACGCTGAAGCATTCGTGCGCCTCGCTCCAGTTTTGCAGGTCGTCGCTGACATAAACGTCAAGACCGGAAGCGATTGTCCACGTGGTTGCGCCGCGTGTGCCGTAAAGATAATATTTGCCATTAAAAGGCAAAACAAAAGGGTCTCTGATGTTGATATCTTTGAATGTCATTGAGATTCCCTCCGTTCAGGTTATCAATATCCGCCGTTTTCGGCAGGCTTGTCAGTCATCACAAATGTCAGCGTGCCGCCCTCGGCAAGCGTTGAGTGTGTAATTTTTGCCTCATCAAGACGTTTGCCGTTGAGTGTAACGCTGCTGACATAAACATTTTTCTCGTCTTGGTTTTCGGCAACAACGGTGAGGGTTTTGCCGTTGCCGAGGTTGAGCACCGCTTTATCCACGGCAGGTGAGCCGAGCCAGTAAATATCCGTACCTGAAATGGGGTAAAGACCTACAGCGCTCAGAACATACCACGCGCTGAGTGTGCCGCCGTCATCGTTGCCGTCAAGGCCGTCGGGTGCTGAGGCGTAACGGGTATCCATTGCCCACCTTGCCCATTTCTGAGTAAGCTCCGGGTGACCGGATTCATTGAAAAGATAAATTGCGTGCAGGTCGTGCTGGTTGCCGTGCCAGTAGCCCGAGCTTGGGATAAGGGCACTGCGCATGGTGTTTGCATCCGCCATGAATTTGTTGAGTGTTTCGGTGAAGTTTTCTTCGCCGCCGTAAAGCTTCACAAGTGCCGCACCGTCATAAGGAACGGACCACTGCCACTGACGTGCGCTGCCTTCGCAGAAACCGTAGGCAAATTTTGTGCCGATGATGTCATCGACATAGCTGGTCCAGTTCTTTGTGAAAGGCGCATACCAGCTGCCGTCGGCATTTTTGGCACGGAAGCACTGATTTTCTTCATCCCAAAGGTTTAAGTAATTGTATGAATTTTTAAGGAATTCTGCGGCATCCTCGGTTTTGCCCAGTGCGGTTGCGAGCAGATAAAGGCTGTAATCCGCCCAGCAGTATTCGAGAGTGCGGCTGACACTCTTGTTGTCGGTCATATCCGCGGGGCAGTAGCCGTATTTGCTGTAAAGGTCGTAATAACCTCTGCCTGCAAGGTTTTCATAGTTTTTGAAAGCTGTTTCTTTCATAATCTTATAGGCGGTTTCAATGTCGAAATCCGTGTAGCCCTTGAGCCAGCTTTCCGTAATTATCATATCCGCAGGTGTGCCGAACATTGAGCTTGTTTCGCCCGTGCCGGAGGGCCAGCGCGGGAAAACGCCCTTGATTTTCGCCATTTCAATCAGCGATTTGACCGTATCAAGCTGAATTTCGGGTGCAATGAGGGTCTGCAGGGGGATTGTTGTTCTGAAAGTATCCCAGAGAGACATATCCGTGCGGTAGGTGAAACCGTCGGCAACGGCGGTTTCCTTGTTAAAGTTTGTGTATTCGCCGTTAACATCCGTGAATGTTGTGGGCATAATCATTGAATGATAAAGCGCGGTGTAGAAATTTGTTTTGACGGTGTCGTTACCCTCAACGGAAATTCTTGAAAGGTAGCTGTCCCAGGTGTTGCGTGTGAGCGCGCGGATGCCGTCAAAGTCAAGGTCTCCGGCTTCTGCTTCAAGGTTCTTGCGAGCGTTTTCAACGCTTACAAAGCTGATTGCAAGCTTTAATTCGATAGGCTCACCTTTCTTGTTGCCGAAATTGAAATCAACGCCGATGTCGGTGCCTTCAACGCTTTCTCTGCCTTCAACGCTTTTGTTGCCGCTGACTGTTGCAAAGCTTTCCCAGGTGTCGTTGAATTCTGCAACAAAGTAAGCCTTGAGTCCGCCGTAACGGCCGGTGAAGGCGGTGTCGATGTTTGCCGAGCCGCTGATTTCGCCGGTTTCGCTGTTGACAAAAACCTCGCCCTCCAGAGCGGAGCCGCCGGGCATAAACGAAGTAACGTCAATGAAAATGTGCGCATCTTCACGTGTACGGAAGGTGTATCTGTGTGCGCCGACGTGAGTTGTTGCGGTAAGCTCCGCCATACATGCCTCTGTCGGCAGATTTACTGCATAATAACCTGCCGTTGCAATTTCGTCATTATGTGAGATAAGCAGACCCTTTGCGGGCAAAAAGCCTTTTGAGGGAGTTACGCGGAAATGTGCCATATCGGCGGCACCCGTGCCTGAAAGACGGGTGTGGCTGAATCCGATAATGTAATTGTGGGCATAGTTGTAGCCGCCCGTTGCCCAGTTTTTGATAATTTTTAGGTCGCCGATGGAGCTTGTGTCGGGGCTGAGCTTTACCGCGCCGTAGGGTGAAACGGCACCGGGGAAGGTCATTCCGCTCATATAAGGTGCGCCGCCCGTGCCGACAAAGGGGTTGACCCATTGGCCGTATTCGCCGGCTTCAAGGTCGGGCATCCGGACGGTAAAGGGCAGTGTGCCTGCCGAGAAAAACGAGGCAAACATTACCACCAGTGACATAACAATGCTTGTGATACTCCTGATTATTGCATACATAAACAGCCCTCCGCAATATTTATAATTACATAATATCACACATATTTTAATTTTACAACAATTAAAAAGGACAGCTCTCAACGGAGCTGTCCTTGCTTTGTAAATGTTTTAAATTTTTCCGTTTTCAACAATCCAGTTGCGCCACTCCTTGTAGCACTTTGCATAAAAGTGAACACCGTCGCTTGTGTAGTCGCTTCTGAGGTTGCCGTTTTCGTCGTCAAAGACGTGGGTGAAATCAAGGTAGAAAACAACGCGGTTATCGGCAAGCTTTGAAAGCTTTGTGTTGAGCTCGTCGATACGTTTGTTGTTAAAGCTGTTGGGGTTGTTTGCCGACTTTGTGGCGGAAACGTGCATATTGGACTGAATGATGATTTTTGCGCCGGGCTGAAGCTGCTTGATTTTTGCAAGCACCTCAACGTATTCGCTGACGATTGCGTCAATCGAACCGCCGATTTCGTTGATGCCGAGCAGGATGTAAATTTTGCTGAATTTGTTGTTTCTGAGGTATGCCTCAAGGCTTGCGTCGCCCGTACCGGTTTCTGACTTTGAGGAATTGAAAATGTTATAAATGCTCATTGAGGTTCTTGCGAAATATTTTGCACCTTCAACGGGAGCATACTGATAAAAACCGACCGTGCGCGAGTCGCCGATAAACAGTGCATTGTTAAAATAAGAGGTGTCGGAAGATGTGCCCTGAGAAGCCGTCGTGGTAGTTGAGGTGGTTGCGGAGGTTGACGGAGAGGTGGGCTTTTCTGTTGTTGAGGAAGTCTGACTGCTTGTGTTTTCGGTTTTATCCTCTGTGGTCTTTTCCGTTGTCTTGTTGCTTGTGCCGTCTGTGGTGATGCTTTCAGAGGCGGACGGTGTGTCGGATGATGTCGGATAATCTGCTGTGAAAGACTCGGAAGGGTCGGTGTAATCGTTACCGTCGGTTGTGTCGTCTTCCTCAGGCTTTGTAAAGCCGTCATCGCGAACGTTTATCATAAAAGAATCAATGGGGTTTTCGCCTTTGACAGCAAAAACAGCGCCGACAATGCAGATAATCAGTGCGGTGACAATAATTGCAATCAGCAAAGGGCTTTTAGCGAGCTTTTTAAAGAAATTCACAATTGCGGCCTCCTTTGAAAATCAGAAATTAAAGTATAAGAACGGGTCGTTTGCGCCGCACACCGCACAGTAAACGGCATACCAGAAAATTGCCGTCAGCACGGGAACGGTGATGAATTTTTTATCCTTGACCTTTTCATAAAGTATTCTCGGCAGGGGAGTTGCAAAGACTGTGCCGACAGCGAGAATCCAACCGACGCTCTTGAGATATTTGACATAATCCTGAGCGAAAACATATTCGGGTGTTTTTTCGAAGAAGGGGAAAAGACGGCCGAAAAAGATTGCAAGGTCAGAGAGCGATGTAATTTTGAAGATTGTCCAGGAAATGAGAATCATGGCAATCAGATAGATGTGAGAAAGCACCTTGTTTTCGGTGATGAAGCGCAGAACCTTTGTCTTCTCGAGTGCGATGAGAGTGAAAAGGAAAAGACCCCACACAACGAAATTGAGGTTGTCGCCGTGCCAGATGCCGGTCAGCATCCAGACAACGAAAACGTTGCGGATGTTGAGAAGCTTTGTGCAACGGTTGCCGCCCAGCGGGAAATAAACGTTTTCCTTGAACCAGTCACCGAGTGTTATGTGCCACCTGCGCCAGAATTCTGACATCGAGCGGGACATATAGGGATAGTTGAAATTCTTCGGCGTTTCATAGCCGAGCATCTGACCGATGCCCGTTGCCATAAGAGTGTAGCCGTAAAAATCAAAATAAAGCTGAAGCGAGAACGAGAAAACGCCCAGCCACGCAAAGGCGGTTGAAATTCCGTCGTAACCGATTGTCTGAATACCGCTCCAGACGCTGCCCAGACGGTTGGCGAAAATCACCTTGAGTCCCATGCCTATAATAAACTCGGCAAGACCGTCGGTAATTTTTTCAAGCGTTACTTTTCTGTCACTCAGGTAAGGGCTGAAATCTTTGTAGGTCTGAATGGGACCCATTGTAATCTGAGTAAAGTTGACAAGATAGGTTACATAATTGAGAAAAGATTTTTCCGCCTCAACCTTACCGGTATATACCTGCTGAAGATATGAAATGTTTTTGAAAGTGTAAAAGCTCAGACCTGCGGGCAGGATGATGTTGAGCACCTGAGCATCAAAAGCGCCCGAAAAAGTGTCGGGCAGAAGGTCTGTCACAAGACCGATTGTTGCTTGTGCGTATTTGTAAAAAATGAGTACGCCTGCGTTAATGACAACGCCGACGGTGAGCGCAAATTTTTTTTCCTTGAGCCTGAGACCTGACATTGCGTAGCCGACGAGGTAGTTGAAAGTGGTCAGAATTGCGAGAATGACAAGCCATTCGTAGTGACTGCCGATAGCCAAGGTGTAAAAAATAATGCTGCCCGCAAGCAACACCAGATTCCTCAGCTTTCCTTTGCACACCCCGTGCACAGCCACAAGAACGGGCAGAAAGGCAAAAATAAAGCTTGTACTGCAAAAATTCATTGTTGTTTTATGTCTCCGTTTATCATAAAAATCGGCCCGTTAGGGCCAATGGAATTGCTATGAGATAATATATCATAAAATTCCTTAAAAAACAATAAAGAAACATCTAAAAAACGACAAAAAAAGTGACAAAAAAACAAGGGGCATTGAGCCCAAGTTTAAGCACAATGCCCCATTCGGAGTTAATGTTGAAAATTTAATGGGATTTCTTTTTAAGCAATTCGGATTTTTTATCCCAAAGCGTCTGAGAAAGGTCAACATAATAGTTGTGCGGATTCTCAAAACGGGTGACCTCGTCCCAGAGAGAATCAATCTGCGCTTTGCAATACTGACGGATGGTTTTGATGTCGGGATAGTCAAAAACACACTCGCCCTTTACAAAAATCGGCTTCTGAAGCTCACGCACGGTGAAGTCGGTGACGGTCTTGCGTTTCCAGGTGAAATTGGGGTCGAAAAGCTCATAAGGCTCATTTTCGCTTATCTTTTCGTCTGCCAGAGTGATAAGGTCGGCAATGGCTTTACCGCTTTCTCTGTCAAAAAGGCGGTAAACCTTTTTGTAGCAAGGAGTTGTGATTTTTGCAACGTTTTCGCTGAGCTTGATTTTGGGGATTTCCTCGCCGTCTTTTTCAATTGCGACAAGCTTGTAAACACCGCCGAGCACGGGACTTGCCGAGGATGTGATAAGCCTTTCACCGACACCGAAGGAGCTGATTTGTGCACCCTGAGAAAGCATATCGCGGATAATATATTCATCCAGTGAGTTTGAGGCAACTATGCCGCAGTCTTCATAACCGGCAACGTCAAGCATTTTGCGGGCTTTGCGTGAAAGATAGGCAATGTCTCCGCTGTCAATGCGAACACCCTTGGGACGTTTGCCCAGAGGCTTGAGCACCTCGTCAAAGCATTTGATTGCGTTGGGGATTCCCGATTTGAGAACGTTGTAAGTATCGACAAGCAGAGTGCAGTTGTCGGGGTATTCCTTTGCATAGGCACAGAAAGCTTCATATTCGCTGTCAAACATCTGTACCCAGCTGTGCGCCATTGTGCCGAGCGCAGGCACGCCAAACATTTTGTCTGAAATTGTGCAGGCGGTGCCGACGCAACCGCCGATATAAGCAGCCCTTGCGCCGTAAACCGCGCCGTCAAAGCCCTGAGCGCGGCGTGAGCCGAATTCCATAACCGCTTTTCCGTTGGCGGCTCTGACAATACGGTTTGCTTTTGTTGCAATAAGGCTCTGGTGGTTAATTGAAAGAAGCACCATCGTTTCAATGAACTGTGCCTGAATTATCGGACCGCGTACAGTGATAATCGGTTCGCCGGGAAAAATCGGTGTGCCCTCGGGAATTGCCCACACATCGCACTCAAAACGAAAATCGGCAAGATAGGCAAGAAAATCTTCGTCAAAGCCTTTTGTGCGAAGGTAGTCAATATCTTCAGGTGTGAAGCTGAGATTTTTAAGGTAATCAACAAGCTGTTCAACACCTGCCATAATTACAAAACCGCCGCCGTCGGGCACGGTGCGGAAGAACATATCAAAATAGGCAACAGTGTCTCTGTGGCCCGTTTTAAAATAACCGTTTGCCATTGTGATTTCGTAAAAGTCGGTGAGCATTGTCAGATTGCGTTGGTCGTTAAGATTCATAAACCGTCATCTCCTTATATCGCCTTCGTTTCCGAAACCCGAAAGCGGAGCAAAGACTCTTTTTCGGACAGCTTCGGTTGATTCTTGGCACTCTGCCTTTATTATGTAACTTTTTTCCTTTTTTTGCAACCCCTGCTTAAATTTTTTAAGAAAATACGTAAGTTTTTCGGGTGCAAAACACACAACGTAAAAAGCTTTAAAACCGATTAAGGACAGCAAAACTCAGATTTATTATAAAGAAGCAAAAGCAAAGAAAAAATTATTGTAAAAATGATATTACACCAAAAATATTTCTGCGTATTGTGGCTTGCGATTGATTTTAAAAAAATTGCATTTTTAAAAAAAAGACTTGAATTTTTGGCAATTTTATGTTAAACTTTGTGTGAAATAAGCAAGCATACTGCAAAATGCCTGTGCGGCGCCATAAAAATTATACAATTTGTATAATTTATTGCATCTTTTCTTTTTTCGAAACGGTCAATTAACCGCACAAGTTCCAAAAATTTTTTGTTGGAGGAAAATATTAATGAGAATCAGAAAGCAAGCTCTCGGCGACAGAAATATTGTCGGCGCAAAAATCGAAGCAAGACGCAAGGCTATCAACATGAAGCAGAAGGATCTTCTCACTCAGCTTCAGATTAAGGGCATTGACCTTAACGCATCCGGTCTTTCAAAGCTTGAGGGTCAGATTCGTTGTGTTAACGATTATGAGCTTAAGGCTTTGTCAGAGGTTCTCGGCATTTCCGTCACAGAGCTTCTCGGAATTGATGAATAATTTTTAACTACTCGTTGTCTTTTTCTATACTCCTCAATCTGCACCCCCGTTTCTCTCACGGGGGTGCACTCTTTATATGAAGAAAGCAGTCTGCGCTTTGCACAGACTGCTTGTTTTTATTGCTTTTTGTAAAGTCTTGTTATGTAGCTTACGGCTTCGGAAAGTGCCAGTGCCGAAACGAAACCGCAGGAAACGACAAGAGACCACTTAAGGTCGATTGCGCCGCGCTTGAAATTATCGATAAGTGCCTCAAGCACAATGAAGAATACGGCTGACTGAAGTGACAGCAACGAGAAAATTCTCACACCGTCTATGCGTTTTCCGCCAATGAGCGCGTAGTCCATTGCGGCATAAACCGAAAGAAGCAAGGTCAGCGGCATTGCAAAGGCATAGAAAAGCTCGAAATGACCGCTTTGTTTTGCAATATAAAGCAGGTAAAGCGACGTTGTGACAAAACAGATTAATGCGGTAATCGGGGCGGGGGTTATTCTGAGAACGGGTAAAACACAGTAAACCCAGACAACGGCAAGGGCGCCGAGAACGTAGCCGGCCCAAAAGGTATCGTGCTCACGCACAAGGTTCCACACCGTGCAAATCATTGCGGGAAAAACCATCAGAGCCGTGAAAATGGCGGCATAGCTTTTTGCGCCTTTGCTTGCGGTTCTTTTCTTCTTCGGCTTTGCGGCTGGTGAGACAGCGCCTGCAACGGCAACACCGCAATTCGGACAGATGACGGCAGCGTCGGCAAGTTGAGTGCCGCAGTTGGAACAAAACATATTAACACCTCACATATTTTATAATACATTTAATATTATACTATTGCAGTTATTTTTTTTCAACCTCATTTTTGTAAATGTTTTTTAATGCATATAGACAAAGTGCACGTATTGTTGTAAAATAATTACGAAACAATTTTGTTGAGAGGATGTTTTTTATGGCAGTTTTCAGACCTTTCAAAGCAATCCGACCCCTTCCGGAGTTTGCAAGCCGCGTTGCCGCCCTGCCTTATGACGTTATGAACAGCCAAGAGGCTGCGGTGATGGTCAAGGGCAACCCTTATTCGTTTTTACACGTTGACAAGGCGGAAATCGACCTGCCTGTCGGAACGTATCTTTATTCGGACGAGGTTTATGCCAAGGCAAAAGAAAACCTTGAAAAGCTTGTCACTGACGGCGTTTGTAAGCAGGATGAAAAGCCCTGTGTTTACATTTACCGCCAGACAATGAACGGCAGAAGTCAGACGGGTCTTGTCGGCTGTGTCGCGATTGATGACTATATTAATAATGTAATAAAAAAGCACGAGCTTACACGTGCTGACAAAGAGGCGGACAGAATCAATCACGTTGACCGTTGCGATGCCAACACCGGTCCCATTTTCCTTGCTTACCGCAACCGTGACGACATTGCCGCAACCGTAAATGAATGGAAAGAAAGCCACACGCCCGTTTATGATTTTGTCACAGATGACGGTGTGGGTAACACGGTGTGGGTTGTTGACGATGACGGTGTAATTGATTCAATCCGCGCCGCGTTTGACAACACGGACTATCTTTACATTGCAGACGGACACCACCGCGCCGCTTCCGCAGTCAAGGTCGGTCTCAAACGCCGTGAGGCAAACCCCGATTTTGACGGCACAGAGGAATTCAATTTCTTCCTTGCGGTGCTTTTCAGCTGTGATGAGCTTGAAATTATGGATTATAACCGTGTTATGAAGGACCTCAACGGTTATACCTCCGACGGTTTTATTGAGAAAATTTCCGAGAAATTCACCGTCGAGCTTACGGATTCAGAAAAGCCCTACAAGCCCGTTGAAAGTCACACCTTCGGTATGTTGCTTGACGGAAAGTGGTATAAGCTCACCGCAAAAGAAGGCTCGTTTGATGCGGCAGACCCCGTTGCCGCGCTGGATGTTTCAATTCTTCAGAGCAATCTGATTTCCCCCGTGCTTGGCATTGATGACCCCCGCACTGATAAGCGAATTGACTTTGTCGGCGGAATCAGAGGTCTTAATGAGCTTGAGCGCAGAGTGAATGACGATATGTGTCTTGCTTTTTCAATGTATCCCACAACCCTTGAGGAGCTTTTCACAATTGCCGATTCGGGCAAAATCATGCCGCCAAAATCCACTTGGTTCGAGCCCAAGCTTCTCAGCGGACTGTTTATCCACAAATTAAGCGAATAATGTTAAAACCCGTTTCACCAATCGGTGAAACGGGTTTATTTTTTATATTCTGCCAACCTTATCAAGCTTCTTTAAAAGCTCACATAAAGGAATAATGAGAAAACCGAAAACAAAATTTCCCGCGGCGTGAAGTGCGTCGAAGCTGAGACCCGCCAGAAGCCAGGCTATTGCCGAATCGTAAGAAAGATTAAACAGAATAACCTGCGCAGGCAGATAAAGCAGACCGAAAAGCAGACCGTGAAGCGCGCACACAACGGGATAAACGACATAAGCGATTTTGCGCGGCATATTTTTGGGCAGCAGCATGGTCACGCCCCACAGAATTGTCCAGATGTAAATATAGGGTATCCAGGCAATGCCGAAACCGTTGATAAGACCGCTGAGCATAACATAAACATAAATCGGTGCAAGCGCACGCTTGCGGTAAACAAGGGTAAAAACCATTGTGAACATTCCCACAAGGTGAATGTTGGGAAGTCCCTGCATAAGCAGATAAGAAACAAAGGTTATGCCGCCGAGCATTGCAAAAACAACGGTGTCACGCGTTTTGTCAATCAGCTTTTGTCTGTTATTTTGTGTAGACGATTTCATAATGTGCTCCGTCTGAAATTATTTCTCCGTCAATGCCCGTGTTGAGGGTTTCGCCGTTTTTGTAAAAGGCCCAGTAGCTCTGGTCAACATCGTAATCGGCGGTAACTCCGTTAACCTTTTTTACATAAAGGCCGTAGGGACCTTCTTCGCCTTCAACAAGATTTTCCTGTTCAAGTGCGCCGCGCAGAGTCTCGGCTGTTGTCTCAATGACAAAGGTTGAAACTTTGCCGAGGTTGTCGGTGATGTCAACCGTCACGGTGATAATTTCCGGTGTTTCTTCAATTGCCGCGCTGTCGGCTGCGGTGGTGGTAGTGCTGTCGGGTGTTTCGTTTTTTGTGCAGGCGGCAAAGCTTGTCGCAAGCAAAACGGCAAGGATGAGAGCAACGAGTTTTCTGAGTTTCATAGGGATTCCTCCATTTTGATTTTTATTAATACGGCGGTAAAACAAAAAGCGCATTTTCGCAAAAAACGAAAATGCGCCCATTACAGCCATAGTAACCGCATTCGCTTTCCTTTTGCCCAAAAGCGTGAAGTTAAGCAGGCAAGACGATAAGCATTCCGACTTACGGCATTTGCCGAATACGGTAATGGCTGTTGCTGCGGATTCTCACCGCATTTCCTTATCCCCGAGCGAAAAACCGCCCGACCGCACCCTCAGGGAGTGCGCAATTGCCTTTATTTTTTATTGATTATACAACCTTTTCAAGCGTTTGTCAATTACTTGATTTTTGTGATTTTGTCGCCCTTTACCACAAAAGCCGACTTTGCAAGGTCGATAAGCGGTTGGTCGTTGACGGGTGAATCCGTGTAAAACTCGTCAATCTCGGCATTCGGATACTGCTCAAAAAACGCCTTGATTTTGTTGTGACGGATGTTGAAGTGGCGGATTTCGCCCGTTTTTGTGTCAATGTCGCTTGTGATGTAGTTTTTGATGCCCAGACGCTCACAGATAATCTTCATCGAGAATTCGGGTGAGCCGGTGATGATCAGGTCATCCTCACGCTGAATTTTTTTGTAAAAGGGTCTGATTTTGTGCATATGTGTGTCCCAGAACTCAACCATATCGGCTTCAAGATTGGGCTGGGAAGCGAAAAAACCGCCAACCTCGGAGGCATACTTGTTCATCATTGCATCAACGGTTATTTTGCCGCGCTTATACTTTAAAAAGCCGAGCAGAACACCGGGCAGGTGCAAAAGCAATTTCGGATTTTTCCTGATATAAAAACCGAAAAGGTCAAAACAGCTTTCTCCGTCATAGATGGTATCGTCAAAATCGTAAACATTCATTTAAATCACCATTCGTCACTTTCGTCAAGCATTACGGCGTGTGCACAGCGGATTCCGTCAACGGCGGCGGAAACAATGCCGCCTGCGTAGCCTGCACCCTCGCCGCAGGGATAAAGGCCGCGCAGTTTTGCCGTCTGATAAAGCTCATCACGGATTATTCTGACAGGGGAGGAGCTTCTTGTTTCGGGAGCGGTCAGCACAGCTTCGGGCAAAGCAAAGCCTTTGAGACTTTTATCCATCTGCACAAGCGCGCCCGCCATAACATCAGTTACGCTCTTGGGTAAAATTTTTCTGATATCCGAGGGTGTAACGCCCGTGGCGCAGGTGGGTTTTACCGCGCCGAGTGCTTTTGAGGGAGTATCATTAAGAAAATCGCCGACTGTCTGGCAGGGTGCGGAGTAATCGCCGCCGCCGAAAGCAAAAGCGGTTCTTTCAATTCTTCTTTGCAGTTCAATGCCTGCAAGGGGATGCTCAGAGCCGAAATGCTCGGGGTCAATCCCCACAAGCAAAGCGGAGTTTGAATTTTCACCGTCACGCGCATATTCGCTCATACCGTTGACAACAACGCTGTTTTCCTCGGATGTTGCGGCAACAACGGTGCCGCCGGGACACATACAGAAGGTGTATGCGCCTCTGCCGTGAAGAGGATGGCAGGAAAGCTTGTAATCAGCCGCACCGAGAGACGGGTGACCTGCAAAGGCGCCGTACTGAGCCTTGTCAATCAGCTCGCGAGGATGCTCGATTCTGACACCGACGGAAAACGGCTTCTGCATAATGTCAATGCCTTTGCGGTAAAGCATTTCAACGGTATCCCTTGCACTGTGGCCGATGCACAACATCACTGTGTCGGTTTCAAAGTCGCTTGTTGTGCCGTCCGTTTTTTCAAGGGTGACACCCTGAACGGTGCCGTTTGCAACAATAATATCGGTAAGCTTTGTGTTGAAAAGCACTTCGCCGCCGTTTGCGATAATTTCTTCCCTGAAGCTTTTGACAACGGCACCGAGTCTGTCTGTTCCGATGTGCGGACGTGAGGAATAAGCAATTTCTTCGGGTGCACCGTGGCGCACAAGCTCGTCAATAACCTTGCGGCAAAGCGGGTCTTTGATGCCCGTTGTCAGCTTGCCGTCGGAAAATGTGCCTGCGCCGCCCTCGCCGAACTGAACGTTTGACTCGGTGTCAAGACAGCGGTTGTTCCAGAAGTTGTTTACTGCCGCCGTGCGTGAGTCAACATCTCCGCCGCGTTCAACAACAAGCGGACGGAGTCCTGCGCGTGAAAGAATCAGCGCGGCAAAAAAACCGGCAGGACCGAATCCGACAATAACAGGGCGCAAAGTGCTTTTGCGGCGCATTTCGGGCGTGCGGTAAACGGTTTCTTCGTATTTTTCAGCCTTCGGACAGCGTGATTTCGCAAGCACGGTGTCCTCGTCGCTTTTAAGCGAAACGGCAACATTATAAACAAAAAAGATGTTGTCCTTTTTGCGTGAGTCAACTGCTTTTTTGAGAATTTTCAGAGATGAAATCATTTTTTCGTCGCACGAAAGCTTCTTTGCTGCAACGCGTCTGAGCTCGCCTTCTCCGCTTTCAAGGGGCAGTTTTAATTCGCTGATTTTTATCATAAATCTTCAATTTCCTTATATCAAAGTAATTCGCCGGCAAGCAATCCCGAAGCAAAAGCCCACTGAAGATTGAAGCCGCCGCAGCCGCCGTCAACGTCGAGCAATTCGCCTGCGCAGTAAAGTCCGTCAACAAGCTTTGAGGCGAGGGTGCGGCTGTCAAATTCGCTCACATTCACGCCGCCCGAGGTTACCTGCGCGTTTTCGTAACCCTTTGTCCCCGTGAGGGCAAGTGAAAAGCTTTTGACTGCCTTTGCAACCGCCGCAAGCTGACGCGCGGAAAGCGTGCCGAGCTTTGTGTCGGATGAGTAAATCCCTGCCGTTTTGCACACGGCAATTCCGCAGACCTTCGGAAGAATTCCCGTCAGCAGATTGTCAAGCGGTGCATCGGGAAGATTTTGTGCCGTGTCTTTGAGATACTGTGAAAGGTCATTTTCTTCAACGGCAGGTGCAAGGTCAAGGCGGGCATAAACCCTGCCGTCCCTGAGTGCGCGGTGCACCGCCGCGCCCGCTTCCATTGCGGCAATGCCCGAAAGACCCGAATCTGTGAAAAGAATTTCACCGCGTGAACGTGCAATTTCGCCCGTGTCTCCGCTGACGCAAATCACACAGTCGTGTATTCTCACACCCTTGAGTGATTTTGCAGCTTGCGCATCGGCTTTGAGAGCAACAAGCGACGGCGCAAGCGGTGTTATTGAGTGACCCAAGCTTTTCATAAGCGGATAACCGCTTCCGTCAGAGCCCTGAGAGGGTGAAGCTTTTCCGCCCGTGGCAACAATCAGCTTTTTACAGCGGAAAGCGGAATTTATAACAAAGCCGTCAGCCGTTTTTTCAATTTTTTCAACGGGGGTGTCGCATATTATTTCGACACCGCTTTTTTCAACACCCATTCTCAGTGCATCAAGCACGGAGGCGGCGGTGTTGCTCATCGGGTAAACCCTGCCTTCGCTGTCGGTATAAGTGAGAAGACCGAGCGACCTAAAAAAATCAAGAATTTTTTCGGGAGGATATTTTTTGAAGGTTTCGGCAGTAAAATCCGCGTTGCGATAGGCGTGCAAAACGGCATTTATGTTGGTCAGGTTACAGCGACCGTTGCCCGTTGCCAACAGCTTTTTGCCCACGCGGGGGAGCTTTTCGATAACGGCAACGCTCATATCGGGACGGTTGCGCTTTACGCTTATTGCCGCCGCAAGCCCTGCGGCACATCCGCCGACAATTGCCACATCCGCATATTTCATCTTACCGCCTCCTTATTTTATATTTACAACATTATATAATACCCTTTTAAACGTGCCATTGTCAAGTGGTGCGTTTTCGGCATAAAAATAAAAGCCTGCGTTTGTACGCAGGCTTCGTTCATCATTGCGGAGAGGGAGCGCCCTTTAAATCACGGCGGATAATTTTGCCGGAGGTTGTTTTGGGCAGTGTGTCGATATATTCGACAACGCGGGGATATTTATAAGGAGCTGTATTCTTTTTAACATATGTCTGAAGCTCTTTTGTAAGCTCGGCACTGGGTGTGTAACCTTCGCGCAGTGCAATAACCGAGCAGACAACCTGACCCCTGATTTCGTCGGGACGTCCGACAACGGCACTTTCCTTGACGGCGGGGTGGGTGTTGAGCACGCTTTCAATTTCAAACGGGCCGATTCGGTAGCCGGAGCATTTAATCATATCGTCGTTTCTGCCGACATACCAGTAATAACCGTCTTCGTCTTCGTAGGCAACGTCACCCGTGTGATAGATTCCGTGTTCGATGGGAGAGCGGATATCACCGTTTGTACCGTAGGCGGTGAGCAGACCGACCTGACCGTCACCGTCAACAAGAATTACAACCTCGCCGTTAACACCCTGGGGACATTTTTCACCGTTTTTGTCAATAATCTGAACGTTGTAAAGGGGAGAGGGCTTGCCCATTGAAGAGGGGCGCACATCAAGCCATTGGAAAGAGCAGGTAATCGGAGTTCCCTCGCTCTGGCCGTAGCCCTCGTGAATCAGCTTGCCGCTGATGTCGAAGAACTCTTTGTTAACCTCACCCGAAAGAGCCTCACCTGCGGTGGAAAACCACTGAACGGACTTGACGTGTTCGTGACGGAGACCGCCGTGAAGCAGGAAACGGTACATCGTCGGCGGAATACAAACGGAGGTCGGACAGTGGATTTTCATTGCCTCAAGCAGGTTTTCTGCGCTGAATCTGATGGGGTCATAGCCGAGAATTGCGGTGCCGCAAATCCACTGACCGTAAATGTTGCCCCAACCGAATTTTGCCCAACCGCTGTCCGCCTGAGTCAGATGAAGGCCGTTGTTCTGAACACACTGCATATATTTTGCGGTCATAATGTGTGAAAGGGGATAGGTGCGGTCGTGAATCGCCATTTTCGGATAGCCTGAGGTGCCGGAGGTGAAATAAATAAGCATTATGTCTCTGTTTGTAAGACCGCTGTATGTTTCGAGTTTTTCGCACTCGGCAAATTCGCCGTCAAACCAGCGCATATCTTCACACGGCTCGTCACCGATTGTGATGATTTCACGCAGACCGTCGCATTTTTCTTTAAGGTTTTTAACCTGATTGATTACAAAATCATCCTTAACGGCGATAACCGCAACGGCACCTGCCTGATTGATTCTGTAAGCAATGTCTTTTTCTGTCAGCTGAATTGAAGCCGGCACAACAACAGCACCGATTCTGTGAAGCGCAACGGCGCAAATCCAGTATTCCCAGCGGCGGCGTGCAAGGGTCAGCACGCGCTCACCTTTTTTGATGCCGAGCGAAAGAAAATATGTTGCGGCGCGCTTTGAAAGCTCGGAAATTTCCGCAAAAGTAAAAGTGCGGCTGAAGCCGTCGTCGTTACAGTAAACAAGGGCGCGCTTTTCGGGTTCTTCCTTTGCCCAACGGTCAACAATATCTCTTGCAAAGTCAAAATCATCGGGAACATTGAGTTTGAAATTTTTTGAAAAATCCTCGTAGCTGTCAAAATCCGTACGGGGTAAATAATCTCTGACAATTTCCATAATAATTTGTTCTCCCTTTGTTTTCAGTTTGTGTCAAATCAAAAGCAAACGGGGTTAAAAACTAAAAAAGTCATTCACCCTATTTCATTAGGACGAATGACTTCGTGTTACCACCTAACTTCGCACAGAAGCGTTACAACTGTGCCTTTGCTCAACACGGCAATCTGAGATTGCGATGCCGACTCCCATTTTACGGTAGGATACCGTCAGAGTCTACTCAAAGAAAAAATCTTTTTTCGGTCTGCAGCTCCAAGACTACCTTCGGTATTTTCCGACAAAGCGCTTCCACCGTCCGCTTCTCTCTATGCTCGGTTGAAATACTTACTCCTTCTCTTCACAGCCTTTGATTATTCACTTGATTGCGGTTATGTTATCATAAACATAATTCTTTGTCAACAGTTTTCGCAAAAATATGTTGTCGCGCACCGTTTTGCTTGACATAATCCCGTAAAAAATTTATAATATTAAATTAGCGATTATATAAGGCGGTGCAGTCTTGAAAGAATATTTCAGAAGAACATGGCTTGAAATAAATACCGATGCACTCAGGGCAAATTACGGTGCAATCCGCGACATTACCTCGCCCGCAGCAAAAATTATGGCTGTTGTCAAAGCGGATGCCTACGGTCACGGCGTTGAAAACGTTGTCAAAGAGCTCACCCTTTGCGGCTGTGACTGGTTTGCCGTTTCCAATCTCGAAGAGGCAATTCAGGTGCGCAGTGTCTGCTCCGACTGCGGTGTGCTCATTCTCGGCTACACACCTGCCGAATACGCAGGCGTGCTTGCCCTCAACAACATTTCTCAGGCTGTTTTTGACAGTGTTTATGCCGACGAGCTTTCTGCACAGGCAGACAGAGAGGGTGTAACCGTCAGCATTCACCTTAAGATTGACACGGGTATGTGCAGACTCGGTTTTGTTTACCACGATTCCGAGCGTGATTCCGGCACGGCAGAGGAAATTGCACGTGTCTGTGCCCTGCCGGGACTTTATCCCGAGGGAATTTTCACTCACTTTGCCCGTGCTGACGAAGAGGGTGAGGGCGAGGTTTTCACACGCCTTCAGTTTGACCTTTTCCTTTCACTTCTCAATGAGCTTGAAATCGGCGGGCTGACATTTGAATACCGTCACTGCTGTAACTCTGCGGCAACCGTGCTTTTTCCCGAGTGTCACCTCGACATGGTAAGACCCGGTGTTATTCTTTACGGCCTTGCGCCGAGCGAAACGGTTAAAAATAACCTGGCGTTAACTCCTGCAATGCAGATGAAAACAGTTGTTTCAATGGTGAAAGAAATTGATGAAGATTCTGCGGTCAGCTACGGCGGCACTTTTGTTTCAAAGAAAAAAATGCGAGTTGCCACCGTGCCGATAGGTTATGCCGACGGCTATCCGCGCTCAATTTCGGGTAACACATCAATGCTTATAAACGGTTGCAAGGTGCCCGTAATCGGCAGAATCTGTATGGACCAGTGTATTCTTGATGTCACCGATGTTGACGGTGTAAAACCCGATATGAGTGTTACGGTATTCGGCAGAAATAAAGGCAGCGAAATCACCGTTGACGAAATTGCAAGAAAACACGGCACGATTAATTATGAAATTATCTGCGGCATTAACAAGCGTGTGCCGCGCGTTTACACGGGCGAGGGCAGGATTGTTGCCATTGCCGACTACATGAAATAAAAAATCCGCTTCGGACCGTCCAAAGCCCGAGGCGGTTTTCTTTTGTGATTCAGTCTTTTTTGTCAACAAGCTTTTTGTAAAGAATTGTCGAAAGCACGGCGAGCACAACCACAAGACCGGTTGAAATGAAGAATTCGGCTGAAAACGGGTCACGCAGGTTGACGCCCAGCACGGTGACAGCCGCCATATAAGGAAACATTCCCACAAGAGAGCCGCTTGACAGGTTGATGTATTTAGTGTCCATTGCGCCGAGAATCATACTTGAAATGTCGCAGGGCACAATGCCGATAAGCTTGACGAGATAGACAAAAAACCATTCGTTGCGGCGCTTAAGAATGTCCATCTGCTTTGCTTTCGGATATTTTTCAATAAGGTGGTCGAGCATATCCTTACCCGTAAAGCGGCCGATGAAATAGGGAACGGAAACGGTTGTGATAATGCCGAGGGAGTTTACAAGCAACGCAACGGGCAGGGGGAAAATTATGCCGCAGCTTATGTAAAGAACGGGAATGGGAAAAACGACCGTCAGTGATTTCAGCGCATAAAGAAAAATGAAAAAAGCTGCCGCAAGCCACAGATTTTCGGGCACATAAGAAAGAATATCCTCAACGGATTCATCGCGGAAATATATAAATCCGACAACGATCATTGCGGCGAAAAACAAAAGTGTAATGACCCGGACAACGGTCAGCCAGACGGGCTGAAGCTTTTTCTTTTCCATTTTTTATTTTACTCCTTCGTTGAGAAAATATTGCATAACCTTGTTGCATACGGGTATTGCCGTGTCGCGACCCGAACCGCCGTTTTCAACAATGCAGATTACCGCAAGCGGCAAATCCGCGCGCATTGAAAAGCCTGCAAACCATGCGTGAGAGTCCTTGCCGTCGTCAAGCTCCGCCGTGCCGGTTTTTCCGCACATTTCAAGGTTGGGAAATGCACTTTCGCCATAGTGGTCGGTAACGTTTGAACGAAGCAAATTGCAAAGGATTTGTGCCGTTGTCGGTGACATCGTAACAAGAGTTCGGGGACCCGTAATCGCTTGCTCCATAAGGCTTTGAGGACTTTTGATTCTGTTGGGCGCAAGACCTGTGCCGCCGTTTGCGATTGCGCCCGCAATTGCAAGAAAATGGCAGGGATTGACAAGGGTTACGGACTGACCCACACCTGCCCAGCCGAGCTCGGTTTTATTTGAATCCGAGACAGAAAAACGGCTTTTCACAAGACGTATTCCGTTTGCGGAAAGGTCGGTATTAAAGCCCAGAGAGTTTGCCGTCGCGTTGAGCTTGTCCGCACCCAGAATCAGTGAAATTTCGGCAAAGGCGCAGTTGCAGGATTGGTTGAGAGCCTGACGGAAATTGACTTTTCCGTGCTTGTCGTTGCAGATTACGGTGCCGTTGCCCGTTTTGATTTCGCCCTTGCACTCAAAGGTGAGCGAGTCAAGCGCAGGGATGTTTTCGACTGCGCAGGCGGCGGTAACAATTTTCATAATAGAGCCCGGTGTATAGACACCCGAAACAAATTTGTCGAGAAAAACGCCCTCATATTTTTCGTTGGTCAGCAGGTCGGACGGTATGTTGTTGAGGTCGTATGTCGGCTTTGAAACGCTGCACAGAAGCTCGCCCGTTTTGTAATTGTAAACACCGACTGTGCCGTTGCGGTTGCCGAGGGCGGAATAAGCAACTTTGCACGCTTCTGCGTCAATGTTGAGAGTGATATCCGTACCCTTTCCCGTTGTTTTGAGCTTACGTATTCCGTTCCATGCAGTATAGCCCGAAAGGGTATCCCTGAAAAGGGACTGTGTGCCGGTTGAAATAAAACCCGATGTGTCGCCGACAAGGTGAAGTGTTGAAAGGCGGGTGTTTTTGTCGGCGCTGAATTTTCTTTTTCCGTCAACGCTTTCGGCAAGAATGCTGCCTTTTCGGTCATAGACCGTGCCGGTATTTACGGTCTGACCGTTTGAATAAATGTGTCTGTTGACTCTGTTTGATGCCCACTTGTCGCCGTTTAAATAAAGGCTTGCCGCAAGAAAAACAATTCCTGCCGTAAACAGCGCAAGCAGAACATATAAAACTTTTGCACGGCGCAGAGTTGCTTTCACGGTGAGCCTCCTTTACTTATTTTTAGCTTTTTTCTTTTTGCCGACAGGCGGCTTAGTTACGGGGGTTGCAGTGGCTTTCGGGGTTCCTTTGGGATTTGGCGGACGTGTTACGACCGAACCCTCGGGGTTTTGCGGACGTTTAACCTGTGCAGACTGTTGAGCACGGGCTTTTTTGGAAACGGGTATTGCTCTTAACGGTGCAGGCGCGTTGAAGGTGATGCCTGCGGTTTTGATATAAGCGAGCAGACCCCACGAGCAAATCATACTTGAGCCTCCGCGGCTGACAAAGGGCAGGGTGACACCCGTAAGCGGCAGAATGTCGGTGATGCCGAAAACATTGAGAGCAAGCTGAAAAAGCATCATTCCCGCCGCCGCGGTTGCGGCAATTGCATAGAAGCTGGAGCCTGATTGTGATGTGCTTCTGAGCGCAAACAGCACCAGCACAACGAAGCAGGCGATTACACCGAGACCGGTGATAAAGCCCATTTCTTCGCATATAACACCGAAAACAAGGTCAGTTGAGGCTGCGTAAACGTTTCTCAGATATCCCTGACCGATGCCGAGACCGAAAAGACCGCCGCTTGCCATATAAATAAGAGTGCGAGTCTGTTGATAGCCTGCATCGTCAATGTAATCCCAAACATGACGGTAGGCAGCAAAGCGCGAGGCAACATAGGGCTTGAAATAAATGATGAGTGCCGCGCCGAGCAGGGCAGCCGCACAGATAAGTAAAAGTGTGCGCCAGTTGCCCGAGCGCATATATGAAATAAGAATGAATGTAAAAAAGAAAATCAGAGCCGTGCCGAAATCCTGCATCAGGAAAAGACCGCCGATGCAAACAAGGGAAAAGGCAACGTATTTTGCAATGCTCATATTGGAAATCAGCTTTTCGAGAGTTACCGCGCCGACAAGAATAAACATAACCTTGATAAGCTCTGACGGTTGCACCGAAAAGAAACCGAGGTCAATCCAGTTGAGCGTGCCGTTAACCGTTTTTGCCAGCACAAGGTTTGCCCCCAGCAAAAGAATTGAGCCGATTGCGGCAGGCACGCGCAGTTTCATTGCGAAGTCAATATTTTTCAGAATTAGCAGTAAAATCAGATAAACGGCAAGGCCGAGACCGATTGCAATCAGCTGCTTGAGGGCATATTCTTCCGAAATGCTTGCGCACACCGTAAGACCGATGCCCGACAGGAAAAATGCCATAACCTCAAGCTCAAAATAATCCGATCCCGTTGCAACGGAGCCGATGAGCATATACAGCCACTCGGCAAGCATATAGGCAAGGAAACAGCAAAGCAGGTTGTAGTTTTGGTTGCTTGTGCCGAAAAAGACAGAAAGAGTGCAGATAACCTGAAAAGCTGTCAGCAACAGCATAACGCGAACGTGTTTAAAAACGGGTTGTTTTCTTTCTCTTTGCAAATTACCTGCCTCCCTTCGCAATCTATTCCAAATTACATTATACCACAATTTTTTTGTTAAGGCAATTGAATTGTACCATAAAAAACCTTTGCAATTTGTTAAGAAAATAAAACAAAAAAGTTAAAAAAGATTAAGTAAAATTTTTGTACCTGCCCCGTGCGGGATTTTCGCCCGTGCATATAATGTAACAGGTGCTTTTGTAAGCACTGCCTATAATTACTAAAAAATAATTTATATTTTTATTTTAAATATAATTGCAAGTGAGGCGAAAATAGTGTATAATAAAATGAATAATTCTAAAATAGGGAAATTTTCGGAACGGAGGTGCAGTATTGGAAGCATACCTTGATAACAGTGCCACAACGCATGTTTGCGGTGAAGCAATTGCGGCAATGAACGACGCAATGGTTAATGTCTGGGGTAACCCGTCATCTCTTCACAGCAAGGGAATCGAAGCTTCCGGGCTTCTTGAATATTCACGCGAGGCAATTGCGGGCAAGCTGATGTGCGACCCGACTGAGGTCTATTTTACCTCCGGCGGAACAGAGGCAAATAACCTTGCGGTTTTCGGCGCCGCCGCGGCAAACCGCCGCAAAGGAAAAAGAATTGTTACAACCTCCGTTGAACATCCGAGCATAGATGAAGCTGTCAGACAGCTGGAGGCGGACGGGTTTGAGGTTGTGCGTCTGGGTGTTGACCGTTTCGGCAGAATCAATGAACGAGAGCTTTTTTCGGCGGTTGACCGCAACACAATCCTTGTCAGCATAATGCTTGTCAACAATGAGGTCGGTACGGTCCAACCGGTTGAGGCGGCAAAACGTGCCGTTACGGCGGCACGGGCACCTGCTCTTATTCATTGTGATGCCGTTCAGGCCTTCGGCAAGCTGCCCGTCAAGCCTTCCGTCCTCGGCGCGGATTTGCTGACAATCAGTTCTCATAAAATCCACGGCCCCAAGGGTGTCGGCGCACTTTACGTTGCAAAGGGCGCAAAAATCACACCGCGCACCTTCGGCGGCTCGCAGGAATCGCTTTTCCGACCGGGCACGGAGCCGATGCCTGCCATTGCCGGTTTCGGCGCGGCGGTCAGGGCTTTGCCGGATGTCAGACGCGAGCTTGACCGTGTCAGACAGCTCAGGGATTATATGGTTATGAGACTTTCCGCCATTGACGGCGTTGTTATAAATTCATCTCCCGATGCGCTTCCCTATGTCACAAATATTTCCGTTATCGGTCTGCGAAGCGAGCCGATAATCAATTTCCTGTCAGCGCGCGGAATTTATGTTTCGGGCGGTTCAGCGTGCTCCAAGGGCAAAAAAAGCCGTGTGCTTTTGCAGATGGGTCTTTCGCCCGAGCTGCTTGATGCGCCGCTGAGAATCAGCTTTTCGCGCTACACAACGGCGGAACAGATAGATATGCTTGTGCTCGGTATTGCCGAGGCAAAAAAACACCTCAGAGGAACAAAATAAAAAAACGGAGTAAAAAATGAAAGAAATAATTCTTATTAAAAACGGCGAGCTTGCCCTTAAAGGTCTTAACCGCCGCACATTTGAAGATATTCTTGTAAAAAATATCCGTCGCCGCATTGAAAACACGGGCGACTATGATTTCCGCATTGAGCAGTCAACGGTTGTAATCACCCCCCGTGACGAATATGCTGACCTTGATGAAGCGACGGAGAGAATCAAAAAAGTTTTCGGCATTGCGGGCTTTTCAAGGGCGGCAAGCGTTGAAAAAGATATGGATGTTATCATTGCCGGCGCCAAGGAGTATCTGGCTCCCCAGCTTCTTGCCGCAAGCACTTTCAAGGTTGAGGCAAAGCGCGCGGATAAGCGTTTTCCGCTGACTTCACCGCAAATCAGCGCGCAGCTCGGCGGTGAGCTTCTTGCCGCTTTCCATCATCTTAAAGTTGATGTTCATAACCCCGAAATCGTTGTAACCGTCGAAATCAGAGATAATGCCGCCTATATTCACGGCACTCAGATTAAAGGCGCGGGCGGTATGCCCTGCGGCACGGGCGGCAAAGCGGCATTGCTCATTTCGGGCGGTATCGACAGCCCTGTTGCAGGTTATATGATGGCAAAGCGCGGACTTGAATTAATCGCCATTCACTTTGCTTCACCCCCTTACACAAGTCTCAGGGCAGAGCAGAAAGTTCATTCGCTGTTAAAGCAGGTGAGCAAATACAGCGGCAGAATCGCTCTTTTCACAGTGCCCTTTACGGAAATTCAGGAGCAAATTAAGGACAACTGTCCCGAAGAGATTTTCACCGTTATTATGCGCCGTATGATGATGCGCTGCTCGCAGATTATTGCCGCGCGCGACAATGCAGGTGCACTTATCACGGGTGAAAGTGTCGGACAGGTTGCCAGCCAGACCATGCAGGCAATTGCTTGCACGGACAACGTTTGCACAATGCCCGTTTTCCGACCGCTTATCGGTATGGATAAAGATGAGGTCGTTGCAATTTCACGCAAAATTGAAACCTTTGAAATTTCAATTCTTCCCTTTGAGGCTTGCTGCACGGTCTTTACCCCCAGACATCCGCGCACACGCCCGACCCTTGATTATGTTGAAAAGTGCGAAAAGGCACTTGATATTGATGCCCTTGTAAAAAGAGCGGTTGACGGCGTAAAGCTTGATGTAATCAACGCCTATAATTAATTATTCGGAGATGACTTATTTTGGCAGTTTGCGAAATTCTTTGTGTCGGCACGGAGCTTTTGCTTGGTGACATTCTCAACACCAACGCTCAATTCCTTTCGGTTGAGCTTGCAAAGCTCGGCATTTCCGTGCTTCACCAATCCACAATCGGCGACAATCACGACCGCCTTTCAAAGGCGCTGAGAGAGGCTCTCGGTCGCAGTGATATTGTTATGGTGACGGGCGGACTCGGTCCGACGGCGGATGACATAACCCGCGAGGTCTGCTGTGAAACACTCGGCTTTGACCTTGTGCAGGACGATGCGATACTCGAAAAAATAAGAACATTTTTCAATAAACGCGGCAACGAAATGCCGCCCACAAATGCAAAGCAGGCACAGGTGCCTGTCGGCGGCACGGTTTTTCAGAATGATAACGGCACAGCCCCCGGCCTCGGTCTTGAAAAAGACGGCAAGTGTGTTGTTATGCTCCCCGGTCCGCCCTATGAGCTTGAGCCTATGTTTTTAAACAAGGTACGCCCTTACCTTATGAAATATTCGGACGGAATTATTGTTTCGCACACGGTGCGCACAATGAATATCGGTGAAAGCGCAATGGCAGAGATGGTGTGTGACCTTCTTGACAGCGAAAATCCGACGGTTGCGCCTTACGCAAAGCGCGGTGAGGCAATGCTCAGAGTCACGGCGAAAGCGCCGACAAAGGAAATTGCGGAGCTTACCTGCCTGCCGATGATTGCCGAAATCAGAAGACGGCTCGGCAGCTATGTTTACGCCGAGGATGATGACTGCATTGAGCAGACGCTTGTCAGAATGTTGCGTGAAAGAGGCAAAAAAATCGCCTGCGCCGAGTCGATAACGGGCGGTTCAATCGCCAAAAGAATCACCGACGTTTCAGGCTCGTCCGAAATTTTCGAATACGGCGCGGTCACTTATTCGAACGCCGCAAAGCAAAAGCTTCTCGGTGTCAGCGCGGAAACGCTTGACGAATTCGGCGCAGTCAGCTCGCAGACTGCCGCTGAAATGGCAAAGGGTGTTGCGGAGCTTTCGGGCGCGGATATCGGCATTTCCGCAACAGGCATTGCAGGCCCGCTCGGTGACGGAGTCTGTCAGACGGCAGGTCTTGCCTTTATCGGTCTTTATGCAAACGGTGTAACGTGGGTTGACAAAGTTGAAACGGGCAGAAATGACCGCGAATACAACCGTCACGTTACAGCTTCAAGGGCACTTAATCTTGCCCGTCTTTATCTTGAGGAATTCTCTCAACAGGAGATATGAAAATGAAAAAAAATACCGTTCCGGCGGCGGCAAGTGTATGCGTTGTGGCAGCAATCATACTTAACATTTTCGCCGCACTGAATATACGGGAACTCAGAAGCATTGAACAAGCCGCAGAAAATGTCGGCACGGAATATTTTCTTTCCGATAATGCGGATTGTGACCCCGTATATGCACAGCTTGATTCGCTTTCGCCATATCTGAAAAAAACCGATTATCCCGAAAAGATACCGGACAGCATTAAAGAGGTTTACGCAAACAACAACGATGTTGTCGGTTGGCTCAGGGTGACGGGCACGGGCATTGACACCGTTTTACTTCAGAGCGACGACAACGATTACTATCTCAGACATGACTACTACAAAAAACGCACGGGTTTCGGAAACCTTTTTCTTGATTACCGCGTAAGAAAGGGCAGACTTGAGAAAAACAGCATTGTTTACGGTCACACTACTTTCCGAGGCACGGAGGCTTTCAGAGAGCTGAAAAAATATAAAGACCCCGACTTTTTTGCCGAAAACCCCGTGATTTATTACACCACACTCGGCGGTGAATACGTTTTCAAAATTTTCGGTGTGTTTCTCACCACAACCGTTGCATCGAGTGACAACGGATACATTTTCAATTTTATTTATCCGGCAATGTCCGAAACGAATATGACAGGCTACCTTGAGCAGGTTTCACAGCGTGTGCTTTATGAAACAGGGGTGGATGTCAACGAAAAGGACACAATTCTTTCTCTTTCCACCTGCGATTATGAATTCGGAAGAAAGGTGAGCACCCGTCTTGTGGTGGTTGCCCGTCTGCTTCGGGAGGGCGAAACAGCCGAAATTAATCCGGCTCTTATTGTCCCGAATGACGATTATCGCAGACCGCAAATCTGGTACAGCAACAACGGGCTTAAAAACCCTTACAGAGACGCTGAAAAATGGTATCCCTCAGCGAAATAAATTTTTAAAATTCCCAACGGGAGGTATGTATTTTGGCTAAGAAAGACAAAAATTTCAGAGACAGACCCGACTCAATGTCGCTTAACAATCTTCAGTCCATCGGTGATGACGAAGCAATAACCGAAATTGATTTTGACAGTTTTCTCAACGGTAGTGACAATGACTTTTTCAGCGATGTTGAAAAGGCAGGTGCAAATGCACACAAAATGGACGAGCAGCTGCAGTCCGTTTTAAATGACACGGTTGATAATGCCGACAGCAGAAAGCCCGCAAAGTCTTCGGGTGTACGCACCGGATTTTTCCACCACGCTGATGACAACGCAGAAGGAATTTCCGGCCTTTGGGAAAATCCTGACGATTACATTGATGTTGATGAAACTCAGAAAGAGGTGCCGGCAGACACTGCCGATACCGCAGAAGATATCAACGAAGATGCCGCTGATGCTCCCGAGTCAGTTGATGATGCGCAAACCGAGATTGAACTTGACGAGGATTTCGAAAGGGAAACCGGCCTTTTTGACATCAAACGCGACATGGCAAATCTTTTGTCACAGCTTCACGAGAGCGTTGCAGTTGACGATGCCGCTTTCAGTGCGATTTTGCATGAAATCGAGTCAAACGACGCAATTGCGCCCACCGACATAAAATTTTCCGCAGAAGACATTGCGGCTCAAAGCAAATACACCGAGGTTGTTGACACGGAATCGGTTGCTGATGAAGAAGAGGAAGAACCCGAATATTCACAGTATCTTCTTGTTGATGAGGAATCTTCCGAAACGGAGCAAGAACCTGAAATTGCTGAAGAAAAAACAGAGAACCAAGATATTTCTGCCGTGTCCGATGAAACTGTCGGCGGTGAGCAGGCTGCCGTTGCCGCCGCTCTCGACTTTGCCGAAGATAACGCAGAGTATTCTGAGGAGACACTTTCCGACGAGGCAGAGTTTGAAGAGGACAGTTTTGTCAACCCCTTTGCCGATGAATCCGATACCGCACCCGAGAGTGACAAGGGCAAATTCTTTGTCACCATTCCCGACGATGATGTATCCGCTCAGGAAAGCGGCGTGGTCAATGAGGGCATACAGCCTTTGATTTATTATAAATCTGACGAAGCAAATGCATCCGATGCTCCTGCTGCCGATAATTCCGCAACAGCCGCGTCAGAGGGCAAAAAGAAAGATAAAAAAGCTAAAAAAGAAAAAAAGGTCAAGACAGAATCTGCTGCTGAAGAAAAGACAGCCGAAAAGAGCAAGCACTCCGACACACCCAGAAAAATTGTTTTTACCGCGGCAATTATCACAATTGTTATCTGCGTGGGTTACCTTGTAAATGCGTGGGTTATTGAGCCGATGCGCTTCAAATCGCAGTCAACAGAGCTTTCCGACGTTATTGTCAGCGATATTGTTGACAGCGGAAACAAAACTCCCGAAGAAATCTGGAGCGATATCAGAAAAGAGCATCCCGACGTTGATTTTCCTGAAAATATGTTGCCTGCATATGCCAATGTTTACGCAATGAACACAGACCTTGCAGGTTGGATTACCATTGACGGTCTTGACATAAATCTGCCCATCGCTCAGGGCGACAACAACAGTTATTATCTTTACAGAGACATAAAGAAAAACAAAACAAAATACGGTGTGCCTTATTTTGATTCACGCAACAACATTGAGACCCTTAACAAAAACACAATTGTTTACGGTCACAATATGCGCCATGATGACCTGATTTTCGGCATGCTTGAGGAATACCGCACAATTGACGGCTGGCGTAAAGCTCCCGTTATACAGTGCAACACGATTTACGGCAATTACAGCTGGAAGATTTATGCCGTTTACCTTGCTGACGGCAAAACGGACAGCGAAGGCTATTTCTTCAACTACGTTTTCACAAACATCAGCGATGAAAGCTTTGCAGGCTATATAAGAGAAATTGACAAACGTAAATTTTACACAACAGGCGTTGATATTGAGCCGACAGACAAAATTCTGACTCTTTCAACGTGCTGTTATGACTTTGACGATGCGCGTCTTGTCGTTGTTGCAAGACTTGTGCGTGAAGGTGAAAGCGTCGCCGTCAACACCGCGGGTGCTTATGTAAACGAAAATCCCAAATATCCGTTGCTTTGGTACAAGGCAAAGGGAAAAGAGAACATCGCTTATAAAGACGATGAAAAATGGAGAGCGTAATTCGTTCGATGTTTTATCATTTTCGCAAAGGAGTCCTTTTAAATGAGCTTACCAGTCAGCCTTCTTTCGCTTATGACGGGAGCATCGGAGTCTCCCGGAAAAATCAGGGACAAGCTCCAGAAAATGCTCCGTGATATTTCGGGCACTGATATTGCTTTTGAAAATTTTGTTTCAGGCAAGGAGCTTCTTATCAGCTTTGCCCGTCAGCTTGCCGATTCTCAGGTGCTTGTCGTTGCCGTTGAGCCAGAGCAATATGACTATACCAAGAGTGTTTTTATGAAAGCACTTTCAATGGAAGGCGCCGAAAGCAGCGAGTCAAAGCAGGCTTATCTTGATGCCGGCAATCATTTTTTCGCAGAAGCCGACCGCCGTTTCCTTTTTCCCGTCGGTGCAAAGGTTTATGTGTCAAAGGACGGTCTTAACTGTGCTTTTACCGTTTCGCGCGGCTCGCAGACAATAGTTTTTGCGGCGCTGGATGAAGAAAGAATCAATTCGGTAATGCAAAACGGACTTTTTGAAATTATAAAGAATCTGTTTTTGCCGGAAAGCAAAAAGAAAAACCTCATTCCTGCGCAGCTTCGCAAAAATGCGGAAATTGTTGCAACTGCCGTTTGCCGCCAAGGAATAACTGTTGCGGTTGCCGACTGCGGACAGGCAGTGTTACTTAAAAAATGCCTTTCAAAAAGTGAAGCTGCCGAAAAAGCCTTCAGCTTTGGTGTGCCCGAATCCGTTGACGGTGCGGGTGATAACATAAACGAGTTTGTTGCCTTTGCGGCAAAAAACGCAAGAAAAAAATGCGGTGCGACAATCGGTGCGGCAATCTCCAATATTTATTCAAGAGAGTATGAAAAAGACGGTGTTTTTTGTGTTATTGCCGTTGCAGACGGTGACAAGGCCCACGTTATGCGTGTTTATGCGGAAAACGGTGAAACCGCAAGACAGACCGCTTGTGCGGCACTCAACAGTCTTTTGAAGCTGATTCTTGATTATGCAAAAGACCCCGCCGGGTTTGTTAATCCCGACAGACCGGACGTTAAGGAAACAACATCCGAAAACGGGGTCAAGGTAACGCGTTCCCCGTTGCCCGTTGTGATAACGGCAATTCTGTTGGGTGTTGCCGTTATTGCCAGCGCAGTTGCGGTTTTTCTGCTCAGCTGACCGATAATGGATTAGTGTGATAAAACTGCCGCAATATTTTCGGTTTGCGGCAAAAGGAGAGAAATATGGATTCCCGTGTTTGTTTGCTGTCTCTTGAGCGTTCGCTCACATCTGAACAGCTTGCCACAAAACATAAAATTGCTTCTCTGGTTTCGGAAAAATATCCCGATGCCGGTGACTTCAAGGCATTTTCCCGTGTGAATGATGTTATATCGGAACTGAGCACTTCGCTTGAAAAGGCGGCGCTTACGGTGATTATCGGTGCGCCCGAGCTTTTCACGTCAATCAAGCTTTCGCTTGCCCGCTCGTTACAGATTCCCACATTCACCGACAGCGAAATTGCTTCCAAGATTATTGAATTCAACGGTCCGCAAGCCGATAATACATATCAGGCAACATTCCCCGAGGGTGCTGAAATTTTCAGAAGCCGCAACTGTCTTAACTGCGGTTTTGCCCTAAAAAACAAGGTGCAGACAATTCTCTGCCTGCCCACTGACCCGGATGCTCTCGGATATATGCTTTCCGAGCAGGGTCTTGCGGATTTTCTGGGTGCGATTGTTCCCGCAGCACCTGTTGTTGCCGACGCAACCGATGCCCCCGCAGATGTGCAGCAGCCCGACTCTGCCGAGGTGCCGCAAAGTGATGAACCCGTTGTAAAAACCGCCGAGGATGTAAGATTTGTTGCGGTAAAGCCCGAAAACAAAAAGCATACCCGACCGGTTTCGGTGGCTATTGCGGCGGTTATGGCAATTCTTATTTCTTTTGTCGCTTTCGGTATTTACGATTTCAGAAGCGATTCAAGAATTATTCACACGCTTCCCGCGATGAACAGCGTCAGCGAAAGTGAGGAACCTGTTTTTTCAACTCAGGAAATTTCTGTTACCGCCACAACCAATTTCATGGAAAATGCAAGCCCCTTGGGTCCCGACGGTGAAGATGCCGACAGCTTTTGGAATTATTACGGCGGATGCTTCATTGATGATTTTGTGATGCCCGAAGAGGATTTTTCCGACCTTTCACAAGAGGAAATTACCGAATTAATTGAAACACAGTCGCAGGATGCTGACACCACAACTTTGACAACCCTTGTGTCAACAACAAAAATGACAACCGTGACGACAGTTACCTCAACCAAGGTGCCCACAACAACGAAAGCGACAACAACCGCCACCACTACTACTACAACAAGAAAACCCACAACCACCAAAAAACCAACCACGACAAAGAAACCGACAACAACCACAACGAAAAAAACGACAACTTCAACCAAAAAAACAACAACCGCCACGACTACAAAGAAAACGACAACCTCCACAAAAACAACCGTTACAACAACTGCCTCAAAAGGTAATTTTGTGTTTACCGTTTACGGCTACGGTCACGGTGTCGGAATGAGTCAGGAGGGCGCAATGCAGATGGCTCGCGACGGTTACACTTATGATAAAATTGTACTGCATTATTTCCCCGGCACAACGCTTGTTGAAGACGGTTCAACCCCCACTGCGGTACTTTACGGTTCAAAAGAAATCGACATTGTAACCTATCTGTGCCGCACGGTCAAGGCGGAAATCGGTTCCGGCTCACCTTATGAGTCGCTCAAGGCTCAGGCGTGCACGGCTTATACCTATGCGAGATATTACAATTTCAACATAAGCTCAAGCAAACACGCTTACTCGTCCTCTTTTGAATATTCGGGAACGCAGGTCGAAAAAGCTGTGCTTGATTTCCTTAATATGAGCAGTGCCGAGGATACACCTCGCGCAACATATATCAACTATAAGGGTAAAACGGCATTCACACCTTATTTTGCATCTTGCGCCGGCAAAACCGCAAGCGCCGAATCCGTCTGGGGCGGTTCGTCATATCCTTATCTTAAAGGCGGCGTGTCCAGCAGCGAAAAGGTGTCAAAGACCACCGTCACAATCAGTGCAGAGGATATGAAAAAATATATTCTTAAGTATAAAAGCACAATCAAGCTTTCCGACGACCCGGCAGATTGGCTTGAGGTTGTGTCACACGACTCTGCCGTCAGCAGCTCTTGCGGTTATATTACAACAATCCGTGTGGGTGATGTTACAATGCGCGGCAACAATTTCAGGGCAAGTGTGCTCGGTTACAGTAAAATCCGCTCCCATTGCTTCACGGTAACTTATACTGATTAAAAACCGCAAATTTATCAAAAAAGCTTTCTGTTGACTTTTGTCAGGGTGAGTGATATAATCAAGGTGTAAAAAGGTGTTTTTTCGGCACCGTTACAATCCGTTCGGAAAGGAGAAAAACAATGGAAAACCTTGACCTTGCTGCAATCGGCGATCTTCTTAAGTCTGCTTTTGCTGCTCTTACTGACCTTTATGCAAAGCTTGAGGAGTCAGGTGCTCTTGAAAAGATTGGCGCTTTCGTAACAGAAACCATTCTTCCCGCACTTAAAGACCTTCTCGGTTCAATCGGCGCATAAAAAAACAATTGGGCACCCGGCTTTTTGCCGGGTGTTTTTTTGTCAAAAACAGTTGCAGAAAAAGAAACTATATGATATACTCTTTACATATTATTATAAAAGTAAGGAGATTTGTTATGGAAATACTTAATATCATTGGTGAGATTCTCGGTGCTCTTACTAAAATCACTGAATTCATTACTCCCGTAATCAATGCTGATAATCTTGCAGCAATTATTAACGGCATCAACGGTCTTCTTGCAGGCATCTGATTTGACTAAAACAGACACACTTGCGTGTCTGTTTTTTCTTTAATTTATGTTTTCTGAAAGGAGAGATACGGTGATAAAGCCGATTGCAAAGCTTATTGACCCCAAGGCAATGCTAAAGGATGACCGTTGGGTCGGTGACAAACCCGAGGCAGGCGCCGTGTTTTCAACTCTTTTCAGGGTTGCGTGGCCGTCAACGCTTGAGTCGTTGCTGATAAGCCTTATGACCTTTGTGGATACAATAATGGTGTCGGGCATAGGTGCCTCCGCGGTTGCGGCAACGGGTCTTACCAATCAGCCTCGAATGATTTTTTATGCGGTGCTTTTCGCGCTCAATGTCGGTGTGACCGCAGTTGTCAGCCGACGCAGGGGCGAAAATGACCGAGAGGGTGCTCGCCGCTGTCTTGCGCAGGGGATACTTATCTGCGTGTGCCTGAGCGTTATTCTTTGCGCTGCCGCAATTGCCGTTGCAAGACCGCTTATGGTGCTTGCAGGTGCAATGGAGGACACGGTTGACGATGCGACAATGTATTTCAGAATTACAATGGTCGGCCTGTGTTTCACTTCCTTGGGTCTTATCATTAATGCCGCACACCGAGGTTGCGGAAACACAAAAATTTCAATGTACACAAACCTTACCGCCAATATTGTCAACGTCGTTTTCAACTATCTGCTGATAAACGGCGTGTGGTTTTTCCCGAAACTCGGCGTCAAGGGCGCAGCAATTGCAACCCTTACGGGTAACATCGTCAGTTGCACAATGTCGATTGTTTCAATTTCACACAAACACGGTTATCTTCATCTGCGACTGCGTGACTGTTTTGTTTGGGATAAAGAATGTATAAAGCCGCTTTTTAAGGTCGGTGCTTCAGCGGCGGTTGAGCAGGTTTTTATAAGAATCGGATTTTTCTCTTATGCAAAAATGGTTGCGGCGTTGGGTACAACCGCACTTGCCACACACCAGATTTGTATGAGCGTTATCAGCATTTCTTTTTCGCTCGGCGACGGTCTGGGCATTGCCGCGTCTGCTCTTGTGGGTCAGAATCTCGGCAGAAAAAGACCCGATATGGCGGCGGTTTTCGGCAAATGTGCACAGCGTGTGGGTATGGCGATTGCCATAATGCTTTTCGGTCTTTTCATTCTCGGCGGCGAAACAATTATGGAATTGTTTTCCGATGAAGAAATTATTGTTCAGACGGGTAAAAAGCTGCTTGTTATTACCGCATTTGCTTCGCAGGCACAGATTTCCCAGATTGTTTACTCGGGCTGCTTGCGCGGCGCAGGTGACACAAAATTCGTTGCGCTCACTTCGCTTATCAGCATTGCCCTTGTGCGTCCGATACTTACTTATGTTTTCTGCTATCCGCTTGGTCTCGGTCTTATCGGCGCGTGGCTGAGCCTGCTTGTTGACCAATATCTGAGACTGTTATTTGCATCCACCCGTTTTGCCACGGGAAAATGGAGCAGTGTAAAACTTTGATTATGGAAAAAGAAGATAACATTTTAATAAACCGTTTTCACGACCTTGCCCGACTTGCCGACAGCAGAAATTACCGTACTTTTTCGGATTTTCTCACTCTTGCCGAGCAAAGCTTATTAAGCAGCGAGTTTTTCCCCGTTCCCGTGACGCTTTACGGCGGATACGAAACGGCGGAAAGGAAGGTTGCTTTTATGGGCGACTTTGACGAAAACGATTGTCCCGTCTGCATAATTGAAATTGCGCCCGTCGCGCAAAAGTTTGCAAACACGCTCACCCACCGTGATTTTCTGGGTGCGCTGATGAGTCTTGGAATCCGCCGTGAGATGCTCGGTGACATAATCATTAATGAAAACAAGGGTTACCTTTTTTGCCTTGAAACGGTTGCCGATTTCATAACTGAAAATCTTGACACAATAAAGCACACAACCGTGAAGTGCGTGCGCACCGATAAACTGCCGTGTCAGGCGGCGCAGCTGCCCGAGCCTGAGCAGATTGTCGTGGCTTCCGAACGGTTGGATGTGCTTGTTGCGGCTGTTTACAATCTTTCGCGCACCGCGGCAAGAAATCTGTTTTTGCAGAAAAACGTGTTTGTTGACAGCCGACTTGCCGAAAATCCTTCGCGCACTTTGAGTGACGGTCAGACAGTTTCAGTCAGAGGCTACGGCCGTTTCATTTATGAAAAGGCCGAGGGCGAAACCCGAAAAGGAAGACTTCGTGTTTCGGTCAGAGTGTTCAGATAATGAAAATCAGGAGATTTGGAAATGCTTGAAATTAAAAATCTTACAAAAACCTATGGCGACAAAAAAGCAGTTGACAACCTCAGTGTAACAATCGGTGCAGGTGAAATTTACGGTTTTATCGGGCACAACGGTGCCGGTAAAACAACAACAATTAAAGCAAGTTGCGGTCTTATTGATTTTGACGGCGGAGAAATTTTTGTTGACGGCATTTCAATAAAAGAAAATCCGCTTGAATGTAAAAAACGCATTGCCTATATTCCCGACAATCCCGATTTATATGAATTTATGTCGGGCATAAAATATCTTAATTTCGTTGCCGACATTTACGGTGTGTCAAAAAAAGAAAGAGAAGAAAAAATCGGCAAATATGCCGACCTTTTCGGCCTGACGGGTGACCTTGCACAGCCCGTCAGCGCCTATTCACACGGTATGAAGCAAAAACTTGCAATCATTGCCGCTCTTATCCATTCGCCGCGCCTTATGCTGATGGATGAGCCGTTTGTCGGTCTTGACCCCAAGGCGGCGCATATTTTGAAAGTGATAATGCGTGAAATTTGTCAGAACGGCGGTGCGATTTTCTTTTCAACCCACGTGCTTGAGGTTGCCGAAAAGCTTTGCGACAAAATTGCAATCATAAAAAACGGCAACCTTGTCATAAGCGGCGCAACCGAAGATGTTATCGGCAGTGCTTCACTTGAGGATGTTTTCCTTGAACTGGAGGACGAAAATGCTTAAAACACTCATTCTTATCCGCCTGAGAGCGTTGTTTGCATCTCTTTTTACTTTAGGACAAAACAAAAAACGCCGCTCACCGCTGGCAAAGGTCGGCATTGCGGTGCTTGCGGTTTATGTTGTTGCGGTGCTTTTTGCATCCGTTTCAATGCTGTTTTTGTCGCTTGCAAAAGGCTTTTGCGGCACAGAGTTTGACTGGCTCTATTTTGCGATGGCTTCTTTACTTGCCGTCTTGTTCTGCTTTATCGGCAGTGTGTTTGTAACACAGTCCACTTTGTTTGAGGCAAAGGATAACGATTTGCTTTTGAGTATGCCCATTCCTGCCGGATACATTCTTTTAAGCCGATTTATATCGGTTTTTCTGCTGAATTTTATGTATTCCCTGCTGATGTTTTTACCTGCCGGGTTTATGTATTTCAAAAAAGAAGGTTTTGACACTGTCCGTTTTGCACTTTTTGTTGCCGCGTTTTTGCTGTCGGTGACTTTTGCAACGGTGTTAAGCTGTGTCTTCGGCTGGATTTCGGCACTCATCAGCTCGAAAATGAGAAAAAAATCAATTGTGCAGACGGTTTTGATGTTTGCTTTTTTTGTCTTATATTTTGTCGGTTACTTTAATTTCCAGAAATATCTTATCGCCGTTGAGGAAAATGCGCCGCTTATTGCGGCGTTCATCAAAAAGTTTCTGCCGCTGTTTTACTGTATGGGTGTGGGTGTTTCGCAGAAAAATTATCTTTATTTTCTTGTTTTCGTTCTTGTTTCACTTTTATCTTTTGCCGCCGTTTATATTGTTCTTTCAAAAACATTTTTACGCATTGTCACAACAAAGCGCTCTGCCGCAAAGGTGCAGTATGTAAAGAAAGAAATGAAAACAAGCGGCAAACGCACCGCCCTTGTCAGAAAAGAACTTTCAGGCTTCCTGTCAAACACAATGTATCTTATGAATTGCGGTATAGGCTGTTTGTTTTCGGTGCTTTTGGCTGTGCTTGTTTGTGTTAAGGGTGCAGACTTTTTTGCCACTGCAGGTATGCTTTTTGATGAAGGTTCCTTTGCAACGTTACTTGTGTGCTCCGCTTTTTGCTTCTGTGCGGCAACAACAAACCTGACCGCACCGAGCATTTCGCTTGAGGGCAAAAATTTCCCTCTTCTCAAATCTATGCCGATTACCGCACAAGAGGTTTTCGATTCAAAAATTATTGCAAATCTTGCCGTCGGCGCGGTGCCGATAACTCTTTCGGCGCTTGTCAGCGGTATTGCTTTGGGTTGCGGCTCAGTGACCTCTGTGGCTATGGCTTTTGTGCCATTGTCTTTTCTTGTTTTCACAAGCGTCTTCGGTCTTGCGGCAAATGTAATGTTCCCAAAATTTGACTGGATAAATCCCACAACGGTCATAAAACAAAGCGCAAGCGTAATGATTTCCGTGCTCGGCGGTCTGGCTTTTATTACGGTGCAGACGGTTTTCTTTGTGCTTGTTGAAGGCGTGGTTGATATAAACTTATGTCTTGTTTGCGCAGGTGCCGTTTATCTTGCGCTTTCGGGCGCGGTTTACTTTTGGCTTGTTAAAAAAGGCTCAGTGCTTTTTAATAAAATGTAAGGAGTGTATATTATGATTTTTGATGCGGTCGATAAACTCAGGGAATATTCGGTATATAATCAGGCATTTTCGCTGATTGCCGATTTCCTTGACAAAAACGATGCCCTAAAGCTGGAGCTTATACGCTATGAGCTTGGCGACGGTGTTTTCTGCAGTGTCAGCGAATATCAGCCGGGCGAAGGCGGAGAATTTGAGGCGCACCGTCGCTATGCCGATTTGCAGTATGTTGTAACGGGTAACGAAAAGATTGAAGTTTTGCCCCTTTGCCATGTGAGTGAAAGCGGCGGTTACACCGATGACATTGAATTTTTTGCAAAGGCGGAGAGACAGCCGTGTGCAATCGTGCTCAATCCGGGCACTTTCGCGTGGTTTGACCCGCAGGATGCACACCGTCCCGGTGTCAAAGCAGAAAGTGAAAATGTCAGAAAAATTGTATTCAAGATTCCGCTTGATAAATAAAAGAGAGCCTCACCGAGCCGACATACAGCGGCAGGTGAGGCTTTGTTTATAGTATTGCCAGACGAAAAAAACGGGAAAAATCGCTACGCATAAAAGCCACCACGGCAAAAAGCTTAACTTGAACAAAAACAGCCTTGTCAGCTGCGGTGCGGCACGGTCAACGCTTGTGCCGACCGCTTCAAAAACGCTTTTTTCAGGGTGTGCGGCAAGCTCGAATGTGACAAAAAAATATCTTTGCACGGCAATCGACCAGAAAACGAATCCCACAATTCCGAGCAGAGCGGTCAGGATGAAAAGCGTCACGGCAACCCCGTAATTCATAACACCGTTTTGCAGCCGCAGATAAACGAGTGTGCCGCAAACGGCGCACGGCAGAAAGCAGGGCACGCTCCAGACTGCTTTAAGAATGAAAAGCACTGCTTTTGCCGTCCCGGCACGCAAAGCTCGGCGCGGAGAAACCCACGAAAACAGCGGAGCGCTTCTGCCGCCTGCGCAGGCAAGAAAAAATGTCTGAACGCAAAGGGAAAGCGCACCCGTCAGAATAAACGAAAGGCACAGCGTAAGAAAAGCAAGACAAATTTTGAAAACGGCAACATCGGTTGCAGAGCGAAGCGGCAGATTTTTACTCAGAAAGTCTGCGGCAAAGCCCGATGCGGTAAGTGCAGAAAAGGCAAGTGCACACACCGCTAACAGAAAAGCCGAAGCCGCACCGTTGCCGAGCATTGACTGTCTTGCAAAAAGTTTGATTTTTGAATTGGGCAAACTACCACCTCAAGATTTATGTTTTAAGCGCAAAAAAACAGGAGCAGATTTCTCTGCTCCTATTTTTAACATTTTATAAAAGATTATTCGTCTCTCTTTTTGCGGCTTGCCGCAAGTGCGGTAACACCTGCAAGTGCCAGCACGGCAACGGCGGTTACGGGCTTGCTGCCGGTGTCGGGGATTTCGATAACTCCGTCGCCAACTATTTCGTTATCTGCGGCAAAGTTGCCCAGAGGAATGAGCACCTGATTAACCTTATCATTATCCATAAACTGCGGATAAGCGTCGTTTGACCAGACATTGTAGGATTCCTCGGAATACATAAACCAGTCATACATTGCGTTTGTACCGTCGTGATTGTTGCTGTGAAGCATACCTTTTATGAACCAAGTGTTTTCTGGCAGGATGCAGGTTGAAGCGTCAATGTTGCCCAGCGGTGAAACGTGATTGTGACCGTCATAAACCTTCTGCTTGTAGCCGTCTTCAAATGTTGTGCCAAGGTCGGCAACAGTTGCGCCTGCCGAAGCGTAGCGAGTGTCAACCGTGCAGTCGCTGTCGGCATATTTTGCAGACTCCATAAGCGGAGTGTGGGTGATGCCGTGACCGACAACAATCATAACACGAATGCCGTTTTCAAGAGCTCCGTTGAGAATTTCGTCAGCCTTACCCTGTACGTTGTAGTGGTAGTAGTCAGCCTTTGCGATAAGACCGGCCTGAGTTTCGGGGTCAAGGTTCATTTGCTTTGCAACCTCATAGGTTTCTTCGGGAACAAACGCCCAGAGACCAAGCAATGTGCCGAAAACAGGGGTGAGCAATTCGGAATAAACGCGGTCAATTATCTGGTCAACAAGTGCGTTGCCGAGGAAAAGCACACCGTCAAGAATTCCGCTGTATTTAAGCAAATCGAAAAGCATTGTAAGCAGAACACCCTCGGGGTCAACGGGAGGATAAGCGTCACAGCCGTAGTTGTAGATTGCCTCGCCGTCAAGCATGAATTTACCTGCAAGCAAATCGCCTGCAAAGCTTGTGCCGAGAATGGGGCTGCAAACGAATATGGCAGAAACAACGTCGTCGTAACCGTACTGCTCAAAGTAAGACATCATAATAACGCCGCCCATTGATGAACTGCGCATATGCACCTTGTCGTGTCCGGTCAGCTCTTTTACATATTGAACAAAATCATTAAGCTGTGCGGCAACCTCAATGGGGTCAAGGCGCCAGTCGTAGTGGAAATAATAGTTTTCACCCTGAGTGTGTGTTGTGTGGGTGGGCATTTCGATTTTAACGCCGACACCGGGAAGAGAATCGCCGTTGCCGTCAAGGGCAAGGTCACCCATTGTGTCGTCAATAACCTCAATAAGCTTGTCGGCGAAAGCATCTGAGTCAAAAGTGATTGCAAGCTCTGCAAGAGCAGGGGCAAGTCTGAGCACAAGCTCTGCGGTTGTTTCCTCAGTCAGACGGAAAATCTGCTTTTCGTTTTCGGTGTTGATGTTTTTGTAAATTGACGTGTTGCCGAGGGGGCCGACATAAACCTGCGGCAAAACACCGCAGTCACAGCCGTCACCGCTGTCAACGGCAAAGGCGGCGGGGGCAAGCATTGCAAAAACAAGAACTGCGCTCAGGAAAACAGAGAAAAACTTTTTCATTCTAAACTTCCTTTCTGTTCGGGGGTTACAAATCTGCCGCATTCTGCGGTGAGTGCCGCGAATGCACGGGTGAGGGTTGAACCGGCAAGGTTGCCTGCCGAAACAGACTCTTCATAATGCTTTGCGGCAAACTTGCTGCCGTAATCGTTGTCGGGGATAATATATCCGATTGCGTCGTTGCAAAGCCCGATTGCGGTCAGGTGCTTTGACGGGTCAATCATATCTTTGAATGCGGGGTAAGGCCAGTCTGTCTTTGTGTAGCTGTCCTCTGCGCCGTAGCCGCCGCCGAGAATAATTTCGGGAGCCGTTTCGCCCGGCATCATAACAAATGCAAGGTTTTCGCCCAGCTCAAGGTAGCCGATTTCGGAAACAAGGCACACATCGTTGAGGCGGGAGCCTGATTTCAGCAGGCGGTTGTTGACAATGCCTGCTTTTGCGGCAAGGTGAAGAATAGTGTTATTGCATGGGATGAGCACCTCGCTGTGAGCAATGTTGAGCAGGGGTTTTACCTTTTTGAATTTATCGTCGGGAATACTGACAAGATATTTGCCCATCGCTCTGCCGTAACGCATATATCCCTCGGCTTCAGGTTCGTCCTCAGGCACAAAAGAGTAATCCGTTGCAACGGCAAGCTCTGCGCCCTGGAAGAAAATGAAGTTTTTGTCAGCTTTGTTGACCTCTTCTTCAATGTAATAAATGTAATCGGAGCTGAGCTTTGTGTTTTTGTCGCCGAGTGCGACGGGATGTGCCGCCATAAAGACCGCAACCGTTTCGCGGCTGCCGTCTGCGGGCACAAAGCGCAGGCTTACAAGGTCTTCCACAATAACATCGGGCGGACGCTTGTCGCGCGCAAACTTGATGTCATCGGTTATCGAAGAATAAAGAGTACCCTTTTTCATTGAGCCAACCGCTTCTTTGATTGCATCGGTGACGGTAACATAAAGGTTGTCCATAAACTTCTTGTCTCTGCCCGAAATCAGGTCTTCGGGACGGTGCTCTTTGATTGCCTTTACGTTGTTGGGCACAATGCGCGTAAGGTCACCCCACAAGCCCTGCGTATCAATGGCGCTGTGGCAGTGGGTTGCGCTGACGTTGATGCTGATAATGTTGTTTTCCTTTGCAAAATCAGCGAGCATTTCACGGATTTTACGGATATCGGTGTTTGAAATGCCGACACAGTCAATAACGGCAAAAACGCACATTCCGTTGCCGCTTGCGTCGTCAAGGCAGATAACTCTGACCGCCTGGTCATCAATAACGCCTGTCATTGCGTTGGCGGGGAAGTGAAGATATCCGGCGATGAAATACTGCCTGACAAGGTAGTCGTCGGGAGCAAGGCTTTTTCTGGCATAGCCGAGCTTCCATTTTGCGCCGCGCTTGCTTTCATTGCGGAAAAGGTCACTGCCCTCGTAGAAATTTTCGGTGACATACTGACCGACCTCGGGCCAGTATGGGTCGGGCAAGGCGACTGTTATGCCGGCAAGAAGCGTGTCAACGGCTTTTTCGGCATAATCTTCAATAAGAAGGTTTTTAATCGGCTTGTTTTTTTTCTGTGCCGCTTTAACAACGGCAACACCTGCACCGACCGCAAGACCTGCGGTGGCGGCAAGCTTTGAAAGAACGGATTTTGCCATATATCCAACACCTTTCTGAGCATATTTTTTTAATCACAAAATATTTTAACACATTTTTTCACCGCAGACAATATTTAGAAAAAAATTACTTTTAAAAACTTTAAAGAGTTGAAGCGTTTGTTTTTGTATGTTATAATAATTTATTATTACAATTTTTTGCAGGGAGATGGATTAATGAGCTCAAATAAGCCTGCCTCGGTTGAGAACAAACAGACCTCGGGAATTCAGCTTAACAAAAAAACAATTCTGCTGATTGCGGCTTTGCTTGTTGTTATTGTTTTTGTCGCAGGGTTGCTAACGCAGATTTTGCCGCGCGGTGAATATGACCTTAATCCCGACGGCTCAATAATCAACGGTACTTATCACGAAATTGCAGATAAAATGCCAATCTGGAAAATTCTTCTGTCACCGATTCTTGTTTTCGGCACAAGCAATGCCCTGACGGGTGTTGCGATTGTGCTGTTCATTGTTATAATCGGCGGCACGTTCCTGATTCTTGACAAATGCAATGTTCTCAAATACATAATGGCGATAATTATTAAAAAATTCGGCAAAAGAAAGTATCTTTTGCTCGCCGTGATGATTTTTGCCTGTATGGCATTAAGCTCGGTTTCGGGCGTGCTGGAAGAGTCGGTAACCCTTGTGCCGATTGCCGTTGCAATTTCGCTCGCTTTGGGCTGGGACTCTTTCGTGGGTCTCGGAATAAGCCTTGTTTCCATCGCTTTCGGCTTCACGGCGGCAACGTTTAACCCGTTTAATGTTGTAACCGTTCAGAATCTTGCAGGTCTGCCCATTTTTTCGGGCCTTTGGTACAGAATCATCACCTTTGTTGCGGTTTATGCCGTGCTTGCAGGCTTTATGCTTGTTTATGCAAAGCGCATTGAGAAAAACCCGAAAAAATCTCTCTGTTACGAAACCGACCTTGAGCTTCGTGAAAAATACAACCTTGCTGACAGTATGAAGGCTCTCGAAGACCCGCAGATTGCAAAGGCTGCAAAAGCCTTTTTGTTCTGCCTTGCAGGTGTTTTTGTTTTCATTATTGCAGATTTCATAATCGGCGCAGAGGGTATGATTTCAATGCCCGCAATGGCAATTATGTTTTTCCTCGGCGGTTTTCTTGCGGCACGTTTTTCAGACCTTCGCGGAAAAAATTTTTTAAAAAGCTTCTGGCAGGGTATCAAAACAATTGCTCCCATTATTCCCGTTATCATTCTCATTCTTGCCGTAACCTACATTCTTGACGAGGGTCATATCATCCCCACCTTGCTCAATTTTGTTTATAACATTATTTCCGGAATGTCACCCTTTGAGGCAATTCTTGTTCTGTTTGCGTTCATTGTTATTCTTGAATTTTTCATCGGCTCGGGCACGGCAAAGGCTTTTCTTGTAATGCCGATTGTTTTGCCGCTTGCCGACATGGTAAATGTCAGCCGCCAGACGGTAACTCTTGCCTTCTGCCTCGGTGACGGTTTTACAAACCTGCTTTACCCCACAAGCGGAATAATGATTGTTGCCATCGGTCTTGTCAATATAACCTATGGCAAATGGCTCAGATTTTCCTGGAAACTTTTTGTGCTTGAGGGCGTTGTTGCCGTGGCACTTATGCTCGCCGCCATTGCGGTAAATTATTCATAAAGGTGATAAAAATGTTAAAATTCAGAGAAAACGGCGAATTTAAAATTCTTTTGTTCGGCGATCTTCATGAGACGGACGATTACAAAGCCGAGGGCAGATTGAGATTTAAAGATATGCAAAAGCTGATGACCGCCGCGCTCAAGGAATATCAGCCCGACCTTTGCGTGTGGCTGGGCGATAATTGCTCGGCAGGTGTTTATGAGCAGAAGGGCGAAGCGGCTTTTGTACAGATGGTCAGGGATATGGCAAAGCCCATTACCGACCGCAAAATTCCCTTTGCGGTTATTATGGGTAATCACGAGCACGACTGGAGCTGTGACGACAAACTGCCTGCCGCTTATTCACAGGTCGAGGGTTGCATAATGCGAAACGATGCCCCGGAAATTACCGGCAACGCAAACTTTAACGAGCTGATTTATTCTTCAGACGGCAGCAAGCCCGTTTTCAACCTTTGGTTTATCGACTCAAACAACTGCTGTGACGACAAAAGCATTTCGAATTACGACTGGGTGCACGAAGACCAGATTCAGTGGTATGAGAAAAAAGCCGCCGAGCTTGCCGAATTAAACGGCGGTAAGGTGATACCGGCAATGGTTTTCCAGCACATTCCCGTTTGCGAAGAATACAATCTTCTTCGCCCGGCAAAAATATGGGAGCGCCCCGTTGCCGTCAGAGGACATCATCTTAAGAGCGATAATTGGTATGTCGGCGGCCCGAATGTTTCCGGTTATGTCGGTGAGGGCCCCTGCTCACCCGATTACAACGGCGGACAGTTTGAAAGCTGGAAAAAAACGGGCGATGTCATTGCCGCATTTTTCGGACACGACCACCTCAATGACTTCAGCGGATTTGTGGACGGAATCTTTCTTGCCCAGCACAAAACTGCGGGCTTCCGTTGCTACACCGACGGCTGCCGCAGCTGTGTCAGATGTGTCACGATTTATGAAGACAGACCCAGACAGTTTAAGCAAGAACTCAAGCACTTTAAAGAATTCGGTCTGCTTTGTGAATCTCTCGGTCCGATTTTCAAACGCTTCAGCGACAGACAAAGCCTTGCTTTCCATGCCGCCGCAAAGGTTATCGGCCCCGTTGCAGGTGCCGCGGCTCTGACAGCTATCGGTAAGGCGATTTATAAAAATTCAAAGAAATAAACAGTAAAACGGCTTGAACAATTTCGTTCAAGCCGTTTTTTTGTGCTTACAGCTCCACAAAAAGCGGTGCGTGGTTAACGTGGGGCAGGAAGATATTCAGAATATCATCCGTACGGATTTTCAGCGTGGATGTATTTTCGCACGGGTGACAGCCGATATATTCGTCTTTGAGCAATTCCTTGTCAATAATCAGCGTAACCTCGTTTTGTTTGTCGTTCATAAGACCGAGCACACTCAGCGAGCCGGGGTGAATGTCAACAAGTGCTTCCATCGCCTCGGCAGGAGCAAAAGAAAGACGAGCGGAGTTTATCTGCTTTGACAAATCCTTTGTCTTGAAGGGCTTTGCGCCGGGCATAAGCAGCATATAAAACTTGGTTTTCTGACTGTTGCACAAAAGCAGGTTTTTACAGATTTCGGTACCGAGAACTTTTTCAACGTCAAGGCACATCTCGATTGTTGCGGCGCTGTCGTGGTCAACGCGGGTGTAAGCAATGCCGAGCGAGCCGAGCATTTCATAGCATCTCATTTCCCTGTCATTGCGTTTGTCTTCGGGTGCTCTGTTAAAAAGAGTTTTATTAATATAAAAAGTATCCATTTGAGTTACCTTCCGTTTTTTAATTTGCTTCATTATACGCTTTTTTGCCGAAAAATACAAGAAAACAAAAAAATAAAAAATTTTTTAAAAGCATGCAACAAAATCAACAAATTGTGACACTTATATAATGAAACCGCAAAATTATGGGGAAAGTGAGCCGGACTTGTCCGATAATCGGTCGTGTGCAGCAACCGTGTGAAAAATCGGACAAAGTTCGGCGAGGGAGAAAATGCAAAAGAGTCAAGAAACAAAAATCAGGATTTCAATAACGGTGTTTTCTGCAGCGGCAGTGTTCTTGTCACTTGCCCTGCCGATTGTAAAGGTGTTCACGGATGGCGCACCTTTGCTTTTAATGACTTGTTTCGTTGAAAAGGTTGTAGAAACCGCGTCAAATCCTTACACACAAGCTTTCTTCCAAGCGGTTACAACAATTTTTTAGGGAGAGAGACCGTTGGCATTTTTCAGAAAATTAAAACAGGCCGGCAGACAAATTGCGCTTGAAGCAAGAGACGTTTACAACGAAATCAGAAACGAATTTTACCGTGAAATTGAGAGAAGCGAAATTGCCTACCGTGCCGAAAAAAAGTAACACACACATACCATATATACCTGCAAAAGAAAGCTGTCTGCGTTTCGGTTACGGCGCAGGCGGTTTTCTTTTTTATCCGTTGTGCCCTTGACAAAGGGTACTAAAAGGAATATAATTTTTAACAATACGGGCCCGTAGCTCAGTTGGGAGAGCGTTCGGTTCGCATCCGAGAGGTCATGGGTTCGAATCCCACCGGGTCCACCAGAAAAAGCACTTCGCAAGAAGTGCTTTTTTAACTAAATCCACCCTTTTGGGTGGTTTCTTCTTAGCTAAATTCATTGTTACGGACGGGATAAATCCATCTGCGAAGCAGATTTCATTGAAAAGATCTGAGTTTTATGATACAATCACAATGGAAGAAGGTGTATGGTGTATGAAAAAATACATTTCGTTTATTTTGATATTGTTTTGCATATCAAGCCTTTTCGGTTGTTCTTACGGCAGGCCTGAATTCAGAGATTTTTCCGCGTATGAAGAAGACTTTTCTCAAGTGCGGGATTTTTTGACAGATTATAATCAGCAACACGGTGAGAATCTTCACATCGTTGACATAAACAGCGAATTTTTGAGCGTTGACGGTAACAAAATATCAGACAGCTCTTTGTCCGCGGCGGTAAGGCGCTTGTACGCAAAGGACTTTTCCTATATCGAAATTAATTCCGATTGCATTATCTTTTGGGATGATGAAACGGGTTATTATGGCGTGTTATGGTCCGAAAATCCGAAAAAAGCAATAAGCCGAATTGTAAATGAATCCCGACCGAATATGAAGCGGTGCAAATTGACGGAAGAATGGTATGAGGTCGGTGCACTGGGCTCAATTTAGACATATTTTTGTAAAAATACAAATGCAAAATCACCGTTTGTCCGAAAACAAACGGTGATTTTTATGTTTTAATTATTCAGCTTTCTTTGAATATTTAAGAAGATAGACGTATCTCATCAGCAGAGAGTCGAAATCGCCGATTGTTTCAACCTTGCCGAAAAGGCTTGCGCCGAGAAGAACGAGGCAGTTTTTGCTCATAATCATCTTTACGGCATTTGCGTCGCCTTCGTTTTTGCCGCAGCAGAGAGCACCTTTACCCTTGATAAGAACGGCATTTTTGCCCTTGATTGCTTTTGCGCAACCCGTGCCGTCCGTGCAAAGAATTTTGGGGCCGACAATCTGTGCGAAGTCGTCAATTGTGGGCTTGAGAGTTTCGCCCTTTGATGAAACGGCAACAGCGGCATCTGAATTGCAGGCAAGAATGCAGGTGAAATCCGTGTTCTTGTAAATATCAAGATGCATCTTAGCCTCTGCGGGCACTGTGCCCAAAACAGCTTTTCCGCTTGCAAGCTCAACAACAGCGGTCTCACCGTCTGCGGTGAAGGTTACTTTTCCGTCGGCAAGCGTGCTGTCATATTTAAGAGCATCAGTTGCGCCTGCGGCAGCCTTTTTGCAGAACTCGTCAAAGCTTGCTGAGCCGTCGGCAGCCTTTGCAAGAACGTATTCTTCGCAGGCTTTTTCAAGCGTTGCGGCAACGTTGAATGCGTCATCGCTGTCTTTGCCGAAGCAGACGGCACCGTGGTGCGCCATAATAACAGCTTTTGACTTGCTTGCGGCAAGAGCATCACTGACACCCTTTTTGAGCGTTTTGGTGCCGGGCAGGCCGTAGCCGCTGATAAGCACCTCGCTGCCGATGATTTCGGCAAACTCGCCGGTGAGTGAGGGTATTCCGCTTTCAAGGGAGCTTATAACGGATGCGTTGGGCTGATGTGTATGAATTACAAAATTTGCCTCGGGGTGAGCCTTGTAAACCTCAGCGTGAACACCTTTTTCGGAAGAAGGCTTGACATCCGAGGAATAAGCGAGTGTATTTATTGAAACAAGAACAATGTCATCAGGCTGAAGTGTGAGATAGGGCTTGCCGCTGGGAGTGATGACAAAGCTGTTTTCGTCAACACGGCAGCTTACGTTGCCCCAAGTTCTTGCAATAAGACCGTTTTCCACAAGGCGGATACCTGCGGCAACAACTTCTTTTTTAGCTTGAAGAATATCCATTTTAAACCGTCCTTTATAAAGGAATTATTTATTGGACTCAAGGCATGCAACGTTTGCAAAAACTCTGTCGAATCTTGCAATTGCGTCGTCAATCATTTCCTCGTTGTAAGCGGCACTTGTGTAAAGTCTGCTGCCTGCAAGAGTGACCATACCCTCTGCCATATAAGCGGCGCCCATGTGTTCCATTTCCTTCTGACGTGCGCCTGTCTGCTTGAGGATTTCGGGAATCTGCCAGATCTTGTTCCAGTTGATTGCAAAGTGCATTGTGCCGACTGTGTCAAGGTGGCAGATGGAGCCCTGGTTGAAGGCTACGAAGGGAAGATTGTACTTCTTGATTGACTTCTGAATACCTGCGATGAGTCTGTCGCCCATTTCGCCTGCCTTCTGGCAAGCCTTGGTGCGCTCGATTTCGCAAAGGGTGTGGTAACCTGCGCAGCAGGAAAGGGGAGTAGCAGCCATTGTACCGCCGCACATTGCCTTCTTAATCTTTTTACCTGAAGAGTCAAGGCCTGCGCCGAGGTGCTTCATAACATCCTTGTGGCCGCCGATGCCGCCTGCACCGGGATAGCCGCCGGCGATAACCTTACCGAAGATTGTGATGTCGGGGTCAACACCGAAATAACCCTGAGCGCCTGAAACACCGATACGGAAGCCGGTAACAACCTCGTCGAAGACAAGGAGAGCGCCGAATTTGCGGCAAAGAGCCTCAACGCCCTTTACGAACTCTTTGCTGACGGGACGTGTGCCGCTTTCGGGACCGACGGGCTCAAGGAAAACAGCAGCGGTGCCGCCGTTGAGCTGGTTCTTTCTGAGCTTGCGCTCAAGTGAATTAAGGTCATTGGGGAAGAATTCGTCTGTGTGTTTGAAAACAAACATCGGAACACCCTTTGACTGAAGATTCTTTGTGCCGGGAACTCTCATACCGTAAGCGAGCTGATCAGACCAACCGTGATAAGCACCGCCCATTTTGAGAATGTTCTTTTTGCCTGTTGCAAGTCTTGCAACACGGACTGCGCACATACAAGCCTCTGTACCTGAGCCGAGCATACGGAACATTTCAACAGAGGGAACGCAGTCGGAAATCTTCTTTGCAAGCTTGTATTCATATTCGTGGAAAAGACCTGTGGAGGGGCCGCAGGTGTTGAGAAGGTCAATAACCTGCTCACGGATAATTTCAGGGTTGCTGCCCAGAACTGTGGGTCCGCCTGCCTGAAGGAAGTCATAGTATTCGTTGCCGTCGATGTCGTAAAGCTTTGCACCGTCAGCCTTTGTGAAAACAAGGGGGAAGGGATAGTTGAAAGCAAGGTTGTGCTGAACGCCGCCGGGGATGGTTTCTCTGGCAACGCCGATCATTTCCTTGGACTTTGCGCACTTTGCATCAAAATAATCTTTTTCGTAAGCTGCAAGTGCTTCGGGCTTAATGCTGTAAATGGGCTTTTTGATAAGAGCGTCAAGCTCTTTTGTAACGGCCGCAGCATCAAGATAGTTTGTGATTGCGAAATTGGTATCCATGGCGAACCTCCTATATTGAAAAAATATTAACACTTAATGGTCGGAAAAACGCTCCCCGACCGCACATTTATTATATTATAACAAATAACGCGTAATTAAGCAAGACCCAGTTTTTTAGCCATTTCAGCGGTTTTGAGCTCAAGAAGCTTCGAAACGCCTTCTTCCTGCATTGTTACACCGTAAAGCACGTCAGCCTCTTCCATTGTGCCGCGGCGGTGGGTGATGAGAATGAACTGGGTATTCTTTGTCATTGTGCGAACGTATTTTGCATAGCGCGTTACGTTGACATCGTCAAGGGCTGCCTCAACCTCATCAAAGAAGCAGAAGGGGGCGGGTGTTACCTTGAGAATTGCGAACAGCAGTGCAATTGCGGAAAGACCCTTTTCACCGCCCGAAAGCAGGTCAATGTTCTGAACATTTTTGCCGGGAGGCTGAACCTTGATGTTAATGTTACATTCAAGAACATCCTGCGGGTCTTCAAGAACAAGCTCCGCCTTGCCGCCGTCAAACAGTTCTTTGAAGGTGTCGTTGAAATTCTGGTTGATTCTTCTGAACTGTTCGCGGAAACGTTCGGACATTTTTCCTGTCAGTTCTTCAATCATCTTGATAAGCTCTTCGCGCGATTTTTCAATATCCGTTATCTGAATTTTCATAAACTCATAACGGGTTGAGACCTCTTTGTATTCCTCAACCGCGCCGACGTTGACGTTGCCGAGAGCACGGATTTTTCCGCGGATTTCAACGAGTGTACGCTGAGCTTTGGGAATATCTTCAAGCACAATTCCGAGCTCCTGCGCCTGACGCAGGGTGAGCTGATATTCGTCATAAAGCTTGTTCTGAGCCGAGTCAAGCTCGTTGAGCATTGCATCGCGGCGCTCCTCAAGTCTTGCAAGCTCGCCCGAAATTTTTTCTTTGTCTGCGCTGACCTGACGTTCCTGGGTGCGGAGGTTTGTGGAGCTTGCCTCAACCTCTGTACGCTTTCCGATGAGTTGGGCAACTTTTGCCTTGCTGTCGTCGGATTCCTTGCGAAGGCCCTGAGCTTTTTCGGTCATCTGTGCAATGTTTTCCTTAACGGCAATGCTTTGTGTTGCAATTGCGGCGATTTCTTCATTGAGTTCGTCAACCTTGCCGTTGTGCACCTCACGTCTGCGGCGAAGCTCTTCAATTGTTTCAAGCTTTGCTTCGACATCTTTGCGCAGGGCAACGATTTCAAGGTTTATGTTTGTCTGCGCTTCGGCAAACTCTTCACGCTTCTGAAGCAGAAGACCGCGCTCGTCATCAAGGACGGCAAGCTTGTCACCGAGAGCATTTGACTGCTCGGCAAGCTGTGCCTCGTGCGCCGCGGATTCGGCAGAGGTCTTATTGAAAGCGGCAATTTTATCGTTGGAACGCTGTTTTTCGTCGTTTAATTCATTAAGCGCATTCTGTGCGGAGTTGAATCTGTCCTCCACAAGCTTGAGTTCACCGTCACTGCGGATAACATCCTCCTGAGCCTTTGCAAGCTCTGCCTCAGCGCCGTCAAGCTCGCTTTGTGCAAGAGCAAGCTCTGCGTTGACGTTTTTGAGGGTTGCCTGTCTTTCGGCAAGCTTGTTTTCAAGCTCTTTAGCGGTGGCTTTGAGCTCCTCAATTTCATTCATACGGCTGAGCAGACCGACATTCTGTCCGCGTGAGCCGCCCGTCATTGAGCCGCCGGCGTTAAGCACCTGACCGTCAAGTGTGACAATTTTAAAGCGATACTGGTAGCTTTTTGCCATTGCAATGCCGTCGTCGATTGTTTCAACAACAACCGTTCTGCCGAGCAGCGAGCGAATGATTTCGGCATATTTCTTGTCGCAGGTGACAAGCTTGTCGGCGGTGTCGACGAAGCCGATACAGTCCTCAAGTCCCTTTTCGGTGAAGGGCTTTGATTTGATTGCACTCATCGGCAGGAAGGTTGCTCTGCCTGCGCGGTTATCTTTCAGATATGTAATTGCACGCTTTGCGTCATTTTCGTTGTCGGTTATGATGTTCTGGATTGCCGCACCGAGAGCCGTTTCGATTGCGACGGAATAGTCGCCCTCAACGGTGATAAGCTGTGACACGGTGCCGTGAATGCCGCGCATTGTGCCGCGCTTGACCTCTTTCATAATCTGCTTGACACTGCCTGCGTAGCCGTCAAGATTTTTCTCAAGGTCATCAAGCATTCTGATGCGTGCATATTTCTGATGAATGTCGAGATTGAGGTTTTCAATTTCTTTTCGGATTTTTTCAACCTTTTCGGCACGGGAATTTACAATCATCTCGTAGCCGTCAAGTGAATTGCCGTGCTCGGCAACGGCGGCATTTGCCTTATCAAGCGCAAGCTGAGCCTGAGTGCGTTTTTCGGCAAGCTCGTCGAGGATGCCGCTGCGTGAAGAAATGACAGAGTCGATGTTTTCGATTCTCTGCTTCAATTCATCAATTGCGGAAGCGGCGGTTGACTGCTCAACGCGGCAGTCGGAAATCTGTAAGGTGAGAGCCGAAATCTGCTCGCTGATTGCCTTTGCTTCCTCAGAAAAGCCGCTGTCACGGCTGCGGATTGCATCTGCCTCGGCAAGCAAAGCCTCAAGCTCATTTCTCTTTGCGGCAATTTTTTGGTTTAATTCTTCGGTTTCGGTGGTTGCCGTTTCAATGTGCGAGTCAATATCCTGATGTGTCTGAGCGGCATCGGACAAATCCTTTGTAATTCTTTCAATCGTCTGCTCGTTGTGCTCAAGTGTGTTGTTTTCAACGGCAATCTGACCGTCGAGCACGGTTGCCTCTTCCTCGAGAGCGGCGGCTTTTGTGCGCATCTCATCAATTTCAACAATAAGGTTGTTTGAATCGGCAATTGCCTGCTCGATTTTTTCGGCAAGCTCGTTTAACTGCTTTTCGGTCTGTTCATACTGTGCCGCGGCAACGGAAAGCTTGCTTTCCTGCTCCTTGAGACCTTCTCTGGATTTCTCGATTGTGTGAACCCAGAGACCGATTTCAAGCTCTTTTTTCTCGGCGGCAAGTGTCAGGAACTTCTGTGCCTTTTCGCTTTGTGTTTTCAGCGGACCGACACGGCTTTCAAGCTCTGAAAGAATGTCGCGCAGGCGCACAAGGTTTTCTTCCGCCTGGTCAAGCTTTTTGTTTGCATCGGAGCGGCGGTAACGGAAATGCGAAATTCCCGCCGCTTCTTCAAGCATATCTCTGCGCTGTGACGAACGTGCGGAAACGAGGTCGGCAACTCTGCCCTGACCGACGATTGAATAACCGTCACGGCCGAGACCGGTGTCCATAAACAGCTCGTGAATATCCTTTAAACGGCACACTTCTCCGTTTAAAAGATACTCGCCTTCGCCTGAGCGGTAATAGCGCCTTGTAACGCTGACCTCATCCTCTTCGCAGTTGTGAAGGGATCTGTCGGTGTTGTCAAGGCGCAGGGTAACCTCAGCGTAGCCCAGCGCTTTTCTCACGCTTGTGCCGCTGAAAATTACGTCTTCCATCTTGGAGCCGCGCAGGGACTTTGTGGACTGTTCGCCCAGAACCCAGCGCACGGCGTCGGAAATATTACTTTTTCCTGAGCCGTTGGGGCCGATAACGGAGGTTATGCCTTTTCCGAACTCAAGAACGGTTTTGTCGGGAAAGGATTTGAAGCCTTGCAATTCAAGTGCTCTTAAAATCATTTTGCTAACCTACTTTATGTAAATTTGATATTCTTGTAAATTTTCGTCTGTTTTAACTGTTATGTCATATCCGAGCTTGGCAAGAGAGGCGATATTCGCCCTTTTCTGACCGATAAATTTTGATAGCTCGCGCGGATTTATGTAAATCTCGGCTTTACCGTTTTCAATCCCCTTGCTTTTCAGGGTATCAAGTGTCATTTCAAAGTAAATGCGGCTTTCGCAAAGCTCACGGAGCGCGGGATGATAACAGCCGGCGACAAAGCCCTCGTCAACATTTCCGCCCGAGTGAAGACCGAGACGGATAACCTTTATGTTTTCCTTGCGGAACATTTTGAGAAGCTTTGCGCAAAGGGGAACGGTTGCCTCAACATCGGGGGGCAGATATACTCTGTTATTATAAAGTCGGCAGAGTTCCGTACCTTCAAGAACTACGGTCGGATAAATTCTGACGGTTGCGGGGCGCAGAGCAATTATCTTTTTTGCCGTTTCAACCGAATCGGCATCCCCTGAGCCGTAAAGCCCCGTCATCATCTGCAGTCCCAGCTCAAAACCGTATTTTTTTATTAGGTTTGAGGCATTTACAACATCTGCGGCGGTGTGACCGCGGCGGTTAAGGGAAAGAACGTAATCGTCAAGGCTTTGCGCACCAAGCTCGACTGCGCTTACGCCGTATTGCTTGAGAATGCTGCAGATTTCCTCATCAATTCCGTCGGGTCGTATGGAAATTCTTATTCCCTTGAAAGAGCCGCTTCTGACATATTCATAAGCCGTTTCAAGCAAAGAAAGCATATAACTGCGCTCAATCATTGTGAAACTGCCGCCGAAAAAGGCAATTTCGCCCTCGCCGGTCACAAAATTCGGTGAAGCAACGGCCGTTTTTACGGCAGAATGAATATCCTCGGGAGTGACCCTTTTACTGTTTCCCGAAATTGTGCGCTGGTTGCAGAAAGAGCAAAGGTGGGGGCAACCCTCGTGCACAACAAAAAGAGCAACGTTTGTGTGTTTCATTTTCAGATACCCATCAGCGCAAGAGCCTCACGCGCGGCGGCTTGCTCGGCAAGCTTTTTGCTTTTTCCCGTACCTTTGCCGATGACGTTGCTGTTAAGATGAACCTCAACCTCAAAAATCTTGTTGTGGTCGGGGCCGCTTTCGCCCACAAGGACATATTCAACGGTTTCTTCGGGATTACGCTGAACAACTTCCTGAAGGGTGGTTTTGTAATCTTTAACCGTAGGGCTGAAATCCTTGCCGTCAATGAAGCGAAGAATGAATTTCTTTGCTTCGGCAATGCCTGCATCAAGATAAATTGCGGCAATCATTGCCTCAAAAGCATCGGCAAGAATGGAGGGGCGCTCAGCACCGCCAGTTCTGATTTCTCCCTTTCCGAGCAGCAGGTATTCGCCGAGGTCAAGCTCCTGCGCAAAGGAACACAGCGAGGTTTCGCACACGGCGGCCGCACGCATTTTGGTAAGCTGACCCTCGGGCAAGTCTGAAAAGCGGGAGAAAAAGTATTCCGCAGAAACAAAGCCCAGCACGGAATCGCCCAGAAATTCAAGGCGTTCGTTGCACTTTGAGCCGTTCTGCAGCTCGTTGACAAAAGAAGAATGTGACAGTGCCGTTGTGAGCAGATGAATATTTTTAAAGCTGTAACCGAGCTTATTCTGCAAATCTGACAAATTTGCCGACATTTTATTTTCTCCCTTCTGAAAAATTAATCTTTAATAATGTCTGCCAAAAGCCTGAGACCTCTGTCTGCAAGAGCTTCATAACGCAGACGCTTGTCGCGGATTTTTGTGTCAAGCGCGGGCAGCAAACCGAAGCTTGCGCCCATCGGCTGAAAGTTTACGACATTTTCGTCGCTGATATATCTTACAAGTGCACCTGTCATAGTTTCGGCAGGGGGAATAAAATTATCCTCGCCGAGAAGCTGTCTTGCGGCGTTGATGCCTGCAAGAATTCCCGAAGCGGCGGACTCCATATATCCCTCAACTCCCGTAATCTGACCGGCAAAGAAAAGGTTGTTTCTTTGGCGCATTGAAAAATCGGGGTTTAAAAGACGGGGTGAGTCGATGAAGGTGTTTCTGTGCATCACGCCGTATCTGACGAATTCGCAGTTTTGGAGGGCGGGAATGAGCGAGAAAACGCGCTTTTGCTCACCGAATTTGAGGTTGGTCTGAAAGCCGACAAGATTATAAAGCGAGCCTTCCGTGTTTTCTTTGCGCAGCTGAAGGTTTGCCCACGGTCTGTGACCTGTGCGGGGGTCACGAAGACCGGTCGGTTTCATCGGCCCGAATCTGATTGTGTCAACACCGCGCAGAGCCATAACCTCAATGGGCATACAGCCTTCATAAACACCCTTGCGGCGGTCAAACTCGTGCAGGTCGGCACTTTCGGCATTTATGAGCTCGTTATAAAAATGCTCATACTCCTCTTTGTTCATCGGACAGTTGATGTAGTCATCGGCATCGCCTCGGTCATATCGTGACTGTGTGAATGCCTTATCCATATTGATGCTTTCTGCCGTTACAATCGGTGCCGCGGCATCAAAAAAGCTGAGATTGCCTGAGCAAAGCGCTGAAATTTCTTTTGAAATGCTGTCTGATGCAAGCGGGCCTGCGGCAACAATCACGGTGCCGTCAGCAGGGATTTCGGTAACCTCGCGACGGATGAGAGTGATGTTTTCGTTTTCCTCAATCATCTTTGTAACAAGGGCGGAAAACTTGTGTCTGTCAACGGCAAGTGCGCCGCCGGCGGGCACGGCAGTCTGCTTTGCGCACCAAACGCAAAGGGAGCCGAGAAGCTCCATTTCGGCTTTCAGCATCCCTGCCGCACAGCTTGTACGGATTGCTTTGAATGAGTTTGAGCAGACAAGCTCGGCAAGTCCGTTTTCGGTGTGTGCGGGCGAATATTTAGTTGGCTTCATTTCATAAAGTTCAACGGCTATTCCGCGTTTTGCAAGCTGCCACGCAGCCTCAACACCCGCAAAACCGCCGCCGATTACGACAGCCTTTTTATTCATTGTCCTGTTTTTTCTTTCTTGTAGTTTTCTTTTGATATCCGCAACCCTTTGCCATACAGACGAGCATTCCGCCTTTTTTCTTGAAAAGAATCTTGCCGCAGTCGGGGCAGGTCTCTTCTGCAGGGGGATCCCATGACATAAAGTTGCACTTGGGCCATTTGTCACAGCCGTAGAAGGTGTGACCCTTTTTTGAGCGTCTTTCAATGATGTCGCCGCCGCACTCGGGGCACTTTGCGCCGGTGTTGAGCACAAGCGGCTTTGCGTTTTTACATTCGGGATAACCGGGGCAGGCAAGGAAGCGTCCGTAACGGCCGGTTTTGATTATCATCATTCTTCCGCATTTGTCGCAGGGAATGTCGGTAATATCCTCTTCAAGCTGAATTTTGACATTCTTCATATCAGCCTTGGCTTTATCGAGTGTCTTTTCAAAATCCACGTAAAACTCGTCAAGCACCTTTACATAATCGGCACTGCCGCTGTCAACCTTGTCAAGGTCGGTTTCCATCTGCGCGGTGAATTTTGCATTGACGATTTTCGGAAAACGCTCTTTAAGAAGCTGTGTGATGGCACAGCCGAGTTCTGTGGGCACAAGCTGCTTTGCCTTGCGCTGGATGTAATCTCTCTTGATGATTGTTGAAAGAATTGTTGCGTATGTGCTGGGACGGCCGATGCCGTTTTCTTCAAGCTCTTTGATAAGTGAAGCTTCCGTAAAACGGGGAGGCGGCTGTGTAAAATGCTGGTTGGGTACAATTTCCTTTACTCGCACTTTTTCGCCGTTTTTAAGGTCGGGAAGGTTGCCTTCCTCATCCTCTTCCTCGGGCAGCTCATAAAGCTTTGTGAAGCCGTCAAATCTGATTGAATAGCCTGCACCGGTGAAAATGCAGAATTTGTCGCTTTTCTGCTCTTTCATTGCAACAACCTCAACCTTGACTGTGTTCTGAATACAGCTTGCCATAAGGCAGGCGATGAAGCGTTTCCAGATAAGGGTGTAAAGCTTATACTGGTCGGTTGTAAGGCTGGATTTTACATCATCGGGGGTGAGTGAGGGGACAGAAGGTCTGATTGCCTCGTGGCCGTCCTGAGCGTTTGAGCGGGATTTATAAAAATGAGGCTTGTCGGGCAGGTATTCGTTGCCGTAGGTTTTTGCGATGTATTCGTTGCCGCGTGCTCTTGCCTCGTCGGAAATACGGAGAGAGTCGGTTCTCATATAGGTTATAAGACCCGTTGTGCCGTAGCCCTTGATGTCAACACCTTCATAAAGCTCCTGCGCAATTCTCATTGTGCGTTCCGCCTGGAAGCCGAGCTTTCTTGAAGCTTCCTGCTGAAGAGTGGAGGTGATGAAGGGCGGCTGAGGATTCTTTTTACGGGTGCCTTTTTTGACGGATTTAATGCTGAAATCCGCACCGTCAAGGCGGGCAAGGTAAGAATCTGCCTGTTCTTTGTTGGTGATTTTTATTTTTCCGTTTTCGTCCTCGTGCAGGGTGGTGTTGAAAATTTTGCGCTGTGAGGATAAAAACTTTGCGTTGACAATCCAGTATTCGTCGGGAACAAAAGCGTTGATTTCATTTTCACGGTCAACGATAAGACGCACCGCAACGCTCTGAACTCTGCCGGCGGAAAGACCGCGGCGGATTTTCTGTGAAACAAAGGGGCTGAGGCGGTAGCCGACAAGTCGGTCAAGGATACGGCGAGCCTGCTGTGCGTTGACAAGGTTCATATCAACGGCGCGGGGTGCCGCCATACCGTTAGTGACGCCCGTTTTTGTAATTTCGTTGAAAGTGACTCTGTTTTTTGCTTTAAGGTCAAGACCCAGCACTGTTGCCAGATGCCAGGAAATTGCCTCTCCTTCACGGTCGGGGTCGGCTGCGAGATAAACAGCGTCGCAGCTTTCAACCTTTGCCTGAATATCCTTGACAAGCTTTTCCTTGCCTTTGATAAGGTCATATTTGGGCGCAAAGTCGTTTTTGACATCAACGCTCAGCTTATTTGCGGGAAGGTCTCTGACGTGACCCATTGAAGCAACAACGTCAAAGTCGCTGCCGAGATATTTTTTGATTGTTTTTGCTTTTGCGGGTGACTCAACGATAACTAATTTCGACATATTTATATCTCCTGTAATTCGAAATATTTCAGGGGGATTATTTAACTGTGTAAAGTTTGCCGGGTAAGGCAACGATGTAATCCGAAAGTTCAAGCTCGGTCAGAGCACACACGACATCGCCCACGGGCAGACCTGAATTGATAACAAGGTCGTCGGTATGTATCGGGTCGTAAGAAATGAACTCATAAACCCTTGCCGCCGCCGGAGAAACTCCGCTGACCGGAGCTTTTGCCTTTGGTGCGGCAAAAACGGGGGATGTGTGTTTCTGTTCGTTTTCCTGCACTTTTTCTTTGAGCTTGGCAGTATTTATCATATCGGGGTATATCAAAGAATATTCGTCAAGAATATCTTCTGCGCAGGTAATTGCTTTGGCTCCGTCACGGATAAGTCGGTTTGCACCGACATAAGCCGAGGAAACGATGTTGCCGGGTACGGCAAAAATATCTCTGCCCTGCTCTGCGGCAAAGTGCGCAGTGATAAGCGAACCGCTTCTTTCGCCCGCTTCAACAACAAGAGTGCCGCGGGACATTCCGGAAATGATGCGGTTGCGGATTGGGAAAGTTCTTGTGGTTGCGGTCGAAAAAGGTGCAAACTCGCTGATGACCGCACCGTTTCTGCTTATCTGGCTGAAAAGCTCTGCATTGCGGCTGAGATATCTTTCGCCAAGTCCGCAACCGAGCACGGCAACGGTTTTTCCTCCGCTGCTGAGTGCACCGTCGTGAGCGGCCGAGTCAATACCCAGAGCGCCGCCGCTGACAATTGTAACACCAGCCGCAGCCATTTCACAGCAAAGCTTTCTTGCAATGATTTCACTGTCACGCACGGGTTTTCTTGTGCCGACAACCGCAAGCGGCAAAGTGTCGTTGACAAAAGACAAATCGCCCCAGACGTAAAGCACAAGCGGCTGTGTACAGATATCCCTGAGCAAGTCGGGATATTCGCTGTCCTCGGGGGTTATGATGTGCCAGCCGTTTTTGTCGCAAAGGTCAATGTTAACCTTTGCACGCTCGGGGTTTACCGAGCAAAGCTGAGTTATCTGCTTGTTGGTGAAAACACCGCTCAGGCGCCAGTCGGAGGGGCCTGCCTCATAAAGCTCACGCGCGGTGGGATAAGCCGAAAGAACGGTATCAACCCTTGCACCTGCGCCAAGGCAGGAGGAAAGCCATATCCAATATGTGCGGCTGTCCATAAAATCAGACTCCTTTTACAAGCTCCCACGCGATGATTGAAGCCGCCGAGGCGGCATTGAGGGATTCTGCCCTGCCGCCCATCGGAATTGTGACCCTTTTGTCACAGGTCTCCATGGTCAGCGGTGTTACGCCCGAGCCTTCGTTGCCGATGACGCAGACAATGCCGTCAGCCCCGTCGAATGCCGTGCGGATGTCACACGCATCACTTTGCGGAGTTGAAGCCACAGTAAGCATACCCTTTTCCTTTAAAAAAATCAATAGGTTTACAATATTTTTACTTCTTATAATATTAAGACGGAGAGATGAACCCATTGCCGCGCGAAGCGCTTTGGGGTTAAAAATATCACATCCTCCGCTGACAATGATTCCGCTGATTCCCAAAGCTTCCGCGGTTCGGCAGATTGCGCCGAAATTTGACGGATCCTGAACATTTTCGAGTGCAAGGTAGCGCCCTGCCGGATTGATGTCACCGTCACTTTTGTCAGAAGGCATTTCACAAACGCAGAAAATGCCCTGAGAAGACTGTGTGTCGGAAAGCTTTGATGCAATGTCCGAGGAAATTTCAAAAATTTCGCCGGCATTTTTTGAAACTGATTCAAGGTATGCAGAATATTTTTCAGCCGCCTGCGCGGTGAAGAAAACCTGCTTGATTACGATGCCGGTCTGTGCGGCATCGGCGCAAAGACGCGCGCCCTCGAGAACGAACTCCCCGCTTTCCGAGCGAAGCGAGGCGCTTTCTCCAAGGCGTACGAAATGCTTGATTTTTTCGTTAGAACGGCTGTTAATTTTAATCATGACGCACTCCGATAAAAAGCAAAGGTGCCGTAGCGCGCGGGCGAAAACCCGTGCGTACTACGGCTAACTTTACATTTTCAATTAGTTGAGAGCAGCCTTGGCTTTTTCGCAAAGAGCGGTGAAAGCAGCGGGGTCTGCAATAGCGATTTCAGAAAGCATTTTGCGGTTGAGAGTGATGTCAGCCTTCTTGAGACCGTTGATGAATGTTGAATAATTCATGCCGTTGAGCTTGCAAGCAGCAGAGATTCTGGTGATCCAGAGGCGACGGAAATCGCGCTTTTTCTGCTTTCTGCCGATGTAAGCGTACTGACCGCTCTTCATAACAGCCTGCTTAGCAGTCTTGAAAAGCTTAGCCTTTGAGCCATAGTAGCCCTTAGCGAGTTTGAGAACTTTATTTCTTCTCTTGCGAGTCATAATTGCACCTTTAATACGTGCCATGGTTAACTACCTCCAATGTTTTTAATTAATACAAAGCTTTAAGAATTATTTGTAAGGAACAAGACGTTTGATCTGCTTGCAGTTTGTAACGTCGGCAACAGTTGTCTTGCGAAGATTTCTCTTGCGCTTTGTGCTCTTTTTGTTGAGGATGTGAGATTTGTAGGCATGTGCACGCATGGGCTTGCCGCCCTTTGAAATCTTGAAACGCTTCTTAGCGCCGCTGTGGGTCTTAATTTTAGGCATTGAAATTTCCTCCTTGATATTATTCACTTAGATTATCGGCGTAAAACCGTTAACTTACTTTGCACCCTTGGGAGCAAGGAACATCAGCATCTGTCTGCCTTCAAGCTTGGCAGGCTTTTCGACAACTGCGGTTTCGGCACAGGCCTGTGCGCAACGCTCCATAATTCCGAGACCGAGTTCGGGGTGAGCCATTTCGCGTCCGCGGAAACGGATTGAAACCTTCACCTTATTGCCGGCGGCAAGGAACTTGAGGGCGTGAGAAACCTTTGTGTCAAAATCATGCGTATCAATGTTAAGAGAAAGTCTGATCTCTTTGATTTCGACAATCTTCTGATTTTTCTTTGCTTCTCTCTCTTTCTTTGACTGCTCAAAGCGATATTTACCGTAGTCCATAATCTTGCACACGGGCGGTTTCGCCATGGGTGCGATTTTGACAAGGTCAAGGTTGCTGCTTTCGGCAATCTTAAGAGCTGCGGCGGCGGTCATAATGCCGAGCTGCTCACCGTCGTTAGAGATAACTCTTATCTCTTTGTCACGGATTTCTTCATTGATTTGCATTTCTTTGATACCGATATTAAAGCACCTCCAATGCTGGTTTTTGCAAAGATTGCAGTTGACAAAACAAAAGCGAGGGCGGCGCAAACCGTCCTCGCAAATCAACAATCTTGCACGGGCGCACAAAGGCACCCGAAAAAAGGTTATTGACCGACGAAGGACTTAAGCCCCGTGGGTGAGAACGCACCTTTAACCGAACGCTCTGCTTTGTTGTGCAAGTTATTGTAATCTATGACGCCCGAAAAGTCAAGCGTTTTTTGTGATTTTTCAAAAAAATTATTTAACTTTACTGATTGCCGTCAGTGCCGCGCAACCGAGAACGCTTAAAATGATGAAAGCAATGGCGATCATCGGATTAAACCAGGCGGAGCCGAGGCAACACAGCACGGTTGACAGGACACAGCCCAGACCGCACAAAACAGCCTGAAGGATAAACGCGAGCCTTGAATTTGTAAACATTCTGCATGCCCACGCAAGCGTTCTGAGCATTGTCAGCGCGGTGCCGTCGTGAAGCATTGAAACGGGAAGCCGCTCGGTAAATTCGTCACGTCTGTCTCTGAAAATTTTGCCTGCAAGACCTGAAATCACCTTGACGCTGTTTGACGGCAGACCGAAGCTTTTTGCAAGCATTTCTTCAGTGATGTTGACGTCGTTTGAGCGCACAAGCAACTGAACGCCGTTTCTCTCAAGCTCGTGTATGTAAACGCTGAGAGTCTTATCCACGCTGTAGCTTACAACAAACATTGCCGCAAGCTTTTCGGCAACGGAAAGATATATAACCTTTCTGCCGTGGTGGGTGTATTTTTCTTCCATCGACTTGGGTGCAACCTCAACGTTGTGATTTATGAGAAGATTTCTGTTGCCGAGCAACACTTTCTGGTCACGGATTCTTGCGGACAAGCCGAGCTTGTCTTCAAACGCAAATTCTTTGACAGCGGGAAGAAATTCGGTGTTTCCGCCGATGATTGTTTCAAAACTTTCGCTGAGCGGACCGCCCGACTTAATCACCATTGCGGCGGCATAAAGGAGAACATCGTCAATTCTGACGTTTTTGAAATCCTTCATTCCGTGCATTGTGCAGGCACTGCGGTTAAAAATGTCTGCGCTGTCAATAACGGCGGCATTTGTGTTGCCGAAGTTTTCGGCGGCATCAAGGCTGACAATCTGCGAATCGTAAACCTTGAGCGCGTTTGCCGCTTTGAGCGAAATCAGCGCCGTGACAAGGCAGGCAAGCACGGGTGCGCTCATACAGAATGAAGCAACAAAAGCGGTGACGGCACACAGGAAATCCTTATTGACAATTCCGCAGATAATTGCCGAAATCAAAGATGCGGCAAGAGCACACGGAAGAAGGATTTTAACCGTCTTTTTCTCCGACTCATTGGTGGTGGAGTTCTTTACAAAGTCATCGGGGAAGCCGATTTTTGAAGAATAAAGCATGGTGGCGTTGCCCATAAGAAGACCGCGGCCGAGTTCAAACATATCGTTTGCATCCGTAAAAGGATGTATGGCATAAAGGTCACGCTGTTTGCGCATTGCAAGCTGTTCAAAGTTGTTGATTATGCGCTGATAGTTAATGCGTACGGCAAGGCTGTTAAGCATAAGAGCAAATGCGGCAACGGCGGAAAAGCTTTCTGCGCCAACGGGCACATCGCTTGGAGCTATAATCGAAATTATGTTGTGAAGCAGTGCGAGCAAAACTGCAACAACGCTTGCCGAAGCGGCGGTGGGCTTGAGTCTGACAAGCGACATCATGCCGTCAATGACAATGTTTTTATTGAGTGCTGCCGCAACCGAAAGAAGAATTGCGCTCACGGTATAAATTCCGCTGCCGCCTTGTGAGAAGAGGGGAGAGGAAACGGAAAAGCTTTCGAAAACCTTGGGGATAAAGAAAAGCAGAATGAAAACAACCTCAACACCGAGGGTGCCGATAAAGGCGACTGTGGCGGTTTTGGCTTTTTCGGTGAGCTGTTTGTAAATTGTGCCTCTGCCGGAACGGCTTGTGTATTCATAAGTTGCCGTATCTTCATCAATGACCGATGCACTTTTTTTGTTGACTGCAATATCGGGAACAGCAGCTTCTTCCTCTTCCGGAGTGTCGTCAGTTTTATTCTTGTCCGGCTCGGAGGAAACAAGGCGGAAATTTTTTGCTTTTTCCTTGCGCCTTGCCCAAAGTGCGCTTTCCACATCTTTGGGATTCTGCTGTTTGGGCACAATTTCAATGGGGGTATCTTCAAATCCCGTGAGAAGCAGCTGACCCTCCACCTTGTCGTCGGGCTCCGGAGTTTTCTGAATGGGGGAGGGTGCGCCTGCCCCTGCGACGAACGTCTTTTCTTCAGCCGCATTTTCAAGCATTTCGTCGGCTGTGACAATTTTCGGCATCGGCTCAAGCTCGCCTGTATGTTGTGTGTGATGCTTTTCAACAATCATTCCGGGGCGGTCAACGGGACCTGTTGTTATTTCGTCGGGCTCTTGCACGGGTTCCGTGCTCAGCGAGCGCATAAAACGTTCACGGTATTCGTTTGTTTCCATTGCAGATTGACGGGGAGCATTTTTCCTTTTAAACATAGCGAACTCCGTTTCGCTTGAGAGCGGCGGAGTGAACGGGTCAATGAAACGTGTTTTTTCCTCGTTGAGCTCCTGCTCGGTGAAAACGGGTGCACTGTCTTTGACAGAACTGCCGAAGGCTGCCTGAATAATCTGTGTGGGCGAATCTTCAACCTGTGCGGAAACGGTTTCGGGCTCTTGCTGAAGTTCAAATAAAACGGTCTGCTCCGCTTCGTGCGAATCCTCCTGAACAACTGACACGAAATCTTCAACAAGCGTCGGAGGAGCGAACACGGCCGTTTTTTCATCAGCCTGCGGTTTCTCAGGCTCCAATGACGGAATATCCGACAAATCTGCCGAGGGCGCATCGGAACGGGCAAACTCAAAGATTTTATGCTTCGGCTTGTCCTGCTGAGGGGTATCGGCCTGTTCTTCAAGGACTTTCGGTCTGAAGAAAATCCGTTTTGCCTTTTCGTCAGCCTGAGTCATTTCATCCGTGACGGCAGGCTCTGCCGGTACGGGAGTTACCGCTTCGGGCTCAGGCTCAGCTTCGGCAGAAGCGGGCTCTGAGGTGAAAGTATAATGAGAATAATCGCTGTTTGTTTCGGACGGCTGAAAATATTCTCCGTAAGCATCCGAATTGCGCATTTCTCTGACCTGTGCAAGAATGGAATCTATTGAATCACCGCTGTCAACGGTGTTGAAAAAGTCACTCAAAAGTATCACCCCGTGTGTGAGATTTTTTAAAATTATCTGTGCTTTGCAACCTCGTACATAAGAATTCCCGCCGCCACGGAAGCGTTGAGGGAATTGATTTTTCCTTTCATCGGAACAGAAACAATGAAGTCACATTTTTCTTTGACAAGTCTGCTTATTCCGAAGCCCTCGGAGCCGATGACGAGGGCAACCGCGCCCGAGTAATCCTGTTTGTCCCATGGTGTGCCGTTCATATCCGCACCGTAGACCCAGAAGCCTTGCTCTTTGAGCTGTTCAATGGTTTGCGAAAGGTTGGAAACACGGGCAACGGGAACATATTCGACGGCACCGGCAGAAACCTTTCCCACCGCATAGGTCAGGGAAACTCCGTGGCGTTTGGGCACGATGATTCCGTGCGCGCCGCAGGCATCTGCCGTTCTGATAATTGCGCCAAGGTTGTGAGGGTCGCTGATTTCGTCACAGATGATTACAAAGGGTTGCTCTCCGCGTTCCTCGGCAAGGGCAAGAATATCCTCGACAGAAGAATACTCGTGAACGGCGGCATAGGCGGCAACACCCTGATGATTCTGACCTGAGCAGATGTGCTCAAGCTTGCGGACATCGACCTCTTTAACAACGATACCGCGTTCGCGGCACTGACCGATTATTTTGCCCAGCGAGCCGCTTCTTTCGCCCTTTGCAACAAGAAGCGTGTCAATGGCACGGCCGCTTTTGAGCGCCTCGGCAACGGCGTTTCTGCCGACAATAAGGTTGTCATTTTCCATCATATCTACGGTACGGATGCGCCCGAAAAAAGCGCATTTCTCTCCTTATTATAAATAAAAAACAATACTCTGATTTATTATAACATATTATAGGCAAAAAACAACAACATATTGAATTTTTTTGCAATTTTTTTCTTTATTTTGTGTTTGTTCATCGTTTTTTCTCAAAAATCAACCGTATAACCGTTTAATCCGTAACCTGATTACGACAAAAAAGAGAAAGCATTTCCGTTACAATTTTCCGTAAGAAAAAGCAACGGCATATCTAAGGGGCAAAAAGTGTGCCCCGTTGCCTTGTTATCGGAGGAAAAAACATGGAAAAAATCGAAAAAAAAGGAAGAAAAGCGATAATTGACATTGACCTTGTCTCACAGACAGGTCTGCACATTGCAAAGCTGGCGGCATATTTTTTTACGGCAATGCTTCTGTCAAGAGCGGAACTTTTTCAGACACCAGTTTCTTTCGGTGTCAGTCTTGTTGCGTCACTGTCGGGCTTGGGTGCGGTTTCTGCTGCCCTTGGCGCAATGGCAGGCAGTTTTATAGTTTTTTCGGGTACTCAGGCAATAAGGGCCTCTGCAACGGCACTCGGTACCGCCGCCGTTGCAATTGCTCTGGCAAAAACGAGCGCCCGACTGCACCGTAAAACCGTTATGCCGCTGACGGTAACGGTGATGTGTCTTACCTCCGGCGTGGCGGTTGTGTTTTCTCAACAACCTACCCTTGACGGATTTTTAAGTGTTGTTTGCGATTCCTTGCTCAGCGGAGCAATGACGGTTGGCTTTATGGGGGCGCTAAGCTCTTTTTTACGGCGGACAAGCCCCTTTTTACTTGACAAAAAAAGCCTTGTCTGTATTTCGGTGAGTGCCTGCGCCTTTTTGACAAGCCTTGCGGACTTAAGCTTTTTAAGTATTCACCCTGCACGAATTTTTGCCGTAATGCTGATTTTGTTTGCGGCGGCACTTTGCGAGGAAACGGGCGGCGCGGTTGCGGGAATCTGCGCGGCGGTTTGCGTGGCGGCATCGGGCGCACCGCCCGCGCTGTGTCTTTGCTATGCGGCAGGCGGTTTGTTTGCAGGCATCGTGTCAGGCTACGGTCAGCTTGCCTTGTCGGCGGCAATTTCTGTTACGGTGGGCGTGTGCGCAGTGCTCTCGGGCACGGTTGATGCGGTGGCAATGCTTGCGGAAACGGCGGGGGCGGCAATTGTTTTTGTGCTGATACCGAAAAAAATCATTGTCGGTGCACGTGACAGACTTATTATGCCCGAGGCAATCAGGATGAAAGCGGGGTTTCTTGCGGCACCCGAAAAAATTGAAAACACATCTCAGGCAATTTCGGAAATTGCCGATTGCATACGCACCGTTGCAAACGGAATTGAAAGAATTGTGCCTGCCGAGGATGAGATAATCAAACAGCGTGTCAGGGAAAGAGTGTGCCTTAACTGTATTCAGAGTGCGTGCGGCGGATGCGAAAACACAGCGGAATTTGAGCGTTGCTGTCAGGCACTGCGGTCGGGCGATGAAATTGGTGCGGAAATTTTTTCGGTGGATTTTTCTGCACGGTGTCCCAGCACATCACGCCTTGCAAAAGCCTTTAACAATGCATTTGTCGGTCAGATGTCGGTCAATGCGGTTGAAGCAGGCGGCAAGCATTACCGTGAGCTTGCCTGCGGTCAGTTTGAGGCGCTTTCAACCGCTCTCACGGAGCTGTCTTTACAGATAAAAAGCGAAAGCAATTCTCTTTATTACAAAGAAAAAACCGCACGCCGCGTAATGGAAGAGCAAGGGCTGACCGTCTTCGAAATTAACTGCACTCAGCCGGCTGACGGGGCAATCAGGGTGAATGCGCGAATCGGCAAACCGAGTGAAAAAACCAGCCTTTCCCGGCTTCAGAAAGCTCTCGGCGCCGCACTTTCGGCAGATTTTGATGAGCCGCGAATTACCGAAAACGGTGAAGATTTCCTCATCACCTTTGCACGCAAAAAGCGTTTCCGTGTAAGGCTCGGTTCTGCTTTTTCTCCCTGCGGCGGTGAAAGACTCTGCGGCGATTATTTTGAAACCTTTGTTACCGATTCTCACGCTTATATCCTTCTGAGTGACGGAATGGGCACGGGCGGAAGGGCTGCAATCGACTCGGCAATGACAGTGGAAATTTTTTCAAAGCTTCTGCGCGCGGGGATGAGCCTTCAGACCTCGCTCGAAATCACAAATTCCGCTTTGCTTATTAAATCGCGGGATGAATCCATTGCAACGCTGGACGTTGCCGCAATCAATCTTTTTACGGGTGAAACGCGCTTTTGCAAGGCAGGCGGTGCGGCAAGCTTTTACTGCCGCCGCGGCAGACCTTATGCGGCTGAATTTGCCTCCTTGCCGCTCGGAATTCTTCCTGATGCAAAGTTTGTAAAAACCTCTGCCTCACTTTCGGGCGGTGATATGATTCTGCTTGTCAGTGACGGTGTTACGGGTATGGATAATCAGACAATTACGCAGGAAATCAAAATGCGTCCCGAGGGGATGAGTGCCACGGATTTTGCAAGTCATATTCTTTCAATGGCAAAAGAAAAATGCGGCGACCGGTATGATGACATGACCGTAATCGCCGCATATATTGAAGAAATTTAAAAGTGACTTATGCGAAAGTTGTGAAATCAAAAGTTCTTATACCGACAGGTGTGGGTGAGCCGATAAGAGTGTAAGAAACATAAAGCTTTGCATAGTTTTTGCCGCTCTTAAGTTCACCCTCGACAGGGATGCTTACCTGTTCGCCGGGTCTGATTATGCCGGCCTTGAAAGCGGCAAAATCAACGTCATAGAAATCAATGCCGGTGACGGAATTGATTACCATGGGATATGACGAAAGGTTGCGGATAACAAGCTCGCTGTCCTCGGGGGCGGCATAGCCGCTCGGGGATTTGTCAAGCTTTGCATAAACGCTGAGATATTCGTGCTGCGACACCTCGAACTGGGGATAGGCAGGGTCGGAATGAACATCCTTGATTTCGTCCGTGAGCAGAAGCTTCTGAATAAGGCTCATTGTGTATTCCTCAAAAGCATACATTCCGTGATACTGACCGTCAATAAACCAGGTGTTTTCGGGCAGATATGCGCACGATGCATCAATTTCGCCGGAGGGAGAAATATGGTTGTGCTTGGGGTCAGAGCAGGTTGTGCCTTTGGGTGTGTAGTCAATGGCAAATTTCTCGCCGAGAGGTGCGCAGTTTGCACCGCTGACAGAATTTGTGTGAATGATAATGTCAGAGTTGACCTTCTCGCCCAGAGCGATTCTTGTGCCCGTGCTGCAGGTGATTGAAACGCTGGTGCCGTTGTTCTGACAAGCGGTGAAGCGCTTGTTGAAATTGGGAAGAATGTCGTAGTGGTAGTAGTCCGTCATTTCGATAAGACCGGCATTTTCGGTGGGGTCAAGATACTGTTCCTTTGTTTTGTCGTAAATTTCGGCAGGAATGAAATCCCATACACAGCCCCAGTTGACAATAAGGTCACGCACACCCTCGGCAAAGCCGTTACCGAGTCCGCTTGCGAATGAAGCGAGCGCGCCGGTAAGAAGGAATCTTGCAATGCCCGTGCCGGGAGAAACGGCGGTTTCAAGGAACTGAAGGAGCTCATAAACGGCAATGTCCATATTACCGTTGAGAAGCTGTGCGCCCAGATATGTTCCGCCGAGTGCGGGAACGCTCATAACTGCATTGTCAACACGGGTGTCGTTGCAGTACATATTGAGATATGTGCCGAGAATCTGACCGCCGTGGCTGAGACCGAAAATGTCAACCTCGGAAACACCTGTGTATTCGAGAACATCGAGAACGTATTCACGCAGCTCTTTTGCTGTTGTTGAAGCGCTCAGACGGAAATCGTTGTGGAAAATGAAGATGTTTTCGGCGCCGACAACGGGTGTGATTGCCTCGCAAAGATGTGTTTCAACAACACCTTCGCCGTCAAGCTCTTCCATAAGGTATTTATAAGAAGAAATTGCGGGGTCGTTGGGGTAGTGCTCAAGGGGATAAACGCTTGTTCCGTCGGGGTTACAGCGCATTTTTTCAAGAATGACCTGAGTGCCCTGACCGAGCGTTTTTCCGAAGATTTCAGGCTTGCCGATGAAAACACCCATAAGGGTCATCAGGAAATTGGCTATATCGTCTTTGACCTGTCCGCCGACATCGTCAAGACCGATGCTCCACACCTGCTCCTCCTGCTCAGTTCCGTAGTTTAGGTAAAGTGAGCTTGAGGTGAAGCCGCCGATGACAATGACAACATTTTTCTCTGCCTTTGCGGCAGATGCCGCAGGCATACAGGTAACAGCAAGGATAAGCGCGAGTAAAAGTGCCGCAAATTTTTTGAGTTTCATTTTTATATCCTCCGATTGATTTGTAAAACCATTATACAGTTATGTTTGAATTTTTTCAATATCCCGTAAAAAGTCCGGCAGAAGAGATTCTGCCGGATGATATTTTTATTTTGCCGAGAGTTCCGTTGCTTTTTCCTGTTCAAGCTCTGCCGCGGCAAGGTCGGCTCTCTCCTGAAGACCCTTGATAACCTCTTCGTGCTTTTCGTCTGTGTAATCCCAGAAGAAAAGATAGGGCAGAGCACAAAGAATGTGACCGACAAGGTCAAAGGCAACGCCGACAATCATACATTTTGTTCTGATATCGTCAACAAAAAGAACGTCCCAGTCGGATGTGAAGCCGTAGCGATAGAAAAGAATGGGAATAATAAGGCTGATGAGTGCGGAAACCGGGCTTGTGAACCAGCCGATAACGCCCGAATAGTTTTCAAGACGTTCTCCCGAAATGTACATCTGATAGTCGTTGATGCGTACGTTCATATCGCTTTCGGCAAGCTTAAGACCCGAGGTGAGAGCGTCACCCACACAAAGCGATATAAGCATTATTGCACCGCAAAGCTTGTAGTTTGTGGGGAAGAAATAGCACGCGGCAATGTAGCCGAGGCTCTGTGCGGCAAAAACAAGGCGCTTGAACACCATAAGGGTTTTGTATTGGAAGCGCTTGCGTATCCACGGGGCAAGGAATGCACCGGGATTGCCGACAAACTGCACAAGAATTTCAACAAGGCTGAAAATAATACCCAGTTCGCGCCAGGTGTAAATGAGAATAATCGTTTTGACCGCAAGACCGCCGTTGCCGAGAGCATCAATCATACCTGAAATGGCATTAATCCAGCGGTATTTGTTCTTTATAACGCCGCCGATACCTTCCCAGAACGGAATGTATTTTTTCTTTTCAATGGGCGGCTGCGGAATACGCTCTTTGATTTTGCTTAAGCCCCCGAACATAATGACGGTTGTGAACATAAGCATAATGGGAAGAACGAAACGGAAGGTGTTGATGTTAGTAAGGCCGCCCGTGTAAGCCGTGATGACGGGCAGAATGAACGAAATGAGCGAGTTGAAAAGGTGACTGAGCTTTTCGGGATAGCAACGAACAAGCATTCTTTCGTGGCCGTTGGGGCTGATTGTGCTTGAAATGCTGCTTGCACCGCCGGTGTAGCCGAACATACCGTAAAGCTGGAAAAGAAGGTAAAGCTTCCAGACACGCTCTGTAAGGGTTTCCTGATAAATGGGAAGCCAGCAGATGAGCAGAACGCAGATGATGCAGGGCAGAACGTTGGGGTAAGCAAATAACTTATATCGACCGAATTTGGGCAGGAAACGCTTGCGGATGAAAATATTTCTTGCTCCGCCGTAGCCGGTAACAAGCCAGTGTGCCGCAAAAATCTTGAGCGCGCTTCGCATATTGATACCTGAAAGCTTGTTTACATAATCGACAAGTCCCGTCGGCCAGGGCAGAATTACGGAAAAGTCAAACACAAGGAACAAAACGCCCAATGCCGCAACGGACAGATAAAGAGCATAGAACATCCGCTCGGTCTTTTTCGGCAGAAAGCCGAGGTTGTCGTTGACCATCATGCTCAGAATGCTCCAGAAATAACCCTGAACCATAAAGAAAGCGCCGATTACGGAAAAGGTGAGGATGGGGATCTCATAATAATACATTATAAGATAACAGCCCAGACCGAATGAAATGTAACCTAAAACGCGGCTGAGTGCATAATCGCCGCCGACGGCGAGGAAAACCGAAAGATATTCTTTATAGGGAACATATTTGCCCTCTGCGGGAATGTTCCAATGGTCCTTGAATTCGCCAAGAACATTTTTAAAGGAAAACTTTGTCTTGCCTTCACTTGCCATTATCATTCAGCCTCCCTTTCATTATTTTCTTCAAGCTCCTGCTGCTGTTTTTGCAGGGCTTCGTTGTAGATTCTTGCAATTTCTTCGTCTTTGATTTTCTTCTTTTCTTTCTTCTTTTTCGACATCAGGAAATCTTCTTTGAACATATTGCGAACAACCTGAAGAGCAACAATTGAGAAGCAGGGAATGAAGATAAAGAGAACCATAAGGATAACCGCAAGGTAGTTTGTTTCACCCTCGGTAAGACGTTTGTAAAGCGCCTTTGCCTTGCCGATAAAGGAATTATCCTCAATGGCGGGCTCTTCAATAACAGGCTCCTCCTCGGTGACAGGTTCCTCAACAACGGGTTCTTCCTCAATCTTAACTTCTTCTTCAGAGGCACGCTTGCTGTTGTAATCGTTGCAGTCTTTGAGAGTTGCACCGAAAATCGGGTCATCTGAAGAAAAGCTGTTTTCGCCTTTTGGCATCCAGTTGCCGCCGAGAGAAATGTTATCTTCGCTTTGTGCGGCAAGGTAGAAAACTTCAAGGTTGTCACACTGGTAGAAACAGTGGTGGCCGATTGATTCTACACTTTCGGGAATATAAATGGAATATTTCATTCCCTCGCAGTAGCTGAAAGCGTCGTCGCCCATTGTGCGCAGACCGTCGGGCAGGTTAACAAGGCTTATGCCGTAGCACTTGAAGAAAGACATATTGCCGATTTCTTCAAGTGTGGAGGGCAGGGTTATCGACACAAGACGGTCGCACTTGTAAAAACAGTTGGTGGCAATTCGTTTGACACCCTCGGGGATTACGTATTTTTCGTCGCAGGTCCACACCTTATCGACAACAAGGATTGAGTCCGTATATTCTTTTGTCAGGTAATATGTACCGATGTACGGTGTCATAACGCCTGTTTCAAGCATTGCTTCAAAAGCCTCGGCGGAAATGTCATCGCTTGCCTTGGTTTTGAATTTTGAGTAAAGGTCTTTTGGGTCAGTGAAACCGGTGACGGTCAGTGTTTCCTTTACCTCGTAGCCGATGTTTTTGATTTCACCGTGTTCGTCAATGTCATCAAGAACAACCTGTGTGCAGTGGCAGATGGGATAAAGCAGAATCTTGCTCATATCCTTAGTATAAAGGATACCGTCAACGTCGGTGTACCACTGATTAGCATCATCGACAATAACGGCTTTGAGCAGTTTGCAGTAATAGAATGCGCGCTCGTCAATGTACTGAACATCGGGGCCGATGTAGATGTATTCGACATATTCGTCACTGACCATTGTAAAGCTGTCAACAGCGACAATGGGTTTTGATGTGTCCTCGTTATGACCGTTTTCGTCGGTGACGTAATAAATTCTCACCTCTTTGGTGTCGGAGTTACCGTTGAAGCCGTCAAAAACCCAGCCCTCGACACCTGTACCTGCAACATCTTCACTGTATGAATACTCAAACGTGTCGCGGGAAATTGTGTTGAAGGTGAGCCAGACGGATGTGCCGACAAAGGTGCACAGCACAATGATGAACAGAATTTTTTTGAACAGATTCACGCAACCACCCATTCTTTGTTTATAATTTTTGGTATATTTTAATAATAATTCATTGTATAGGTATTTGTCAACTGATAAAAATATACATTTTTTGTTGATGTCAGAAAAAGGAAATCTTATAACCGAAACAATAAAAAATCCGGCGTGCAAAAATGCACACCGGATTAAAATTTTCTTTTAAATTATGCTTTGCCTGCGCAGCCGAGAACGGTCTGAATCTTGTGCTCAACCATACCCTCAATAGCGGTACGTGCAGGAGCAAGATACTGTCTGGGGTCAAAGTGACCGGGATTCTCAGACATATACTTTCTGATTGCTGCTGTCATAGCAAGGCGGAGGTCAGAGTCAATGTTGATTTTGCAGACAGCGTGTTCAGCAGCCTTGCGAAGCTCGCTTTCGGGGATACCGATAGCGTCTTCCATCTTGCCGCCGAATTCGTTAATCTGGTCAACAAACTCGGGAATAACGGATGATGCGCCGTGAAGAACGATGGGGAAGCCGGGAAGCTTCTTCTCAATTTCTTCAAGGATGTCAATGCGGATTTTGGGATCCTGACCGGGCTTGAATTTGAAAGCACCGTGGCTTGTGCCGATTGCGATTGCAAGGGAGTCAACGCCTGTGCGTGTGACAAAGTCAATAACCTCGGCGGGGTTTGTGTAGGAAGCATCTTCTGCAGAAACATTAACGTCGTCTTCAATACCTGCAAGCTGACCGAGTTCACCCTCAACAACAACGCCGTGAGCGTGAGCATAGTCAACAACCTTCTTTGTGAGAGCGACGTTTTCTTCGTAGGGAAGGTGTGAGCCGTCAATCATAACGGATGTGAAGCCGCCGTCGATGCAAGCCTTACAGGTCTCGAAATCGGGACCGTGGTCAAGGTGAAGAGCGATGGGCAGACCGCTTGTTTCAACGGCAGCCTCAACGAGCTTTACGAGATAAGTGTGGTTAGCATAGGCTCTTGCGCCCTTGGAAACCTGAAGAATGAGGGGAGCATTGAGCTTTTCTGCAGCCTGAACGATACCCTGAATGATTTCCATGTTGTTAACGTTGAATGCGCCGACAGCGTAGCCGCCCTTATAAGCGTCTTCAAACATTTTCTTTGTGGTAACTAATGCCATTTTTATCACTCCTAAAAATTATAAACAAGTTTTGCCGTTGTTATTATAACATTATTTTTTGTAATGTCAATATTATAATTCAAGCACACGGCTTATGTCGTCAACTAAAAAGTCTGCCGCTGTCGGTTTTTTCGTCTTTGAATAAAGACAGCCGAAAACACCCGCGTTTTTGCCCGACAGAACGTCAATTTCGCGGTCGCCTATCATAACGGTTTCTTTTTTGTCAAGCGAATTTTCTTTGACGATGTGCTCAACCGCGTCGGGGGCAGGCTTTGCGGCAAAGCCTTTTGTGGAGTCAACAATCATCTCAAAATATTTTAAAATGTCATATTTTTCAAGATAATGTGTCAGGCTTTCAATTCCGCGATGGGTGTAAATAAACTGTCTTGCACCTCTCTCATCAAGAGCCTTGAGCGTTGCAACGGTGTTGGGAAACGGTACGGCTTGAGGCTCAAAAGCATAATCGTGTTCGTGTTTGCGGAAAACTTCCTTTTCTTCCTCGCTTACGTTGTAGTGCTCGTAAGCGTGTGCAAAAGTTATTTCCAGCAAGGCTTTCGCCTCGTCGTAATCGGCTTCTTTTCCGAATTCGGCAAGGGTTTTTACAAATGCCGCGGCAATGTGGGGATAGCTGTCAAAAAGCATACCGTCAAAATCCCAAATGTAATTTTTCATAAATTCTGCGCCGTCCTCTGTGTGAGTTTTTGAGTAAATATACACTTATATTTTATAGTATCCCCATACTTTTTTCAATAGTGATAAAAATCAAAAAGAGCCGCCCGGAAGCGACACTTTTTGTTGATGTTTGGCTGTTTTGCCGACAGAAAAAGAGCCGCCGGAGAGGCGGCTCTTGGATTTTTGAATTATTCTTCTTCAGCTGCTGCCTTGGCTTCTTCAATAACCTTCTGAGCAACGTTTGCGGGAGCATCTTCGTAACGTGCAAATTCAAGTGAGAAGTAGCCTCTGCCTGCTGTGACAGAGCGGAGAACGGTTGAGAAGTCGCCCATTTCTGCCATGGGAACCTCAGCAACAAGCTCCTGCATCTTGGGCTCTTCGGACGGACCCATGCCGAGAACGCGGCCTCTGCGCTTGGTGATGTCACCCATGATGTCGCCGAGGTTGTCGTCGGGCATATAAGCCTTAAGTGTGCCGATGGGCTCAAGGATTGTGGGAGCTGCCTCGGGGATAGCTGCTTTGAAAGCAAGCTGAGCGGCAGTTTTGAATGCCATTTCGGAAGAGTCAACGGGATGGTAAGAACCGAAGTGAAGAGCAGCCTTGATGCCGACCATAGGATAGCCTGCAATCATGCCCTTTGCGATGCATTCGCGAAGACCCTTTTCAACAGCGGGGAAGTAGTTCTTGGGAACAGCGCCGCCGACAACTTCGTCAGATGTGAAGACGAAATCCTCTTCGCCTGCATACGGCTCGAAGCGGATATAAACATCACCGAACTGGCCGTGACCGCCGGACTGTTTCTTATGACGGCCCTGTTTGTCAACGGTCTTGCGGATTGTCTCTCTGTAAGCAACTCTGGGAACGGTGAGGTCAACCTCAACGCCGAACTTATTCTTAAGCTTTGTAACAACTGTGTCAAGATGCTGTTCGCCAAGGCCGGAAACAACCTGTTCTCTTGTTTCAACGTTGGTTTCAAACTTGATTGTTGCGTCTTCTTCAGCAAGTCTGTTAAGACCTGCTGCAACCTTGTCTTCTTCGCCCTTCTTGCGGACTTTAACTGCCATTGAAAGGCAGGGGGCGGGGAAGTTAACGCCGGCAAGCTCAACAACATTTTTGGGGTTGCAGAGTGTGTCACCGGTCTTGAAGCCGGAAAGCTTTGTTACGACACCGATGTCGCCGGCAGCGATAACTGTTGTGTCTTCCTGCTTAGCGCCCTTGACAAAGATGAGTTTACCCATCTTTTCGCTCTCTTCCGTGCGAGCGTTGAAAGCGGGAGCATCGGGAGTGATTTTACCGGAAACAACCTTGAAGAAGGACATTTTACCGACGAACGGGTCGGCAATTGTCTTGAAGCAGATAGCAGCAAGAGGACCGTTTTCGTCGCACTTGAGGTCGCCTTCTGCGCAAGCGGTTGCGTCGGGAGCAACTGCTGTGATTGCGTTGAGGATAAGGTCAACAGCGTCGGTTGTGTAACCTGCGCAAGCATATACGGGGTAGATAGCGCCGTCAGCGATACCTGCCTTGAGACCTGCGGCAATTTCTTCTGCGGTGAATTCTTCACCCTCGAAGAATTTTTCCATAAGAGCTTCGTCAGCGGAAGCAACTGCCTCGTTGAAGATTTCCTTCATCTCGTCAATCTTTGCATCTGAGGGCATTGCAACCTCGGATGCCTTGCCGTTGCTGTATTCATAAGCCTTGCCTGTTGAAAGGTCAACATAAGCCTTGACTTTGTCGCCCTGCATAAAGGGAACGACTACGGGGCAGGCCTGAGTGTCATATTCTTCTTTAAGAGCATCAAAGGTCTTGTAGAAATCGGTGTTTTCAGCGTCACAGCGGGTAACTGCAAACATTTTTGCAATGCCTCTTTCGCTGGCGGCCTTGAAAGCCTTTTCGGCACCGACGTCAACGCCTGAGCCTGCCTGAAGAACGATAAGAGCTGTTTCTGCGGCTCTTACACCTTCGCTGATACCGCCGGCAAAGTCAAACAGACCGGGGGTGTCAAGGATGTTTATTTTTACGTTTTTCCACTCAAGGGGAGCCATTGCAGTGGAAATCGTGGCCTTACGTCTTTTTTCTTCGGCGTCAAAGTCGAGAACGGTGTTGCCGTCTGCAGTTCTGCCGAGTCTGTCGGTAGCCTTGGCAAGGAAAAGCATTGCCTCGGCAAGAGTTGTTTTGCCTCTGCCGCCGTGGCCGGCAATGGCGATGTTTCTGATGTCTTTTGCGTTGTAAGCTTTCAAAGAATTTCCTCCTTATTTTTTCCGCCGTGGGGCGTGAAAAATATCTACTTGTATAAGATTGCGAGAATAATAGGTTAGTCCAGCGCAATATCAAAGGCTATTGTATCACATATTAATTATCTTTTCAATGTTTTTTTTGGCTAAAATGCCGAGATTTTCTTGTTTAATTTGCTCAAAAAATATGCTGAAAAGACAATTTTTTACGCATTGGGTGAAGATGTGTCACTTTCTTTAACGGAATTTTCAGCTTTCGGTTGTTCAGCCGTCCGTTCCTGATTTTTTTCTGTTGTGCTGTTACCCCGGATATGAATAACTCCCTCGTCGTTAAGAATTTTAATAATAACAATTGCAATCGGCAGAACAATCATTCCGACAACACCGAAAAGCTGAAGTCCGGTGTAAAGGGCAATAAGGGTAATAACCGGCGGCAGGCCGAGGTTTGCCGCCACGAGCTTGGGCTCAATCACCTGTCGAATTACCGTAATAACGGCATATAATATAAGCAGACCGATGCCTGTGCCGATGCCTCCGGTGATAAAAGAATAAATCACCCAGGGAATGAGCACGGTGCCTGTGCCGAGCACGGGCAGAATATCAAGACACGCCGTAACAATTGCAACGACAAGCAGATATTCGCCGTTGTACACCCCTGCAACTTTAAGAATGTTAAGGCCTATAACCAGTTCGGAAAAGGTAATGAAGATGATGATGACATAGGATTTTACGAGCTTGCCGAAAGATGAACGGATGATATTTTTGACACGTCTGAAAGTGCGGCGCTTTTCGTCGGAAAGAATACCTTCAAAAAAGTGCATAAGTCTTTCGTAATCAAGCGTCATAAAGAAGCTTGCAATGACTCCGATTACAATGGCAATAAGAATGGACGGTATTTGTTTTGCCGTTGACCACAAACCGCTCAGCGGTGTTGTGAGAAGCGAAAAATCAAAAGCGGAATCGTTTGAAACCGGAGGTTTTACAGAAGGCACCGAAACGGTTGTGTCACCCACGGCAACAAGCAGTCGGTCAACAAAGTTTGAGGTTGCATCTGCAACTGTTTGCTCAATGGAATCAGGCAGGAAAGTAATCAATGAAAAGATTTTTTCCTCCGCTGTTTTTATGAGGTCGGGCAGATTGTCCGCTTTGTCATAAATAAAGGCAATAAAGCCTCTGACCTCAACGACAATTCGGTAACCGACGAAAGACAGCAACGACAGCACCACAACAAGTACAATCAGCACCGAAAGAAAGGAAATAATACTTTTTTTGATGTGTGTTTTTTTGGCAACGGCATTAATCGGTTTTTGAAGAATTGCCGCAACTGCAAAAGCAATTATGAAAGGTAAAAACAGTGAGTAGAGATATTTGAAAGCGACAAAAAACAAAGCAACAATCGTCAGCACATAAGCAATGTTAATCAGCGTTGCTCTGCGTTTTTCCACCTGATTCATAAAATCACCCCTGAAAAAACAGAATTTACCCCTTTATTTTATATCATTTCAAGGAAAAACTCAAGAAAAGGCATAAAAAATTCAGAAAAGTTTCATTTTTCTCTTTATTATTTTGAAAAAATATGTTAATATATGTCATTCCTATAAAATTGCATCTCTGCATTTTTTTCGGTTTCAGATTCAAGCAAAGGAGAATTCGGCTATGAATGTTGCAATTATGGGCTACGGTGTTGTAGGCTCAGGTGTTGCCGAGCTGCTTCAGAAAAACTATGAGCACATTGTCAAAAAGAGTATGCAGACCGAGATGGAGCTTAAGTATATTCTTGACAGACGCACTTTCCCCGGCGACAAAAATGAACATCTTTTAATTTCCGATTTTACAAAAATATTAAATGACGACAGCGTTAAAATCGTTGTTGAAACAATGGGCGGGCTTCACCCTGCATATGAGTTTGTTGTGGATTGTCTTAACGCTGGCAAAAGTGTTGTCACATCAAACAAAGAGCTTGTTGCCGCAAAAGGCTGTGAGCTTTTAAAGATTGCCGCAGAGAAAAATGTCAATTTCCTTTTCGAGGCCAGCGTAGGCGGCGGCATCCCGATTATCCGTCCCATTTTCCAGTGCCTTGCCGCAAATGACATAAACGAAATTGCAGGCATCCTCAACGGCACAACCAATTTCATTCTTACAAAAATGATTACAGACGGCATGAGCTTTGAAGAGGCTCTCCGTCTTGCTCAGATTAACGGCTATGCCGAGCGCGACCCTTCAGCCGATGTTGACGGTTTCGACGCTTGCCGCAAGATTTGTATTCTTGCCGCTCTTTGCTTCGGTAAACACGTTTATCCCGACGAGGTTTATACCGAGGGTATCAGCAAAATTGCACTTGCCGATGTTGAATATGCCGCTTCCTGGGGCGGTGTTATCAAACTTCTCGGCAGAGCCAAAAAGCTTGATGACGGCAGAGTCAACGTAATGGTAAGCCCTGCTTTTGTTCAGGGCCACAGTCAGCTTGCCGGTGTTGATGATGTCTTTAACGCAATTCTTGTTCGCGGCGACGCAATCGGTGACGTTGTATTCTATGGCAGGGGCGCAGGCAAAATGCCCACCGCCAGCGCTGTTGTTGCAGACGTTATCGACTGTGCAAAGCATATGGAAAGACGCAAGTTCTTCGGCTGGCAGGAAAGCGAAAGCGGCTATGTTGCAAGCTATCTTGATGCTGAAACAGCATATTATGTCCGTGTTACTGCCGACGACACCGCCGCCGCGGTTGCCGCCGCAACGGAAGCATTCGGCGAAATTAAACTTCTCACCCGTGAAAATGCTCCCGACGGTGAATTTGCTTTCGTAACCCGCACCGACACGGAAAAGGCACTCAGCGAAAAGCTCGCTTCTCTCAGCGGCATGAAGGTTGAGTCGTTCATCAGAATCACCGACTATTAATTTTACCCGGAGGTATATATGGCACTTATAGTTCAGAAATTCGGCGGCAGTTCCGTTGCCGATGCGCAGAGAGTGATGAATGTTGCAAGCATCATCACCGACACTTATAAGAAAGGCAATGACGTTGTGGTTGTTGTTTCCGCTCAGGGCGATACCACAGATGACCTCATTGCAAAGGCGAAGGAAATCAATCCCGACGCTTCAAAGCGCGAGATGGATATGCTCCTTTCCGCCGGTGAGCAGATTTCAATTTCTCTGCTCGCAATGGCAATAGATAAGCTCGGTTGCCCCGCTGTTTCTCTTCTCGGCTGGCAGGCAGGCTTCAAAACAAATTCTTCGCACGGCAGCGCAAGAATCAAAAAGGTTACCGCTGAGCGAATCAAGATGGAAATTGACAACAAAAACATTGTTATTGTTGCAGGTTTCCAGGGTATCAACAAATATGATGATATCACAACTCTCGGCAGAGGCGGTTCAGACACAAGCGCCGTTGCAATTGCCGCGGCAATGCACGCTGACCGTTGCCAGATTTTCACCGATGTTGAGGGCGTTTATACTGCTGACCCGCGCAAGGTCAAGAACGCACAGAAACTTGATGAAATTACTTATGATGAAATGCTTGAACTTGCTACCCTCGGCGCACAGGTTCTCAACAACCGTTCAGTCGAAATGGCAAAGAAATACAATGTTGAGCTTGAAGTTCTTTCAAGCCTTGCAAGAAAACCCGGTACAATTGTTAAGGAGGTCACCAACGTGGAAAAAATGCTCGTCAGAGGCGTAACAAAGGATACATCCGTCGCCCGAATTTCAATAGAAAAGGTTCCCGATGTTCCGGGAATCGCTTATAAAATCTTCGGCAAGCTTGCCGCAAAGGAAATTAATGTTGACATCATTCTTCAGTCTGTCGGCAGAGACGGCACAAAGGATATCGTTTTCACCGTCAGCAACGCTCACGCAGACGAAACCGTTGCAATTCTTGAAGCTTTTGACTTGCTCAAGGGTCTTACAGTCGGCTGTGACAAGAATGTTGCAAAGGTTTCAATTGTCGGCGCAGGCATGGAAACACATCCCGGCACCGCCGCAACAATGTTTGAAGCTCTTTTCGAAAATGACATCAACATTCAGATGATTGCTACAAGCGAAAGCAAAATTTCCGTTCTCATCGACCTTGCCGATGCCGATAAGGCTGTCGCGGCAATTCATGACGCTTTCATCCCCTCAGCAGAATAATTTTAAAAATACAAATCGCCTCTCTGACAAAACAGAGAGGCAATTTTTTTATTTACGGCTATTCTTTTCTTCTTCAATTTTTACATTGAGCAAACGTTCAAATTCGTTTTCATCAAACGGGATTTCAACCGTTTTGCCGAGCCAGTCGGAAAGATAGATTGCGTTTGAAATTGTAAGACCTCTGATGCCCTCGTTTCCGGGTGCGATAAGAGGAGTACCGTCCAGCACGGCCTGAGAAAAGTTTCTGATAATTTTCATATGCTGTTTGCCGAGGCTCACCAGTGCAACCGGCAACGGTATTTTTTTGCGGTGAACTTTTGCGGGGATTTTAGGCATAAACTTTTTGTTTGTTTTATTAAACTCTGTTTCGCTCACGGAAAGCTCGGTGAAGGTGAGAGTGTTTTTCTCAATTATAATCTGCCCCCTGTCACCGTCAATCTGGAGTCTGTTGGTGCCGGGAGAGTCGTGGGTTGAGGCAATAAAAACACCTGTTGCCCCGTTTTTATATTCAAAGCTTGCCGTTACGTCATTTTCAACGTCGATATCACGTTTTCTGCCGTATTGAACAATGGCGTTTACTTTTGTCGGCATACCGCCGAGCCACTGAAAAATATCAATCTGGTGCGGACATTGGTTGAGCAGCACACCACCGCCTTCGCCCCACCAGGTGCCGCGCCAACCGCCCTGGTCATAATATGCCTGGGGTCTGTACCAGTCGGTAATAATCCAGTTAATGCGTTTAAGCTCACCGAGTCTGCCGGAGTCTATAATTTCCTTTGCACGGATGTAAAGAGGATTTGTGCGCTGATTGAACATCATACCGAAAAGAACATTCTTGTGTTTTGCGGCAATCTCGTTTTCCCGCCTGACGGCGGAGGTGAAAACACCGGCAGGCTTGTCGCTCAGGGTGTGGATTGAGCTTTCGATGGCGGCAATTGAAATTTCGGGATGAAAATAATGAGGAGTGCAGACGATTACCGCGTCAATAACACCGTCAGAAAACATTTTCTTGTAATCGTCATAAATTTTTACACTTTTAAGGGTTCTTTTTGCCCATTCCTGCCTTTCGGGCAGAATGTCGCACACCGCCGCAAGTTCGGCTGTTTTCACAAGACCCTTTGAAAGCATTTGTGCATAGAAGGACCCTTGCTTGCCGATGCCGACAATGCCGAATTTTACTTTTTTACCCATAACGCACCTCAATAGATTGTTTTAATGAAATTGATGCTGTCTTCAACGGTGACATAAGGCCTTTTTGTTGAGTCGTGCTCAATTACCGCCCATTTGGTGCCGCCTTTTTCCGCCGCTCTGAGAATCGGTGCAAAATCAATGGTGCCCTTGCCGATGTCGCGCACTTTGCCCGTCATAAAACCGAATTTCGAATAATCCTTAAGATGAAGCAAATCAAGTCGGTTTGCGAATTTTTCAACATACGCGAGGGGATCGTGACCCGCAAAACGTGCCCAGAAGGTGTCAAAAATAAACTGCATTTCGGGCACCTCGCGAGCCATAATGTCAAGCTTGGGAACGCCGCCGATTTCTTTAAACTCCATCCAGTGATTGTGATAGCCGAATTTCAGACCGTAAGGTTTTAATTTTTCGCAAGCGGTGTTGGCAATTTCACAAAAACGCTTGAGTGAATCTTCGCCACGCGTGAATTTCTGCGGCATCATACCGAGGCCGACAATTTCACAACCCATTGTCAGATGTTCTTCGGCAAGCGCGTCAATGTCATTTACAATTCTGGCAAACGGCGAGTGTGTGCCGTTGATTACCAGACCGCAGCCGTCTGCAATTTCGCGCAAACTCTTTGCGCTCATTTCACAAATTGAGGAAAGCTGAACGTTGGTTGCGCCAAGTGCGGCAACTTTTTCCATAACCTCTTTTACACCTGCCGGTGTTTTGCAAAGTCTGCGAAAAGTATAAAGCTGAACGCCGATTTCAATTTTAGACACACGTAATACCCCCTTTATAATAATTACATTATATTCATACATTTTCTTTTCGTCAAGTCGGTATGTGACAGGATATTTTATTGACATATTTGCTTTAAAGGGATAAAATATAACCGAAACACAAAGAAAGGGTGTTATTTTATGTCAAAGAAAATCGGTTATGCGGTTGTAGGCCTCGGTGTCGGCAAAAATCACGCAAAAGCTGCTTTTGAATCAGAATATGCTGAACTTGTTGCTGTCTGTGACCTTATTGAAGAAAAGCTCGAAAAGGCAAAAGAGGATTATGAGGGTGTTCTCACATATACGGATTATGATGAAATGCTCGCAAATCCCGATATTGATATTGTAAGCATCTGCGTGCCCAGCGGTATGCACGCCGATTTTGCTGTCAAGGCAATGGAAGCGGGCAAGAATGTTCTTGTTGAAAAACCCATTGATATTACGGTTGAGGCCGCAATGAAAATTGAAGAGGCACGAGTGCGCACGGGCAAAATTGCAGGTGTTGTTCACCAGAACAGAAACAATGCAAATATGAAGCCCATCCGTGAGGCTATTGAAAGCGGCAGACTCGGCAAGCTTATCCTTGGTGATTTTGCCGTTAAATGGTACCGCACTCAGGAATACTACGACAACGGCGGCTGGAGAGGCACATGGGAAATGGACGGCGGCGGTTCACTTATGAATCAGGCCGTTCACACCGTTGACCTTATGCAGTGGCTTATGGGTGACGTTGAAAGTGTTACATCACAAATGGGTATTTTCAACCACAAAATCGAAACAGAGGATTTGACAGCTTCTCTTGTTAAGTTCAAATCCGGTGCTGTTGCAACCTTTATCAGTACCACCTGCGCATATCCCGGTCTTTGCACGGGCATCAGAGTTTACGGCGAAAAAGGCTCCATTGAGGCAGACGGTGACGAGCTGCTTTGCTGGAAGATTGTTGACAATGCCGAAAACGAAGAGCAGGAAATGCTTGAAAAATATTCGGGCAACAGCAGTGCCGCGGCGCTTGACCCGACCCTCTGCCTTGGTCACAAGTCAATGGTTGAGGATATTATTGCCGCCGTCAGAGATAACCGTCCGCCGCAGATTATGCCGCTTGAAGCAATCAAGAGCGTAAGAATCGTAAATGCGGTTTATGAATCCGCAAAGACAGGCAAACCCGTAGTTTTTGATTAAGACAAACAAATACCCCGCCTCGGCTTGAACTGCCCCAAATTGTGCGGACAGTACAAAAACACCCCTATGGCAGAAATATTTAATTAAGCGACATACTGACTTCGTTTTTCAAGCGGAGTCAGTTTTGTTTTTAATTGGATTCTTTCATTGTTGTAAAAGTGTATG
>JAZNVG010000038.1:0-71082 GCA_045592705.1 Acutalibacteraceae bacterium | reverse complement strand
CGTTAAAAATGCTCGAAATCCGTCAAGGATTTCTGCGCTTTTTGCCTTGTTCTATATCCAAACTATCCCTTTTTAAGATGCGAAGCAGTTTTTATCAGGTTATTTTTCGTTCAGACGAAATGACAAAAAATCCGCAATACTTGGTGTATTGCGGATTTTTTTCATAATGTATCAACGCAAAAAGAGCCGAGAAAAACCTTAACTTCCTTGTGGTGGGTCGCCCGAGTGTCTCCCTTAAAATTTTTACAGTTCAAATTCTGCTTTTTCAACGCTTTCAAAAACAATTTTCTGAACAACGTTGAAGGTGTTTGTGCCGAGGGCAGAATATCTTGCATCCTTTTCTTTGTCGCAAAGCATTGCAAAGCTTTCACCGATTTGCTTTTCAACCTCTCTTTTGCGGCGCACCGCAAGAAAATAAAAGGTGAAGGACGAGCCGTCGGTAACATTTGCATAAAAACCCTCTGAAAGCTTTCGGATTTCATTATAAAGCGAGTTTACCGCCTCGGTTGACAAAACGGCTTGCTCAAGAAAACGGCACAGCGAATACTGCGCGGAAAAAACCATCAGCGCACGAAGCTGATAAAGACTGCCGTTTGAAAGCTCTCTTGCGGTCAGATCCGTTCCGACAAAAACATCCTCAAAAGCCACAGATGTCAGTGCGGCAAGATTTTTGCCCAGCTCAACGGCTTTTTCGGTGTTGCCGTTGCTGCGTTGCTTTTCCATCATTTCAACAAGTTCAACAAGCTCAACGCCGTCGCCTGCCTTTTTTGACGGGGTAAAAATTTTAATATCGTTGTCGTCATTTCTGCCCATAGCGGAACTCCTGTATTATCCTTGCTCCTTCTGCTGCTGTGCGCGGAGCTTTTTCATTTTTGTTTTGTAGCCCATAAGTGCTTTCAGGCAATTATCGGGGGTAAGATAATCGCCGATACTCAAAGGCTTGCCCGAATACATTCCGCGGAAAGATGTTCCGCCGACTGTGAGAAGATTGTTTTGCTTTGCAATTTGGAGCAGCTTTTCAACCTCTTCTTCGCTGTTGTCGGGATGCCAGACCTCAACGCCGTCAAGGCCGAGAGGAATAAGCTCCTCAAGCAAATCGAAATTGCCGAAAAGACCGGGGCACGAAAGCACGGCAATACCGCCGGCCTCGTGAATTGCCTCAAGCACCTCTGCAGGTGAGGGGAATTTTTCTTCAACAAGAACGTTTTTGTCGCTTTCTTTTAAGAAAAGCTCGTTGTAAAGCTCACCGCGGATTCTGTCAGTCATACCGCACTCCATAAGTGCGTGCATAATGTGATTTTTAAATACGGCGGTAGAGCCCGAAGCGCATTTCATAACAAGCTCAGGCGAAATAGGATATCTCTGTGCAATTTTAAGCATCATAAACTGGCTCGCTTTTTTGCGCACAAGAGTGTTTCTGTGGCAAAGACCCTCCAGCCTGTCCGGGCTGTCGCTGAGGTAGCAAAGCAAGCGTGCTTTTTTATTGTTTTTGTAATCATAGCAGGACAGCTCAACGCCCGGGATAACGGTAATACCCCTGCGCTCGCCGATAACCTTTGCCCTGACGGTGCCGGCCTGGCAGTCAAGATCGGTTATTGCAATTGTTGTTACGCCCCTTTTCTGGGCAAGCATAATAAGGTCATCAATACCCAAAGAGCTGTCTGATAGCTTGGTATGACAGTGTAAATCGCCGGCCAAATCGTTCATCCCCCAAAAAAGCCGCAGAATGGCTCAATATACTACAATTATAGCCTATTCCGTCAAACTCTGCAAGAGATTTTTAAAAAACTGTTTAAAAATTTTTATTTGCGTGTTATAATTAACATGGAAATAAATCGGTTTGGCTGACGGAAGGAGGATTTTATGGCAAAAAAGGTTGCAATCGGAATGAGCGGCGGCGTTGACAGCTGTGCGGCGGCGTGTATTCTGCGCGAAAAAGGCTATGACGTTTTCGGAATAACCCTGCTTTTGCGTGACGGCGGCAGCGCACTCAGTGACATTGAGGATGCAAAACGTGCCGCACAAAAGCTTGGCATAAATCACCTTGTTGCCGATTTCCGTCAGCTTTTCAGAGAAAAAATTATTTCGGATTTTGCCGATGAATATGTAAATGCTCGCACACCCAATCCCTGCATAAAATGTAACCGTGACATAAAATTCGGTGCAATGCTTGATTTTGCGCTCCAAAACGGCGCCGATTTTCTGGCAACGGGACACTATGCAAAAATCGATTTTGAGGGCGGACGTTACCTGCTGAAAAAGGGCGCGGGCAAAAAAGACCAGAGCTATTTTCTGTGCCGGCTCAATCAGTTTCAGCTTGCCCACGCAATGTTTCCGCTTGCCGAAACGGAAAAAGAGACGGCAAGGCAGCTTGTTGCCGCGGCAGGAATTGAAGCGGCGCAAAGACCCGACAGTCAGGAAATCTGCTTTGTACCCGACGATAACTATTCCGCCTTTCTCGCAACCCTCGGAATTCAAGGCAAGGCGGGCAACATAATTGACAAAAACGGACAGCTTCTCGGCAGGCACACGGGTATAATCAATTACACAATCGGTCAGCGAAAAGGTCTCGGCGCTTTCGGCAAACCGATGTTTGTCACGCGCCTCAACGCCGCCGACAACACCGTGACAATCGGTGAAAACGGCGAGCAATACAGCGGCGGTCTTGTTGCCGACAGTCTTAACCTTATTTCGTGCGACTCTCTCGGCGTGTCAATCCGTGCCGATGTAAAAATACGTTTCCGTGCGCCTGCGGTGCCGGCAACCGTCACCCCGACGGATGACGGAAAAATCACGGTTGTTTTTGACGAGCCTCAGCGCTCCGTCACCCCCGGCCAGTCGGCGGTTTTATATGACGGCGATACGATAATCGGCGGCAGCAGAATTATTGCGGCTCTTGACTGAAAACCGTTTCCACCACCCGCGGACAGCCCTCGGGCGAATAAACCCAGCGGTCAATGTGCCCCTGAGTTATGAAATATTCGGGCTTTTCAACGGGATAATCCGCATCAAACGAGTCAACGATGATAAGCTTGACTTTCATCTTCTGCGGAATAATGTTCTTGATGTACACCCCTGCGTGACTGCCGACGCTCACACCCTCCGAAAATTCGGCAAGACCTGCAAGATTCGGCGCAAGCTCCACGAAAATTCCGTATTTTTCGACGGAACGCACAATTCCCGGCACCGTTTCACCGACACTCAGTCGCTCGACGTTCTGTTCCCACGTGCCGAGCAGCTCCTTGTGCGACAAAGTTACCCTGCCAAGCTCATCAATGCTTTTGACAACGGCAAAAATGCTCTGACCCGCTGAAAAACGCGCACTCGGGTGAGGGATTCTTGAAACGGAAAGACAGTCAATGGGCATCAGCGCATTTATACCTGCACCGATGTCGCAGAAGGCGCCGAAGCTTTCAATATGAGTGACTGTGGCGGGTATGACATCACCGACCCTGAGCTTCATTATATATTCGTTAAAGCAGTCATCCTGCACGCTTTTGCGGCTTAAAACGGCACGCGGCGCACCCTGAGCGTCGCTGTCAAAACCGATAACCCGGAAAGCAACGGGCTTGTTAACGCGTGAAATCAGCGCAATGTCACGCACCCTGCCCTCATCAATTCCGCTTGCACCCTCCCTGCGCGGAATAATTCCTCTCATTCCGTTGAGGTCAACGTGCAGGTTGTGCTCCCCGTCACAGCGAACAACTCTCGCTTCCAGTACGGCGCCCGACGTCTGCGCCTCGTGCAGCGGAGCAAGCCCCGACAGATAGTGTTTGTTTTCCGCGCTTGAAATCAGGTGTCCTTCGGGTTTATATATCATCATTTTGTGACTCATTCCTTTCGCGCAATGTTCGTATTTAATATATGCACCGCCGTGCCTTAATAATTACATTAAAATTATAAAACCGCAGTGTACAAAAACACTGATTTATGCTATAATAATATGATTGATTTTTTTGGAGATATGATTTTATGGATATTCGTGTAGGTGACAGGCTGATAATGAAAAAAAAGCACCCCTGCGGCGAAAACTGCTTTGCGGTTTTGCGCATCGGGGCGGATTTTCGCATCCGCTGTGTCGGCTGCGGCAGAGAGGTTATGCTCGAAAGAGTAAAGGTTGAAAAAAATATCAAAAAAGTCCTTCGCGACACGGAAGAGTCTTAGCGCTTCCCCCGACAGAATAAATTTTTACGAAGGATTTTATGCTTGATAAATTAAATAAAGTTGAAGAAAAGTTTGACGAGATAAATGAAAAAATCTGCAACCCCGACATTGTATCGGATATGGAGCTTTACAAAAAGCTGATGCAGGAATTAAAGCACCTGACGCCCGTTGTTGAAAAATACCGCGAATACAAAGCGGCGGTTTCAACCCGTGATGAGGCGGCTCAGCTGCTTGAGGCAGGCGGCCTTGACCGCGACTTCAAAGAAATGGTTGAAGAAGAATTTCTTGCCGCCCGTGCAGACTGCGAAACACTTGCCGAGGAGCTGAAAATTCTGCTTCTGCCCCGTGACCCCAACGACGATAAAAACGTCATCATCGAAATCCGCGGCGGCGCAGGCGGCGAAGAGGCGGCACTTTTTGCAGGTGCTCTTTTCAGAATGTATTCAATGTATGCCGAGTCAAAGGGCTGGAAAACCGAGGTTATAAACTCCAATCCCACCGAGCTTGGCGGCTTTAAAGAAGTGTGCTTTATGATTGACGGAGAGGGCGCATATTCACGCCTTAAATTTGAAAGCGGCGTGCACCGTGTGCAGCGTGTGCCCGAAACCGAAAGTCAGGGCAGAATCCACACCTCCACCGTCACCGTTGCCGTTTTGCCCGAGGCGGAGGACGTTGAGGTTGAAATCAACCCTGCCGACTTGCAGATTGACACCTTCCGCGCAAGCGGCGCAGGCGGTCAGCACGTTAACAAAACCGAGTCTGCAATCCGCATTATCCATATCCCCACGGGCACCGTCGTTGAGTGTCAGGATGAGCGCAGTCAGTTCAAAAACAAAGACCGTGCAATGAAAATTCTGCGTTCAAAAATTCTTGAGGCGGAGCAGACAAAACAACAGGAAGCCATTGCCGGCGAGCGTAAATCGCAGGTCGGCACGGGTGACAGAAGTGAAAGAATCCGCACATACAACTATCCGCAGGGTCGTGTGAGCGACCACAGAATTAACCTGACGCTTTATAAAATCGAAGCGATTTTAAACGGCGATATCGACGAAATCGTTGATGCCCTCATCACTGCCGACACGGCGGAAAAACTGAAGAGTGAAAGCTGATGAACACAAAAGTTTTTAAAATTGAAAGTGCGCTTGACAGCGCGCAGATTAACGAGGCTGCCTCCATTCTCAAAAGCGGCGGTCTTGTTGCCATCCCCACCGAAACCGTTTACGGTCTTGCCGCCAACGCCTTTGACGGCAACGCAGTTGCAAAAATTTTCAAGGCAAAGGGCAGACCGCAGGACAATCCGCTGATTGTTCACGTTTCCTGCCTTGACGAGGTCTCTCCGCTTGTTAAAGAAATTGACCCCCGTCTTGATGCTCTGGCAGAGGCTTTCTGGCCGGGTGCGCTGACGGTTATTATGAAAAAAAGCGACCTCATTCCCGACGTTGTAAGCGCCGGACTTGACACGGTCGCAATCCGTATGCCCTCTCACCCCGTTGCAAGCGCGATTATTGCCGCGGCAGGCGTACCCCTTGCTGCGCCCAGCGCAAACACCTCGGGCAGACCGAGTCCCACCTCCGCACAGCACGTTATTGCCGACCTCGACACAAAAATCGATGCTGTTGTTGACGGCGGCAGATGCGACATCGGCGTTGAGTCAACCGTCATCACCCTTGCAACCGAAAAGCCCCGTCTGCTTCGCCCCGGCGGAGTCACTCCCGAAGAGCTTGAAAAGGTGCTGGGCGAAATTGAAATTGACCCCGCTGTGCTTGCCGAACTCACTGAGGGCGCGGTTGCACATTCGCCCGGAATGAAATATAAACACTACTCTCCCAAGGCGAGCGTGACAATCGTCAAAGGCTCGCTCGAGGATTTTGCCGAATTCATTGCCCGCCGACCCAAAACGGGACTTTGCGTGCTTTGCTTTAACGGCGAGGGTGAAGCTTTCGGCACAACGGCTGTCGAATACGGTGCCGAAAACGACTGCCTTTCGCAGGCGCGCGGTCTTTTTGACGCTTTGCGCCGCGTGGATTTTCTCGGCTGTAAAAACGTTTATGTGCGTTGCCCGTCAACAAGCGGTGTCGGTCTTGCCGTTTACAACCGTCTGTTGCGCGCCGCCGCATTCAATGAAATTGATTTAAATAAAAAAATGCCCGTTGTCGGGCTGACCGGTCAGACGGGTGCCGGCAAAACAACTGTCTGCAAACTTCTTGCGGAAAACTCAATTAAAATAATTGACGGAGATTTGCTTGCACGCAAAGCGGTTGAAAGCGAAAGCGTGATTAAAGCGCTTTGTGCCGCTTTCGGTGCAGATATAATTGACCTTGACGGCAATCTCAACCGCCGTTTGCTTGCTCAAAGAGCCTTTGCCGACGAAGCGCACAGAAAAATGCTCAACGCCGCAACCCACCCCGAGATAACAAGGCTTGTGCTCGAGGAAATCCGCACGGCACGGCTTGAGGGTGAAAAAGCGGTTGTTATTGACGCCGCCGCTCTTTTTGAAAGCCCGATTGTACCCCTTTGCGACTTTTTTGCGGCAGTCACCGCACCCGTCGAAATCCGCAAGGCTCGCATCATTGCGCGCGATTCCCTGACCGAAGCTCAGGCGGACAGCAGAATTGCAGCACAGTTTAATGACGAATATTATGCCGACAAAGCGGATATTGTAATTGTGAACGACGGTGAGGGTGACCTTTCTGCAAAGGTTGCACCGCTCATTGAGAAAATCGGAGCTGAGCTTAATGACTAAAAAAGGAAAAATCAAGGCTTTTTCGCTTTTTCTTGCCTTTTTGCTGCTGGTTTGCGCTGTCGGCGCATTCGCCGCAAAAACAATGATTAAAACATTCTATCCGCTCGGTTACAGCGACCTTGTCGAAAAATATTCTCAGGAATACGGCATTGACAAAATTCTGCTCTATTCGGTAATAAAAACGGAAAGTTCTTTCGAATCCGACGCCGTTTCCGAGGCAAATGCAATCGGTCTTACTCAAATAACCGAGGAAACCTTCGACTGGATAAAATCAAAAATCGGCGGCGATGAACAGTTCAGCGACCTGTTTACCGCAGAAAATTCAATAAAATACGGTGCTTTTCTTCTCAGCTACCTTGTTGATGAATTTGAAAACACCGAAACCGCACTTGCCGCATACCACGCAGGCCGCGGCAGAGTCAACGAATGGCTCAGAGACCCCTCAATTTCACCCGACGGAAAAACGCTGTCGAGCATTCCCATTGATGACACCGCCCACTATGTCAGGAAAGTTACAAGGGCGATGAATATTTATAAAAACCTTTACTTTAAGGAGGCATAAATTATGAGCACACAGGAAAAATCACAGGCAGAAATCCTCAGGGAACAGCTTTTCGCTGCCCCGAAAAACACCGCCCTCAGACTTGACGATGCACAGCTTGACGAAGCTTACGCTTTCTGCGAGGGTTACAAAACCTTCCTCGATGTCGGCAAAACAGAGCGCGAGTCCGCCGCCTATACAATTGAGCTTGCCGAGAAAAACGGCTTTGTTCCCTTTGACCGCAACGCAAGCTACAAGGCAGGCGACAAGGTTTATTTCAACAACCGCGGCAAGGCTGTAATTCTTTGCGTTTTCGGCAAAAAGCCGCTTTCGCAGGGCGTTAAAATCGTTGCCTCTCACATTGACTCACCCAGAGTTGACCTCAAGCCCAATCCGCTTTATGAGGATACGGAGCTTGCTCTTTTCAAAACACACTACTACGGCGGAATCAAAAAGTATCAGTGGACCGCCATTCCTCTTTCGCTTCACGGCGTAATTTTCCGCAAAGACGGCACCAAAGTAACCGTGCGTCTCGGTGACGACCCCGCCGACCCCCGTTTTGTCATCACCGACCTTCTTCCCCACCTCGGCGCAGAGCAGTCCAAGCGCCCCCTCGGCGAAGGAATCAAGGGTGAAGAACTCAACATTCTTGTCGGCAGCCGTCCTTTCAGAAGCGACAGCGGCAGTGAGCTTGTAAAGCTCAACATTCTCAAGCTTCTCAACGAAAAATACGGCATTTGCGAGTCGGATTTCCTCAGCGCGGAGCTTGAAGCCGTTCCCGCTTTCAACGCAACGGATATCGGCTTTGACCGCTCTCTTGTCGGCGCCTACGGTCAGGATGACCGCGTTTGTGCTTATCCCTCAATTATGGCTGCATTCGCTGTTTCCGACCCCGAATACACAGGTGTCACCGTTCTCACCGATAAAGAAGAGACGGGCAGCGACGGCAACACGGGTCTGCATTCCGCTTACCTCAAGCATTTCATTGCCGACATCGCCGCACAGCAGGCCTTAAGCGGCAGAGATGTAATCCGCGCATCCGAGTGCCTTTCTGCTGATGTCAACGCAGGCTTTGACCCCACCTTCCCCTCTGTTCTTGACAAAATGAATGCGGCTTTCCTCAACAGAGGTATCGCCATCACAAAATATACAGGCTCACGCGGCAAGGGCGGCACATCCGACGCAAACGCCGAATTTATGGCAAAGGTCTGCTCCGTTATGGATGCAAACGACGTTGCATGGCAGGTCGGCGAGCTTGGCAAGGTTGACGAAGGCGGCGGCGGAACGGTTGCAAAATACATTGCAAACCTCGGCGCAGACGTAATCGACGTCGGTGTTCCCGTTCTTTCAATGCACGCGCCCTTTGAAATCACCGCAAAGCTTGATGTTTATATGGCTTACAAGGGCTTTGCCGCTTTCCTTTCACAGAAATAAGACAACAAAAAACGGTGTGTCCGCGGACACACCGTTTTATTTTTGCTTTTGATTATTCAGCGGCTGTTGTGGGAGCGTTGGGGTCAACGTAGTTGAAGTTGTACTCTCTGGTCTGCTCATATCTGAAGCAGACATCCTGAGTGCCGAGATCGGCAATTGTGCCGACACCTGTTACGTTTGCGGTAACATCAGCGCGCTTTATGTATCTGATTGAAGAAATTTCGTTTGTTTCAACGTTTGCGATAATGATAATCTGGCAGTTGACATACTCAAGAGCGGCATCGTTAACTGTAAGATATTCGTTTGCCTTTTCAAACTCAACAAGAGCTTCCTCAAGTGAGCCGAGCTCAAAAGCCTTTGCAAGAGCAGCAGAATCGATGGGAGAAACAAGGTTGACTGTAACTGTGCGGGTTGTTCCCTCGTCAACGCAGGTTGCGCTTTCAACATCTTCAAGAGTGAGAGCTGTTACCCAGTTCTGACCGGCAACGGGAAGATAGGAAACAAGGTCATCACCGTAAGCGGCTTCGCTGTTTGAGGTGTGAAGCATATAATTCTTGAGAGTGTTGACACTTGCGGCAAGGGTTGCGTTTTCGCAATAGGGCTTTGACTGCTCTTCGCCGTTTTCGTCAATATAAGTGGATTTGCCGATGTTCTTGCCCTCAGACATTGTGACAGCGGCCTTCTTGCCCTTAAGAGCATTTACGTGAAGGTTGAAATACTCAAAAATGGTCTGTGTGTTTGCTGCGGCTGCCTCGGGCGAATACTCTGTATCTGTAATGATTTCGCCGCTTTCCTCGTCAACAGAGGTTGTGGGCTGGGTGGGCAGAACGTCAAGAACCTTGATGGTGGTTGTGGTTTCTTCTTCGGGTTCTTCCTGAGCACAGCCGGCAAAGCCGAGGATGAGTGACATTGAAAGAACGAGAGCGATTAAAGCAAAAATCTTTTTGTTCATAAAGAAAATCTCCTTTCGCAAGCGATTGAGCTTACAATACATAACGGTATTATATCATAAAAAATCACGCTGTAACAGAGGGAAAAGCCGCAAAACCGTATTTTTGTATAAAGGGCAAAATTTCTCAGTGTCGGCTTGTGTAATTTGCACAAGGATTATTTAACATCGAGACCCTTTTCGTCATAAAGGAAGACTGTTTCAAGGCAAATGTCAACACCTGCTTCAATTGTTTTGAGGTCAAGGTTGTCGGCAGAGTCAAGTCTTGTGTGATAATAACGTGCGGGGGCGGGGTCCATTGCGGCAAAGGTTGCAGCCTTCATACCGTATTTTGTGACAGCGGCGGCATCGGAAGCGCCAAGGAAAACGGATTTGAAGGGCAAGTCATAGCCTGCATTTTTTGCGCCCTCGGCAAGCAGATTGCAAACCTGCGGGTCGTTTTTAACGGTGCCCGTCATATCGCGGTTATAAACTGCCATAAAATCAAAATCGCGAACGGTGTCAAGACCGACGAAAACGGTTTCAATGTCTTCAAGCTCTTTGCCGTGAGCCTTGCAGAAAGCCTTTGCGCCGCGAAGACCCGTTTCTTCCGAGCCTGTGCAGACACACCAGATTTCGGTGTTTTCAAAGCGGATGCCGTTATCTTCAAGATATTTGAGAACAGCCATTGAAACGAAGCAGCCCGAAAGGTTATCGTTTGCACCTTCAACAATGCGCTTTTTGTCATAGAAGAAAGTGATGCCGATGAACATCAGAATAAAACCGAGAAGAACATAGCTGATGATATCAAAAGTTGTTGATGTAACCATTTCGGGGTTTGTGAAGCTGAAAACAACACCGAGAACACAGCATACGGCAGTTGCGAGTGAGCCGATAAGCGCGCCGGCAATCATGGGGATGAGAAGCTTGGGGCCGCCGTAGTAAGTGAAGCGCCATTCCATTGAAGAGTCGGCGTGACCGGAAAGAATTATGCGGCGTTTTGCCTCGCCCGAAGCCTTGCGGATGCCGATTGCATTGTGCGAAGTCTTTTTGGGGGCGAATTTGTCGAGCGTTTCCTGATAGAAAAGGAATTCTGTAATAATGAAGAAAAAGCCGACCGCAACAAGAACTGCGGCAACGATAAACAGGGGAACAAGATTGAAGAACTGACCGACAAAGAAAAGAACGGATGCAACCGAGAAAAGAACGGCGCAAAGCGGCACCCAACCGAGGAACGCCCACGGGTGAACGGGGAAAGATTCAATCTTGACCTCGTCACAGCAGGTTTTCAAATCCTCTGCCATGTACTCAATGCCTTTTTTCTCTGCCTCGGTACCCGAAAAACGCGGGCCGATGTTTTTGCAGACATTCTTGATGCCTCTCACGGCATAGTTTGCATACATTCTGCGTACTGAGGGGTAGTTTTTTACACTTTCGTTTGCTTTCATAGAAATAAAAACACCTTTCATTTGTAGTATTTGTCAATTGACACGGCAATGCTAATGGATTACAATAAACAAAAATAAAAAATGCGAGGAACAAAAATGAAAAAATTTCTTATATTAACGCTCGTTCTCTGTGTTGTTGCAGGCGCGGTCGGCGCAACCGCTTATTTTACATCAAGAGAAGAACCGATTGTTTTTGCGGGAAGCGATGAAACGGGTTCAAAAACTGATTCACAAGACAGCACCGGCGAAGAAAGCGACACAACCGTGCCGACAACCGCCGCACCCGTGCCGATTGAAAACTATGAATATGCCTATGCCGGCTTTGCTCCCGTTTATGCAAACGTTGACGTCGAGTGGCATATGCTGCTTGTAAACCGTGACTATATTCTGCCCGACGATTTTGAGGTGCAGCTTGCCCCGTCAATCACAAGCGACCCCAACAGCAAGTCGCTCGATTACCGCGTTGCACCGCATTACAACGAAATGTATCTTGCCGCGCTGGAAGACGGAATAACGCTGACCCCCGTTTCGGGCTATCGTTCTGTATCAAGACAGAAAAACAATTTCGAGAATAAAATAAAGACCTATGAGGCGCAGGGATTTTCACACACTCAGGCAACGGTGCTTGCCTCAGAGATTATTCTTCCCCCCGGCACAAGTGAGCACAATGCCGGTCTTGCAATGGATATCTGCAGCCTCGAGGTTAACTTTGAGGAAACAAGAGAATTTGCCTGGCTTTGCGAATACGCTTCGGATTTCGGCTTTATTCTCAGATATCCCAAGGATAAACAGGATGTCACCAACATAACCTATGAGCCGTGGCATTGGCGCTATGTCGGCGTTGAAATTGCAAAAGAAATGGAAAAAACCGGCGAATGCTACGAGGAATACCTCGAGCGAATCGGCAGATTATAATATTTAAAATCAAAGCAGCGTTGCATCAGCGACGCTGTTTTTTTTCGCTGCCCTCGGCAATGTCCTCACGCTTGAGCACCACTTTAACGGTGCGCAAAAGAATAAGAAAATCAAAGGAAAGGCTTAAGTTGTTGACATATTCTCTGTCATAAAGAACCTTTTCCTTGGGCGAAAGAATATCACGGCCGTTAACCTGCGCCCAACCCGTAACACCGGGACGAACTGCATAAACACCGTGTTCTTTGCGCAATTCTCTGATTTCGGTTTCGTCGGGGATGAGCGGTCTGGGGCCGATAAAGCTCATTGAACCGTTGAGAACATTTATAAGCTGCGGCAGCTCATCAAGGCTTGTTTTGCGCAAAAAATCGCCGCTTTTCGTTATGTACTTGTCAGAATCGGTAAGGTCTGCCGTCGCAACATTCGGCGTATCTTTTCTCATTGTTCTGAATTTAAGAACGCTGAATATCTTGTTGTCGCGGCCGACACGCTCCTGCCTGAAAATAACGGGTGCGCCGTCATCAAGCAGAATAACAAGCGAAATTGCCGCCAGAACAGGTGAAAGCAAAACCAGAAGCACAAGGCTTATGACAATGTCGCAGGCTCTTTTCATAAACTACCTCAACGTATTATTTTTTCGTCTGAGGGGCTGACCAGAAAATAAAGTCTTCAATCAGCACCGCACGCGCGGGGGCACCCTCAAGTCCTTCAAAATTTACGGGCGGAGCAAAAAGAAAATACTGCCCCGGCTCCACGTCCTCAAGATTAAGCCCCTCCAGCACGGCAACACCGCCGCCGAGAAACGCCTTGTGAGGCTTGACCTGATTTCCTTTACAGCCGACCGAAAGCGAGTCGGTGCCGATAAGCTTTACGCCGCTGTCGGCAACAATCTCGGCGGAAGAGTCCATAAAAAAAGCCTTGCCGCCGCCTTTTATGAGCAGGCGCTCGCATTTTTTGGGGATAATCCGCTCGGCATCTTCGCCCGTGATAACTCCGGGCGGCACCTCAATGACCGTACACGGTCCTATGAAAACACCCACATCGTAGTCACCGATTGTTTTTGCGTTTTCAATGAAATGCAACGGTGCGTCAACGTGTGTGCCCGCGTGAACGCACATTTTTACGGCGGAAAGGTTGCAGTCGGATTCGTTGCCGATGCGGCTGAGCACCTTAACCTGCGGCTCCGGGTCGCCCGGATAGACCGGGGAAGAAAAAACGCCCCTGGAAATATCAATTATCTTCAACACCGCACCTCCCGTAAAAAATTGCTTTTTTATGAATTACTGATTTTTAAGAGATTCCGCTTTAAGATAGGCGTTGATAAAGCCGTCAATTTCGCCGTCCATAACAGCGTTGATGTTGCCCGACTCAAAGCCTGTTCTGTGGTCCTTTGCAAGCGTGTAAGGCATGAAAACGTAGGAACGGATCTGGCTGCCCCACGCGATTTCGCGCTGTTCACCCTTGATATCCTCGATTTTGTCAAGGTGCTCGCGTTCCTTGATTTCGACAAGCTTGGATTTGAGCATTTTCATTGCAACCTCACGGTTCTGGTGCTGACTGCGCTCAACCTGGCAGGAGCAGACAATGCCCGTGGGGATGTGTGTAAGTCTGACGGCAGAGGAGGTTTTGTTAACCTTCTGACCGCCCGCACCGCTTGCGCGGTAATAGTCGATTTTAAGGTCGTCGGGGTTAATTTCAACCTCAACGGTGTCGTCGATTTCGGGCATAACCTCAAGTGAAGCAAAGGATGTGTGGCGGCGACCAGAGGAGTCAAACGGAGAAATTCTGACAAGGCGGTGAACACCCATTTCACCTTTCAGATAGCCGTAGGCATTTTCACCCGTGATGACAAGAACAGCGGATTTGAGACCCGCTTCGTCACCGTCAAGGAAGTCAACCATTTCAACCTTGAAGCCGTGCTTTTCGCCCCAGTGCTGATACATACGCACAAGCATCTGATTCCAGTCCTGCGCCTCTGTGCCGCCCGCACCTGCGTGGAAGGTGAGAATGCAGTTCTTGCTGTCGTATTCACCTGAAAGCAGGGTGCTGAGTGTCATTGCCTCAAGGTCGGCAATAACCTTGTCAACGCTTGCCTTGCAATCGTCAAACAGGTCAAGGTCGCCCTCCTCGTCGGAAAGCTCAATCATCATCAGCGCATCGTCGAAATCGGTTGCAAGTGTGTTGTATGCGGCAACCTTATTTTTAAGCTTGCTTGTTTTCTGTAAAACCGCCTGAGAATTTGCAAGGTCATTCCAGAAGCCCTCTTCTGCCGCCTGCGCCTCAAGCTCGGCAATTTCTGCCTGCATATTGTCAAGACCGAGTGCCTCACGAAGCTGCTTTAATTTTTCTTCATACTCGAGCAGAGAAAGGCGTAATTCTTCAAATTGAATCATAAAGTATCTCCCAAAACATAATTAATCAATTGTATATTATAATTAAAATTATGTGTAAAGTAAAGATATTTACCGATATTTTTTTGATTTTAGATTGAAATTCTTGTAACAATTAGTTACAATAAGGAGTAGTATCAATTAAGGATGATGAAAAACTTGTTTGAAAACGAACTTTGCGTCGGCTGTTCTCAGACAATAACCGCGGGTGATGACATTGTTGTCTGCCCCGAGTGCGGCACTCCGCAGCACCGCGACTGTTGGAAAAAAGAAAACCGATGTGTAAATCACGATAAGCATTCACACGATTTTGAGTGGAAGCCCTCTTCCGCCGCAGCTGACACCCAAACGGCACAGCCGCAGCCGGAGCCCGACACAACCGAGGACGGTCTGATTGTCTGTCCGCGTTGCCGTTCGGAAAATCTGCCCGACTCGCTTCACTGCGGCAACTGCGGTCTTGCATTTGTCGGCAGTAATGAGGAAAATGCCGATAAGGAGCAGGCTCCGCCCTTCACGGGTGCCGCCGTTCCCCCTTATATGTTCGGTGTTTATATGGACGAAAACGATACAATTGACGGCCACAAGGTCGGCGACATTGCCGCTTATGTCAGAACCGGCTCTCCCCGCTACATTGAAAAGTTCAGCAAAATGAGCGAAAGCGGCAGAAAAGTTTCGTGGAACTGGTCAGCCTTTTTCGTTTCTCCTTTCTGGTTTTTCTACCGCAAAATGTACAAGGTCGGCATTGCTTTTTTAATGATTATGCTCACGGGTGCGCTTGTTCTTTCCGTGCCTGCCGACCGCTTCAACGCAATTTACGAGCAGCATTATGAAGAATTAATCAGCGAAAACCTTTCCGACGAAAGATATTTCGAAATAATGGAAGAGCTGAAAATTCCCGCAATTCAGACCACGGTAATCAGCGGCGCAATGACGCTGTTGCAGGTTTTCTGCGGTCTTTACGGCAACTTCCTTTATAAAAAGCAAGCCTTTGCTCAAATCGACAGCCTCAAAGAGGTTGAGTCCGACCTTGCCGCTTATCGGTTTTTGCTTATGCGTAAAGGCGGCCCGTCCATGTTGGGCTTTATGGCAGGCTGGTTCGGCTATCAGGCGATTTATTCCGCATTTCTCTATGCGGCAGATTTCTTTTCGGGTCAATAATTTATATTTTATACATTTCGGAGGAAAATATTATGAAAATCAAGAAAGCGATAATTCCCGCAGCAGGTCTGGGCACAAGAGTTCTGCCCGCTTCCAAAGCAGTTCCCAAGGAAATGCTCAACATTGTTGACAAGCCCGCCATTCAGTACATCGTTGAAGAGGCTGCCGCAGCAGGTATTGAGGATATCCTCATCATCACAAACCGCGGTAAGGGTGCTATCGAAGACCATTTCGACCACAGCTACGAGCTCGAAGACAAGCTCAAGGACAACCCCTCAAAGAAAGACCTTTACGAGGACGTTCTTGCCTGCTCCAACATAGCTAACGTTTATTTCCTCCGTCAGAAGGAAACAAAGGGTCTCGGTCACGCCATTATGTGCGCAAAAAGCTTCATCGGCGACGAGCCGTTTGCCATCCTCTACGGCGACGACGTTATCATCAACAACGAATACCCCGTAACAAAGCAGCTTGTTGACGCTTACGAAAAGACAGGTAAGGGTATTGTCGGCGTTAAGGAAGTTCCGAGAAAGGATGTTTCCAAGTACTGCTCACTCGATGTTACTCCCCACGCAGACAACGAAAAGCTGATGGATGTTCACGATATCATCGAAAAGCCCACAGAGGAACAGATTATGTCCTGCTTCTCAATCCTCGGCAGAGTTGTTGCCCCTCCGCAGGTATTCGACTATCTTGCAGAAGACCTTGCAAACACCCCCGAGGGTGAAGAGCTCTATTTCACCGACACTCTTGCACGTCTGGGCAAGGAAGGCAACCTTCTCGCTCTTGATTTTGACGGTATCCGTTACGATATGGGTAACAAGCTCGGCATTATGAAGGCAAACTGCGAGGTTGCTCTTTCTCACGGCGAAATCGGCGAAGATTTCAAGGCTTACCTCAAGGAGCTTGTAAAGACTTTATAATCCGCAGTAAAATTTTTGTTGGAGGATTCGGTTATGGAAAATCAGACCGTAGCACCGCAACAGCCGGTGGTTATTAAAATCACACAAAAGGATTTGCCCTATGAATTCAGACCGATGAGTCCGCTCAAATATATCGGTTGCACCCTGCTTCTGCTGATTCCCGTTGTCGGCCTTATTATGACGCTGATGTATTCTTTCGGCGGCACGGAAAACATAAACCTGCGCAACTTTGCAAGAGGCTTTGCAATTATTTATGCCGTTGCGCTTGTTGCGGCGGCGGCGTGGATTGTTTTCTGCTTTGTCACGGGAACGGACGGCTCCGTGTTGGAAGCAATCAAAGGTGTTTTCTGAAATTGAACATAAGAAAAACGCAGACGTTGGGTCACCCTCGCCGTCTGCGTTTTTTGTTATATTACATAAGTATAAATCGTATAAAAATGAATCAGACTGCCTGCCAGCACAAAAAGGTGAAACACTGCGTGCAAGGCAGGTCTTTTTATGCCCAGACCGCAGAAAACCGCACCTGCGACATAAACAAAACAACCGAGAAGCAAGCCCGAAAAAGCCGCAACGCTGATTCTGTCCAGCAGCGGAACTGCGCTTGCCAGCATCACTGCGCCGCCGACAATGTAAACGGTCATTGTTGCCGCCCTCAGCTTTCTGAAAAAGAAAAGCTTCGAAAAAACCCCGAAGAAAAAGCAGAACCACGAAATCACCGTCACAAGCACACAGTGAAAAAAGCTCACCTCATAAAGCGTAACAAGTGCGCAGGGTGTTGCCGTGCCCGCAATGAGAAGCGGCACGGTCGAGTGGTCAATCACGCGCGCAATCCGCTTTGCCTCCCCCGTCGGCAAGCCGTGGTAAACCGCCGAAACGGCATAAACAGCAATGAAAGACACTCCGTAAATTACCGAGGCGACCGTTTTCTGCGCAGTGTCGCTTTTAAGAACAAGCAGCACCGTCACCGCAATGCCGAGAAAAACGCCCAAAGCGTGGGTAAAAGTATTCCACCGCTCAACACGTGAGGGATATTCAATTATCTTTACATCTTTTGCAATCATTTTATCACCGTCTGCTATTTTACACTATCCGTCGGGAAAATTAAAGGGTATAAACAACGGTTTTTATTGACAAAAATATTTTTTGCTTTTATAATATGAGCAGACATTCATTTGAACAAACATTCATAAGTGGAGGGTTTTAATGGCACATAACCACGAATTACAGCTCAAAAAAGTCCGCGCGGCTTTGCCGTGTGACGAAACGCTTTGCGACCTTGCCGACCTTTACAAGCTTTTCGGCGACACAACGCGAATGAAAATTCTGTTTTCTCTTTTTGAAAACGAGCTTTGTGTCTGCGCCATTGCGGAGCTTTTGGGAATGGAGCAGTCGGCAATTTCACACCAGCTCAAAAAGCTGAAAAACGCGAACCTTGTACAAAGCCGACGTGAAGGCAAATCGGTAATTTATTTTCTTGCCGACGACCACGTCAGAAACATTGTCAAGGTGGGCTTTGAACACATTACCGAAAACTGACAGAGGTGCGTTATGAAAAAATCAACCAAAAATATGCTTGTTGCATTTTTGCTCAACCTGCTTTTTTCAGCCATTGAATTTGCAGGCGGTCTTTACACACACAGTATTTCAATTGTTTCCGACTCGCTTCACGACCTCGGCGACAGCATTTCAATCGGCACGGCGCTGTTTCTCGAAAAAAAATCCGAGCAGGCGCCCAATGAAAAATATACTTACGGCTATCTGCGTTTTTCAATTCTCGGTGCATTGCTGACCACCGTTATTCTTGTTGTCGGCTCAATTCTTGTTGTTGTGGGCACGGTTGAAAGATTCATTCACCCCACCCCCGTCAATTATGACGGTATGCTCATTATGGCGGTTGTCGGCGTTATTATCAACGGACTTGCCGCTTTCAAAACCTCCAAGGGGAAAGGCGTCAATGAAAGAGCGCTGAGCCTGCATATGCTCGAAGATGTGCTGGGCTGGCTTGCAATTCTTGTGGGAAGCCTTGTGATTAAATTCACCGACTGGCACATCATTGACCCGCTTCTTTCTCTTGCAATTGCAATTTTTGTTCTTTTCCACGCTTTCAGTCATCTCAAAGAGGTGCTTGACATTTTTCTTGAAAAAGCCCCCGATGAGCTTGAGGTTGACAAAATCAAGGCAGAGCTTGCCGAAATTCCCGCCGTGGCGGATGTGCACCACGTTCATCTCTGGACAATTGACGGTCACAGAAACTATGCCACACTGCACGCAATGCTTGAAACCGCAACAACCCCCGAGGAATTTGAGCGAATCAAGGGCGAAATCCGCCATCGCCTGCTTCACCTCGGGATTGACCACTCAACAATTGAGTTTGAATATGTAAAATGTGACAGCGACCACTGTCATTTGAAGCCGAGCGAAAATCACGGGCACTCACACGGACATTCTCACTCACATTCACACGAACATCACCATTGCGAGGAGGACAGGTAAATGAACGATATTTTCAGCTTTGTTCCCCTGCCCGAAACAGCTCCGACGGGCAATTTTGACTGCGGCAGAAACTCAGGAATGCTTCTTTTTGAGAACTTTTCGCCTGACGGCTTTGAGACCTGCTGTAAAAAAATTGCAGACAGCGGCTTTTCGCTTTTTGCCGAAAACAAAGTCGGCAGCAATATTTACAGAACATATTCGGGCAAAATCACCGTTCATATTTACTTCTGCGCAGATGAAAACTCAATGCGCATTGTTGCCGACCCCTACACCGACAAATTTGACACCGCCCCCGACCTGCGCCGCCGGACACACCAAACAACCTTCTGGCAGTTTGAGGTTGACCATTCGCTGATTGACTGCGGAATGTGTTACGTTGTGCGTTGCTGTGACGGCAGTTTCTTTGTTGTTGACAGCGCACACCCCTATTCCGTCAATGACGACATCCGCCTGCCCGAATTTCTTACCGCCCTCAACGGCGGCAAAAAGCCCACCGTTGCAGGCTGGTTTTTCTCGCACGGCCACAGTGACCACATCGGCAAATTTATGGATATTCTCGAATATCACCGCAACGAGCTTGACATTGAAACGGTCTATTACAACTTCGTCCCAACCGACCACCGTGACTCGCACTGCTGGGATGAGTCGGAAAAGCAGATGATTCATCGCTTCGAGTCGCTGATGGATAAAAATCCCGACATAAGAAAAATCCGGCTTCATTCCGGACAGAAATTCTTTGTCAGAAACCTTGAATTTACCGTTCTCTGCACCCACGAGGATATACATCCCAATCCGCTCTGCGATTTCAACAATTCTTCAATTGCGCTTATGCTCAGCTCGCAGGGCAGCAAGGTGCTTTTGCCCGGCGACTGCTCCGCCGAAAGCGACAAGGTGCTTGTGCGCCGCTGGGGTGATTTGCTCAAATGTGACGTTGTGCAGATGTCGCACCACGGTCACAGCGGCACCTCGCCCGAATTTTACCGCCTTGCCAACGCCGAATGTGCGCTTTTCCCGATAACCGAAATCAAGTTTGACGAAGAGCTGCCCCGTCAGGAGGCAAATCGCACCGCGATTGAGCTTTGCAAGGAATATCACATTGCCTCAAACGGCACGGTTAAAATTGACCTGCCCTATGTTTTCGGCAAAACCGAGGTGTTGCCCGACGAAACGTTTGAGGACTTTGACGGCATTTTCAACCTCTGGACTTACAGCTACACCGATGAATACAAAAAGAGGCTTTACGACGAATTTGTCGCACGCAGCAAAAAATAAGCAAACGGCGGAATTTTCCGCCGTTTTTTCATTATGTAATATCAATATCCGTTTTAAACACACCTTCGGTGCCGATTTCCTTGAGGTGCGGACCGAAAAACACTCCCGGCGCCCTGCCTGAAGGATAAAGCTCAAGCAAAGGCACCATAACAAATGCCCTTTCAAGCATCCTCGGGTGGGGCAGGGTCATTTCATAGCTTTCGCTTTTGAAGCCCTCGTAAATTATAAGGTCAAGGTCGAGGATTCTCGGCCCGTTTTTTATTGTTCTTTCTCTGCCGAAGGCCGCCTCAATGCCCAGACATTCGCCAAGCAAAACGGCGGGTGATGTTTCTGTTTCAACAAGCACTGCCATATTGTAAAAATTTGCCTGATCGTCATAACCGACGGGTTCGGTTTCATAAACCGAGGAAAGCTTTTTCACCGTGACACGGGGCAGGTGCCTGATTGCTTCAACGGCACGGCGCAGATTTTCCTCACGGTTACCGATGTTTGTTCCGATTGCAATAACTGCTTCCCAAGCCATTTTACACCCTCCCGTTTCTTTCTCTGAAAATCTCAACCCCGACAAAGTCAAAATCCGCCTTTATCGGCGCATCCGGCTTTTTAAGACACAGACGAACACTCTGAATTTTGTCGAAACCCTCAAACACCGCGTCGCACACCCTTTGTGCCGCGCGCTCAAGCAGGTCATCGCTCTGCTGCGTAAATGCCGCCCTCACCGTTTTGATGATTTTTGCATAGCTGACGGTGTCCTCAAGGCTGTCGCTTTCACACGCCGCCGAAATGTCGGCAGAGCATTCAAGGTCAAGAATAAAATTCTGCCCGAATTCTTTTTCCTCGGGATTTACTCCGTGATAAGCAAAAAGGGTGAATCCTTTTATAATTATTTTATCCATTAATTATCTCCTCTGTAAAGCGCATCTGCAACACGCGCACCCTGCACTCCGCCGAAAACGTCGTGCACACGGATTATATCTGCGCCGCCCTCAATTGCGGCGGTGTGTGCGGCAACCGTACCGGCATCGCGCTTTGCGGCATTTTCTTCGCCCGCGGCAATGCCGACAACACGTTTGCGCGAAGCACCTGCAAGCAGGGCAATTCCGCTGAATTTAAGCCACTGCATATTTTTGAGAATTTCAAGATTCTGCTCCTGAGTTTTGCCGAAACCGATGCCTGCATCAAGGCAGATATTTTCCTGCTTAAGACCTGCCGCAAAGCATTTTTTCAGGCTTTCAAGGAAAAAGTCACGCACAGCGGGAATCACACCGTCTTTGTATTCGGCCTCCTCGCCTGCGCCGCAGGGGTTGTGTGTTATGACAAGCGCCGCACCGAATTCCTTGGCAAGGCTTATCATTTCGTCGCTTACGCTGCCGCTGACATCGTTAATCATACACGCACCGTTTTCAAGTGCAAAACGGGCGCAAGCAGGATAAAAAGTATCAACCGAAAACGGCTTTGCCGCCTTCGCAATCTGCGGCAGAATTGCTTTGAGCCGCTCAAGCTCTTCGGCTTCGTTAAGAATTTCGGCACCGGGACGCGTGGAGTTTGCGCCGATGTCGATGATGTCAGCGCCGAGTGCACGCATATTTTCAACGTGGCTGAGCGCCGCTTCGGGCGAATTGTAAAGACCGCCGTCGGAAAAAGAATCGTCGGTGATGTTCAAAATCCCCATAACATAAGTTTTTTTGCCCAGAATAAAAGCGCTGTCACGCGCAACAAGCACAGACATCAGCCGTTTCCTCCCGTAAGAAGTGACATAACCTCTGCCCTTGTGCGTGCATCCGACCTCATCACACCGCGAAGCGCGGATGTGCGTGTCTGTGCGCCTGCCGCCCTTGCACCGCGCATTGTCATGCAAAGATGCTCTGCTTCAATAATGACCGCAACACCCATCGGGTTAAGCTCGCTGTAAAGAAAATCGGCAATCTGCGAGGTCAGTCTTTCCTGAAGCTGAGGTCTTTTTGCAAAGGTGGTGACAATTCGTGCAAGCTTTGACAGACCGATTATTTTACCGTCAGAGGGAATATACGCGATGTGCGCCTTACCCATAAACGGCACAAGATGATGCTCGCACATTGAGTAAAGCGGAATATCCCTGACAATTACCATTTCTTCGTTGCTTTTTTCGTTGAAAAGCTTGAGATGACGTTTCGGGTCATCCTCAAGTCCCGAAAAAATTTCTTCATACATTCTTGCAACTCTTGAGGGTGTTTCGACAAGACCCTCTCTGTCGGGGTCTTCGCCGATGGCAATAAGAATTTCTCTTACTGCCGCTTCTATTCTTGCTTTATCCATTTTTATCCTCCGTATCAGGCGGCTGACTTGTCAGCCGTTTCATAGATTATGATTACCGTCAGCAAAAGGCTTTCCCTGCTGTCCGTGCTGTAAAGCTCTTTTATGCCGTATTTTTTCTTTGAAAGCAACCGTCCCGCTGCGCCCACTGTTTTTCCGTCTCCGATTAACATTTTGTAAGCCTCATCAAAAGCCTTTGTGTCGGAAAAACGGAAGCTTACAAAGCGGCTGCCCTTTTCCGCTTCTTCACTCAGGCGGTCAACCGTTGCCGCAGGGTCCTTACCGTCAAAGTATGCACCGCTTTTCACATAATAATTTGCCTCAAGGCTCTCACAAGGGGTGCCGACGGAAAATTCGCTGTGGGTTTTGCTTATGTATTCGTCGGTGACATTAAAAAACTCATAATTTCTGTAACCGTCGGTAATTTCATCGGGAACCTTGCTGTCAAGCGGGTCATCCCAGGTGCAGTCCAGATGGTACCATTCACCGTCAATTTTTACAACGTTCCACATATGTGCCGCAACCGTTTCGCCGTTGTCGGCATTGCCGCTGACAAGATAGTTTTCAATTTCTGCGCTGTCAAGCAACACTTTCATCAGCTTTGCGTAGCCTTCACAGCCTGCTTTTGCATCCACAAGCGCGGCAAAAGCATTTGAAAAAGGCTTTATGCGCCGCTGCTGTTCCTCCGACGGACTTTGCGCAAAATCCGCGACCTCGCTTTCATCAAGAAAATAAGTGCAGTTATCCACAATGTAGTCGTGAAAATAAAGCTCCGCACCGTAATCGTCGTCGGGGATTTTATCCTCAAACCAGACAATACCGTTTTCAAAAACCGTTTTTGCCTGACCGAGGCGGTTTTCGTCGGTCCACTCATCCGCATAACTCAGGTTAAGGTTTGTTTTGAAGGTTGATGCGGTGACGAAAAAGCTGTCAATGTAGAAATATTCGGGATTATCGTAAATAAACGCATTGTAAACATTCTGAATCTGACCGTTGTCGAGAATTGGCCACGAAATCTTTGTGTAGCCCTGCTCAACGGCCATAAGCATTGTGTTATATGCCCGTTTTTCGCTGTCGGTTTCAAGGGTGTTGAAATAATATTTGAAATAGCCGCCGCAATCCGTAATTTCCTCTGTGCTGATTTTGCTCCAGTCCGTATAGACGCTGTCATTCCCGTCGGGGCTGAGCACCGAGAAGGTTTTATATGCGCCGAATACAACAACCGCAATAACGCCGACCGCAATCAGGACTTTTGCGGCTTTTTTCATTCTTCCGCCTCCCCGCCTGCGGTGTTGTTGATGATGAATGTCATTTTTTCACCGGTGAAGAAACGGTCAACCATATCGCCGTGCTCGGAAAAATCGACGATGGTGATATCCGTTTCAAGGTTATTGGCAAGCGTTGTGTAGATTGACTTTGCTTTTTGCGCCTTTTCGGGTTTTACAACCGACGAAATAATCTGCGACATAATTTCGGATTGCTCAAAAAGTCCGTTTTCGTTTTCAATAATCAGGTATCGCATATATTTTATAAGCGCGTCGCCCGAAATCTGCTGACTGCCGCGGGAAAGAATAAGAGTGAATTCGCCGCGGAAGGTAATCGGCTCGGGAATGTCAACCGTGAAGCCGCCGAGAAGCTTTGCCGTTTCTTTGAACGAGCCGTCTGCCGACCCGATGTATCTGTCAACCGCCGCACCCGTATATTCGGAAACCGCCGCCTTAAGCGAGTCCGCACCGTATTTTTTGTAAACGGATGAGAAGGATTCGATTTTGCCGTCAAAGGTTATTCTTTCGTCGGGCAAAACAGATTGCAGAGTCACCTCGCACGAGGGATAGGAAAACTTTGCAACGCACAGAAAGCGAAGCTCACTTTTGTCGGTGTTGGAGCAGAACAGCAACAACGAAACGCTTTTCGGCTCCGCCTTGTCGATGTTTGTTGTTTTCACCTCGGTTGTCTGCGAGGTGCCCGAAAAGACAGAGGAAAAGTCGCCGTCAAATCGGGTGTAAATATATAAAAACGAAAACAGCAGGCAGACCACGACAAACGCCGCCAGCACGGCAGAAAATTTTTTAAGCTGTTCCCTTTTTGTCTGTTTGCGTGTGCGGAATTTAATATTTCTGTCTCTTGCCATTTCGGCATCTCCTAAATCAAAATTATTGTGAAAAAATCAGTCCGTAAGCACCGCCGCCGTCAGGGCAGGGATGCGCACCTCTCTTTCCCCGAGCATTTTGCCGCCGAAAAGACAATTTCTTTTTTCGGCAAGCGTGTAAACAATTTCGTGCTCGTTGCGGTTTACAACAACGGTCACCGTACCGCCGTCACCGCGTCTTTCAAATGCAACACAGCCGAGCGTGTCGGAAAGGGGTACAAATTCACCCTCGGCAAAAACCGCCTGTTCTTTTCTCAGAGCACCGAGCTGTCTGTAATATGCCTGAAGGTCTGCATTTTCATTGTCCCACGGGAAGCAGACACGGTTGAACGGGTCAACTCCGCCGATAAGACCTGCCTCATCGCCGTAAAAAATACAGGGTACACCGGGCAGAGTAAACTGCAGCGTTGCCGCAAGCCTGAGAAGCTTTTCTCCCCTCTCCCTCTGCTCGGGCGAAAGCTCACCGCTGTAGCGGTCAAGGTGAGTTGAAGGATAAGCGTCACCCGTTGCAAGGCGGTTGATAACACGGCAGGTGTCGTGCGTGCCGATGTGATTCATCAGCGTGTCAACGCAGGGCTTGGGATAATTTTCCGTAACTGTCATTATCTGCGAATTGAAGCCCTCTGCCCTGCCGGAAATAACAAAACCGATTATTGCGTCGGCAAAGGGATAGTTCATCACCGAGTCAAGCTGACCGCCCTGAAGATAACGGCGGCGGTGGGAATAGCTGATTTTGTTTGAAGCGTCCTCCCAGACCTCGCCCAGAATGTAAGCATCCGGATTTTCGCTTTTGACCGCCGAATGAAAACGGTCAAGAAATTTATCGGGCAGTTCATCGGCAACATCAAGTCGCCAGCCGCGCGCACCGGCTCTGAGCCACTTGCGTGCAACACCGTTTTCGCCCGTTATGAATTCAAGATAATCCTCGTTTTCCTCGTTGACCTCGGGCAGGATGTCAACACCCCACCAGCAGGCATAGTCATCGGGGAATTTCCTGAAGCTGTACCAGCCGTAATAGTCGGAATCCTTGCTGTTATAGGCACCGACCGAAGGGTATTTTGAAAATTTGTTGAAATAAACGCTGTCTGCACCCGTGTGACTGAAAACACCGTCAAGAATGATTGAAATTCCGTGTTTTTCAGCCTCACGGCAAAGGTTTTCAAAATCCGCCTCATCACCCAGAACGGGGTCAATTTCAAGATAATCCGCGGTGTCGTATCGGTGGTTTGAAAGCGCGGCGAATATGGGATTCAAATAAATGCAACCGACGCCGAGGGATTCAAGGTAGCCGAGCTTTTGCTCAATGCCCCTGAGGTCGCCGCCGAAAAAGTCGTAGCGCTCAATTTTTCCGCCGCCGTCGGGTTCCCACAGCGGTGCGCCGCCCCAGTCCTCACGCAAAAATTTGCGCGGGTCGGAAATGTTCTTTTTTTCGCCCGAAGCACAGAAACGGTCGGGGAAAATCTGATAAATCACGGAGCCTTTAATCCAGTCGGGTGTTCTCAGGCCTGCCGAATAAACGGTAAGCTGCCACTTTTCGCCGCTGAAACCGATTTCTCCGCAGGAATCAAAGGTGCGGAAAATACCGACAGTGCCCCACGGTCTTTCAAACGCAAAGCGGTAAAAATAAAGACCTGCCGTTTCGGGGACATAGGTGCACTTCCACCATTCCTCGCTGTCACCCTGCATACCGTCCCACTGCATTTCAAAATATTTCTCGTCCTCGCCGTCCTTTGAAATGACAAGCCACGCCGCACGACACGAGCAGTCGCGCGGCAAAACAAAGCGCAGGGTTACGGGTGTGCCGCATTCAACTGCACCGAAGGGCGTTTTATGATAGGTGTGTCGCGAATTGTAGGGAATAAAATTCATATCAAAGCTCCCGTTTGGGTAGTAAGAATCAGTTTTTCGGTTGTCTGTGCCGCATCAAGCGGCTGTTCGGTTATGCCGATAATAATATCCGTGAAGAAAAAGCCGACGGTTATCAGAAAAATTATGCCGAGAACAATCAGCGCAATGTTGAGAAGTCTTTGTCTTTTCTGTTTTTCGTCATAGCTTGCCTCGGGGCCGTAGCTTGAGGTAAACTGCGTCACGCTTTCTCTTTCGGAGGGGCGCAGGGTCTTTTTGCCCTTCACCCTTTTAAGATCATTCAACAGTTTCATTTTTTACACCTCAGCTGAATAATGAACCGCCCGTAAAACCGGAAAATGCGAGCGAAAGAATTGCCACATAAACAAAGGTTGCGGGCGTGCCCTTGAAAGATTGGGGCAGAGCTTTATTGTCTTGCAGGGTATAAACACCTTGACAGATGAGTGCCGAAGCCAATACAAAGGCAACACCTGCACCGAGACCGGAGCCGATGCTTTCCGCCAGAGTGTAAGCGCCGCGGCGGTTAAGGAAGGGCACGGCGAAAACAAGAGTGTTGAGCGCTGCAATACCGAGTGTGCCGAGGAAATTTTTGCCTGCCTTGAAAACAAAGCGCATAAAAACGGCAACAATCAGATAAACCGCGGCAAGCACCGCCGCATAAATTGCCGTATAAACCGCCTCGGGCAGTGTCTGAACGGCAAGCGCCGAATCAACCAGACGGCAGATTACGGAGGTGACAACGGAAAAGCCCGAAATCATCACGGCAAAGGTGAAAAAGCTTTTCGGCTTTGATGAAGCGCGGATTGCTTCGCTCGTCGCATAGCCGCCGTTGAAAACGAGGTTTTGCACAAAAATTGTGTAAAGCGCCGTTATGAGCATATCAAAAAACCACGACATCGTTGCCTCACTCCTCTCCGTTATCCTGTTTGTTATTTGTATTTTTTGCTGTGAATGTGTCCGTCTCAATGGAGCGGATAAGATCGTCAAAGCCCTGACTTATACTGCTGAAATAATCGTCGCTCGCCGAGGTTGTCGGCGCAGCTTCTTTTTCTGTCTCAGCCGCCTGTACGGGAGCCTCAGACGGAGCAGAAGACTGAGGTTCGGTCGCCTCGGCTTGCGTTGCAACAGGTTCCTCGGGCTGAGTTTCCTCTGCCGGAGGCGCAACGGGTGCGGCAACATAATCCTCACGCTTTTCGGGCGCGGAAAGTGAAGGCTTTTCAATTGTTATTTTCTTCTTGGGCTTGGGTACGGGTCGCTCCTCCTCCCAGAATTCGTTGAACAGCTCAATCTGCTGAGGCTCTTCATTTTCGTGAACGGGTTCGGGTATCGCCTGCACCTCCTCGGCGGAAGGCTTCTGCTCTTCCTCGCGGATTTTAAGCGACTCTCTCTTGATTTTTATGAGCGATTCGTCCGCAAACTGCGGATGGAACTTGTTGACATAAGCCCTGAGTGCAACCGCAAGGTATGCGAGCACGATGAGACCGCCGAAGGGCAGCAGCATTCCCGAAAAATTAACGGGCATTATTGTTTCAATGCCGAAAACCGTACCTTTACCGAGCAATTCTCTGAAAAAGCCGGTGATAAGGAACACAATGCCGTAGCCGATGCTCAGCGCAAAGGAATCGGCAAGCGAAGCCTTTACGGGATTTTTTACCGAAACCTGTTCGCAGTGAACGGCGGTAAGCGAGCTTATGGCAAGAAGCGGAAGGAAAATTCTTGTGCTCAGCTCAAGGTTAACCTGCAAGGCTTCAAGCGCAAACTGCACGGGGCAGATAATTGCCGCACCGATAATCAGATAAAGCGCAACTCTTACCCAGCGGCTGACCTTTTTGAGTGCGGCGCTTGCAATAAGCGAGGTAAGGCACAGAACCGCCGTCAGCAACACCGTTAACAGAACGGATGAAAACATACTTGTCGATGCGCCGACAATCGGACAAATGCCGATAAGCTGAACAAGAACGGGGTTGAAAATAACCGTATTTTTAAGTGTCAGGCTTTTGAAAGAGGGTGTTGTGTTATTCATTATGCCGCCTCCTTTGCCTTGCGTGCGCCGAGATGTGAATCAATAAAGCGCAACACTTTGTTGAATGCCGTACGCACAACGGGCCATGCCGCATTTGCCAGCAAAACGGCAAAACAGACACCTTCCTCATAAGCACCGAAATATCTCATAAGCATACACAGCGCGCCGCCGAGTGCACCGTAGCCGAGTGCCGGCAGACTTTTGTCGGGCGAGGTTGCGGGGTCGGTCATAAAGAACACCGCCGCAAACAGCAACGAGCCGGAGCAAAGCTCAAAGAACACGGATGCCGCCGCACCTGTCTGAACACGGGGGAAAAGAAGTGCCGAAACAGTGCAGGCCGCAACAAAACCGAGCGTTGCAAAAATTGCACGGGGTCGGCGGAAAAGAATATAAGTTGAGCAACCCAGAAGCACAAGCGCACAGCCCGTGCCCATCGGGCCCGAAACATTGCCGAGAATAACGTCGAACACATTGAGAGTGTTGAGGTTGGGCGAGCTTCCCGAATCGAGAAGCGCTGCAAGCGATATGCCGTTTACGGCAAGACCGGAGGTTTCAACGGGCGGGAATGTGAAAACCTCCTGCGGGAAACAGATGCTTGCAAAAGCGAAGCCTGCCGCGGCAGGAATAAACGGTGCTTTTTTGCCGCCGCCAAGAGGAATTTTAACCGCAAGCACTGAAAAAAGACTTGCCGTTACGGGCACATAAGCGGCGACACCGGCAGGCAGCATCAGCGCAATTGCCGCACCCGTGTAAAGCGCGGTAAGGTCTGACACCGTATATTTTTTGTAAAAAATGATGCTGGCAAAAAAGTCGGAAATCACCGCCGCCGCAATTGCCGCAAGCAGTGTTTTTATCGCCGCCTGACCGTGATAATACCATGCCATAACGCAGGGCGCGGCAAGCATCAGCACATAGTCGGCAAAAACGTTTCTGACCTTCGGCTGAGCCGTGTCACCGTTTTTTACGACGGATTTTTTTGTTTTGGTTTTCTTTTCTGACAAAAACAGTCACCCTTTCACGGGCAGATTTTCCGCCAAAGTCATTCTCTGACGGAATTCCCAACATTTATTCATTGCACAAGGCTTGTTTGCGTAATATTATGTTAATGTAACGGCACATTGCCGCAATTTTTTTCTTGAACGGAGGATGAAGGATGAGGGTAGATTCCCCCACGGAGGACAAAATTATTGTGGAGCTCAGTCCCGAGGATATGTGTGAGCTTGACATTACATACGAAACAATGGATTATTCAACCGTTGAAACACGGCGCGTTGTGTGGACTCTGCTTGACAGAGCCGGCAAACAGCTCAACCGTGACATTGACCCGACTGAAAAAATGCTCATTGAAGCAATTCCGCGCGGCGACGGCGGCTGTCTTATCTGTTTCACTCTTTTTGAAGCGACGGGGCGTTTCACCCTTTCGCCTTTCGTCAAAAAACAGACGGCATACACAACCTTTGAGTTTTTGTGCGCCGATTCTTTGCTTGAGGCGGCGGCACATTTTCGCGGCGAATACGACATTGAAAGCGAGCTTTATGAGAGCGACGGAAAATATCGCCTTATTTTTTCCGCTCAACCGTTAAAAGCCCGTCTTCGCCTTTATTTTTCGGAGTTTTGCGAAAACGTCTGGGATTCGCCGCACAAGGCGGAACAAACCAGAGAGCACTGGCGCACGGTCTGCAACGGCAACGCTCTTGCGCGCCTTACGGGGCACTGATTTTTATAAATCAAGATTGAGCGCGTTTTCTGCGGCTTTGCGCAGGTCGGCAACCGCTTTTTCCATGTTTTCGGCGCGGAAAAGCGCACTGCCCGCAACATAAACGTCTGCACCGGCGGCGGCAACCTCGGCAACCGTCTGCTGATTGATTCCGCCGTCAACCTGAATTTCGACACTCAGTCCTCTGCCGTTGATTTCGCGGCGGAGGGCTTTGATTTTTTCAAGCGTTTCGGGGATGAAAGACTGACCGCCGAAGCCCGGCTCAACGGTCATTACAAGAACCATCGAAACCTTATCAAGGAAAGGAAAAACCGCCTCTGCCGGGGTTTTCGGTTTAATGCTCAGTGCCGCACGGCAGCCTGCCTCGGCAATTTTGTCAAGCGTTTTTGCAACGTCGCTGTCACACTCAACGTGAAAAGTGATGCTGTCAACACCTGCGTCGGCAAAATCGTCAATATATTTAATCGGCTCGCTCATCATCAGGTGTGCATCAAAGCAAAGCGAGGAATGGTGACGCAGTGCCTTGATTACGGGCGCACCGAAGGTGATGTTGGGCACAAAATGACCGTCCATAACGTCAAGATGAACCATATCCGCACCGCTTGCCTCAACTCGGCGGCACTCATCGCCCAGACGCGAAAAATCACTCGCAAGAACAGATGGGGCAATTTTTACCATAACAAGCTCCCTTCGCAAAATGCTTTTTACTCTTCAAAGCATATTTGCCCATAATATAACACCTTATTATAACAAAAAAAATAATATAAATCAATAGATAAAATGCCTGCCGAAAATCTGCGTTTTCGGTTAACCGAATGATTTTTTCTTATTCCTCAACTCAATTCATATTTTGTTTATATTTTGTTAACACTCTGTTCATCAATATAAAAGAATCTTGTTGTAATATGTAAATAAACCAAGTTACACACGTGTTTTGAGCGTGTTTCTTTTAACAATTGTCAACTTCTTTTTTCATTTTTATTTTCTCTTTCCCCAACAAAGCCGAACGCTGCACACGTTCGGCTTTGTCCCTTTTTCTCCTCATTTTTTACCGCCGAAAAAACACTTATCCTCTCTCATCTTGCACAAAAAGAATTTTGCTGATATAATGTATATTGAAAATGTGTTGCCCGAGACATAAAACAAAGTGAAAGGAACGTTTATTATGAGCCTTGCCGCAAAACAGATTTTATTAAGAATTGTTGCAGTTTTCACCGTTGTTGTTACCCTGCCGCTTGCCCTTCTGACAAACGGGCTTGATGCAATTACGAAAGGTGAAAGGCCAAACGAAATTTCAATGAAAAACGTTGTCGGCGCAGGCGCATATTTCCGCTCCCAGGGCGTCACAAACGACGGTAAAAATTTCTATTTCAGCGCCAAAACCTCAATCCTCAAAACGGGTGCGGACGGCGTAACCTTTGAGGCCTGCAATTTTTCAGCAATCCCCGACGAGCTTGCCGAAAAATACGGTATTGCGCACATCGGCGGTCTGAGTTATTACAACGGAAAAATCTATGCAGGTCTTGAGGACAGCAAGGTCTGGAATTACCCTATTGTCGGTGTTTACGACGCCGAAACACTTGAACTGGTTGAATATTACATCCTCGACAGTCAGGCCGTCACAAGGGGTCTGCCGTGGGTAGCCGTCAATCCCGAAAACGGTTATCTTTACTGCACCGACCACTCCAAAGAGCCGACCAAAATTCTTGTTTATGACGTAAATAATGCCATGTCTTTTGTCGGTGAGGTTGCCCTTGCCGAAAGCCCCTATGCAATTCAGGGCGGCGAATTTTTTGACGGCACACTTTACTGTGCGACAAACGACGACACTCAGTCCGTTTATGCAATCAATGTCACAGACGGCACCGCCGAAAAGCTGTTTGACCGCAACCTTACGGGATTCAGCGAAGGCGAGGGTCTGACCGTTGTCAAAAAAGACGGAAAAACCGTCCTTTGCGCAATTGATATGGGTACACTCTTCATCAATGCTCACATCCGCTATTTTGAAATTCCGCAGAAATAAAATCTTTAATTTCACAAGAGGTGTTTTCCCTTGAAACAGAAAAAGCTGATTATTTCCGTTGCGGCAGTGCTGCTGGTTGCCGTTGCGGCAGTTTCAACCGCTCTTTTTACAAAGCTTGACTCAGCGGTGAACGAACCCTACACGGGCGAAGCCGTCATAACCGACAGCACATCCCCGACGCAGGATTCCCCCGATTTTTCCGAAACCTTTCCGACCGACGAACAGACCGTCACAACGGGCACAACCGCCGATTCTGCGACGGTTGCACCCTCTCAGAGCGAAATCTCTTCCACAACGCTCACCGAGAGCGAAACAACCCTTACAACCGCCGTTTCTCAGGTTGTGACGACGGTTACAAACCAGAACAAAAAAACGCTTGCCGACCGCGGATATGCTCTGCCCCCCGCTCCGCTTTACGTGGTCAAGGATTACGGAATTGACTTTGACAAAGCAAACCTTGCTTCCTACAAGTACAATCAGCGCGGCAATTACTATTATACCGACGACAAGGATTGCTGGCAGGAAAATTTCGGCTTCAATGAGGTTTATGACACCTTCGCACCGCTTGCAATTATGTACTACGACACCGTCAGGGTGAGATTTGTTTACGACAACAAAAGCTATATGATTCAGCTGTGGAAGGGGCAATACGGCTCCATGTTCATCGGTTCGGAAATCGGCATTTACACTCAGCCCGCTTCGCTGACGGGTTTCCATTATCAGTGTGCCGACAAGGAAGACTGGCTCAAAATGGAAATGACCTGCTTCTGGGATGAAAACAACACGGGCGACCACAAGGCGGTGTTCTCTCGCAACTATGACGAATACTGGTGGATGACCGGCTTTGTTATGGGCTGGCTCAACGATAAGCGTGACCGCTCGGAAGTGAAGGTTGTTGCAAGAATCACCTTTAAAGACGAGGAAATGGCATCGGCGTTTGAAAAAGCCTTTGTCGGCTGCGGCTTCAAAGACATTGCAAGGTTCAATGTCAATGCCGTTGATACTTATATGCGAGAAGGCAACGAGGTCTGCTTTGTCTGGCAGGAAATCACACAAAATTAACTCTGAATTTTCCTTTACCGCAATGTTTCGGCATTGCGGTTTTTTCTTGCACTTTTGTGTCATAAAATTTTAATAATTTTTATATTGTATTTTTTAAGGCGATAATATATAATTATACTGAATTTTTATGTAACGTGGATTAATATAACATTCGTTAAGGAGGACTTATGGGTAAATCAGCTTATGTTTTGGCTTACGATATCGGTACAACGGGTGTAAAAACCTGCCTGTTTGAGGTTTCCGACAAAATTACACTCCTCGGCGCACAAATGGAAGGCTACAAGCTTTATATTATGCCCGACGGCGGCGCCGAGCAGGATCCCGACGAGTGGTGGGCTGCAATGTGCAACACCACGAAAAAGCTTTTTGCGGAAAGTGACATCACCCCCGACAAGGTCGCCGGCATTTCTTTCTGCTCACAGATGCAGGGTCTTGTGCTGGTTGATAAAGACGGCAAACCCGTACACCGCGCAATGAGCTACATGGACCAGCGCGCACGCAAACAGCTTAAAGAAGGCCTCGCCTACGGTCCTCAGATTGCAGGCGCAAACATTTTCAAGCTCATCCCCTCTCTTATGATTACGGGTGCGGTTGCCGCAAGCGTTAAAGACCCCGTCTGGAAATACAAATGGATTGAGGAAAATGAGCCCGAGAATTTCAAGCGCGCTTACAAGTGGCTCGATGTAAAAGAGGCTCTCATCTGCCGTATGACAGGTGAATTCGTTATGACAAGAGACTCTGCCTTCGCTTCAATGCTTTATGACATCAAAAAGCGTGAGTGGAGCCCCACAATCTGCAAGCTTCTCGGCGTAAATCCCGACCACCTTGCAAAAATCATCAACTCCGAAGATAAAGTCGGCGGTCTTACCGAAAAAGCCGCTTCCGAGCTTGGTCTTGTTGCCGGCACTCCCGTTTTCGGCGGCGGCGGCGACGCTTCGCTCATCGGTGTCGGTGCGGGCGCAAGCGCACTCGGTGAAACTCACGTTTATTCGGGCACATCCGGCTGGGTTTCAACGGTTGTTGACAGAAGCATTGTTGATGCAAACGCGATGATTGCCGCAATTGTCGGCGCGGAAGACGGCAAATACAACTACTTTGCCGAGCTTGAAACCGCAGGCAAGTGCCTTGAGTGGGTCAAAGACCATCTTGCCCTTGACGAAATCGGCATTTATCTGAAAAAAGAAAACGTTGCCGAATCCACCGAAACAATTTACACAAGCCTTTATGACTATCTTTCAAAGGTTGTAAACGACATTCCTGCCGGCTGCGGCGGTGTCATCTTCACCCCGTGGCTTCACGGCAACCGTTGCCCCTTTGAGGACCCCAATGCCAGAGGAATGTTCTTCAACATCAGCCTCGAAACAGGCAAAACGGAGCTTATCCGTGCCGTGCTTGAGGGCGTTTGTATGCATATGCGCTGGTTTATCGAAACTCAGGAAAAGAAAATCAAAACCTCGCAGACAATCCGCTTTGTCGGCGGCGGCGCACTTTCCGAAGTAACCTGCCAGATTCTTGCAGACTGCACGGGCAGACGCGTTGAAACCGTTGACAGTCCCCAGAATGTCGGCTCGGTCGGCGCAGCGGTTGTTGTTGCGGTCGGTCTCGGCATCCTCGATTCCGTCAGCCAGTCCAAAAAACTCATTCCCGCAGTCAAAACCTTTGAGCCTTCGGCAGAAAACAAGGCCGTCTATGACAAAAATTACAGCGTTTACAAAACCCTGCACAAGAATAACAAAGAAGCTTTCGGCGCACTCAACAGCTGAAAATATAAATCCAAAGCTTAAAAACTCAAACCTGAAAGGAATTTTTATCATGAAAAAATACACCGCTCTTATTCTTGCAACCTTCGTTCTTATCACTGCTTTTGCCGCCTGCTCAACCGAAATCAAAGGCGGCGAAGAAGTAACAGACGCCGCAGGCGAAACATTTGCCGCTCTGACCGAAAGCAACGGCGGTCTTGCCCGTGATGAGGCAGGCAACCTTCTTCTTGCCGTTACCGACGAAAACGGTAAGGCGGTAACCGGCGAAAACGGTGAAACTCTCACAAACGCCGTCGCTCTTGATCATGCTCTTGTTGTCGGCAACAGAATTGAGTGCAACACTTTCGCCATCACAATCCCCGAGGGCTGGAGCAACCACAACAGCTACAACGACCTTAACATCATCAACGATGCTGACCAGACAAAAATTGTTATCAGCGATTTCATCAACGGCGACCTTCTCACCAAAGCAAAAGAAAGAACCACCGTTATCGACCTTGCCATTGACCAGTTCGGCGACGCCGCAAAAACCCTGCGCCTTGACGATGTTGAAATCTGCGGCACAAAGGGCTTTTATGACGCTGTTTACAATCAGAACAACGGCACTTCCATCGCTTACTACCACTTCCAGAAGGGTGCTGTTGTTTATTCCGTATTCGTCACAGGTGAACGCGACCTGAGCGAGATTGACAAGGAAATTGAAAAGATTCTCAACACTCTTGAATTTGTAGGCAATTATTAATCAATAGGGGGTAAATTCAATGTTTTTCACTCAGGATATAGGCATTGACCTTGGCACAGCCAACACTCTTGTTTTTGTCAAAGGTAAGGGTATTGTTATCCGCGAACCTTCGGTTGTTGCCGTTGACCAGAAAAGCAACCCCGTCAGGGTTGTTGCGGTCGGCATGGAGGCAAAGGAAATGATTGGCCGCACCCCCGGCTCAATCACCGCCGTTCGCCCCCTTGAAGACGGCGTTATTGCTGATTTCGAAATTACCGCCGATATGATTAAGGCATTTATCAAAAGGACAACAAGCCGCAACCCCTTCACACGCATCAGAGTGCTCATCTGCATCCCCTCCGGCGTTACAGAGGTTGAGCGCAAGGCTGTTTATGATGCCGCAAAAAGCGCAGGCGCAAAATATGTAAGCCTTATCGAAGAACCCATGGCTGCCGCAATCGGTGCAGGTCTGCCCGTGAGCGAAGCAACCGGAAGCATGGTTGTTGACATCGGCGGCGGCACCTCCGAGGTTGCCGTTATTTCACTCGGCGACGTTGTTACCGCAAACTCCGCAAGAGTTGCCGGTGACGATTTCGATGAAGCAATCATTTCTTATGTAAAGAAAAAATACAATCTCCTTATCGGTGAAAGAACCGCTGAGGATATCAAAATCAAAATCGGCTCCGCCTATCCTTACGAGGGCGAGGGTACGCTCAACATCAAAGGCCGCAACCTGCTTGACGGTCTGCCCAAGAATGTTGACATCACCTCAGAAGAAATCCGCGAGGCTCTTGCCGACTCCGTAAGCCTTATCGTTGACGCGGTCAAGTCCACGCTTGAAAAAACTCCCCCCGAGCTTGCCGCCGACATCATCGACCACGGTATTATGCTCACGGGCGGCGGTGCTCTGCTCAGGGGTCTTGACAAGCTTCTTGCCCTTGAAACAAAGATGCCCGTTCACGTTGCCGACAATCCGCTTGACTGCGTTGTTGACGGCACCGGCATCTGCCTTGAAAATGACACCATGAGCATTATCAGCAACAAAAAATATATCTGATTGAAAATCTGAAATCCGGAGAGCTTTTCTATGCGTCGTTTTTTCAAAAGTGCTTCTTTTAAAATATTTGCCGTTGTTCTGGCGGCTCTGCTGGCAGGGTCGGCTTTTGCCACCTTTTCCCGCAGCGGCTCTGCGCCCCTGACCGCCGTGACAAGCGTTCTTTTCGGCCCCGTTCAGAGGCTTTCGGCAAGCATTGCCTCAAGCCTTGCCGAGCTGCCGATTTCTTTCCGTTCCTCTTCCGTTTTGTCGCAGGAGATTGCGGATTTGCAGGCGGAGCTTAATGCTTTGCGCTCACAGCTTGCCGACTACGAGCAAATTAAGAAGGAAAATGAGAATTACAAGGACCTTCTTCAGTTAAAGGAAAGCAATCCCGACTTTCAGTTTGCCGAGGCAAGCATCATCGGCCGCGACGCAAGCGACCACTTCGGCTCATTTATTCTCAACAAGGGCTCTGCCGCAGGAATTGCGGTCAATGACCCCGTTGTTTACGGTTACGATTCCGTTGTTGAAGGTGCAATGCTTGTCGGCGTTGTAACAAGCGTCACTCTCACACAGTGCACCGTCAGCACACTTTTTGACCCCAACATCAACGTAAGCTGTTACGAAATCCGCACACGCGACCTCGGCTTTGTCACAACAACGGTCAGCCTTGCAGAAGACGGACTTTGCAAAATGCCCGGTCTTGCTTCCACAACGGCAATTGCTCCCGGCGGAGTTATCTGCACATCGGGCATCGGCGGAATTTATCCGCGTGACCTTGTTATCGGCACGGTCAATGAGGTTGTACCGGGCGACGTTGATATTTCAATGAATGCAATCATCACCCCCGGCGCACCCTTTGAGGAGCTGACAGATGTTTTTGTCATCACCCATTTCAACGGTCAGGGCGCCGCAAACTGATTTTTTGTTAAATTAATCAAATTTTTTTCGGAAGCGAGGTGCGGAAATGAAGTTCAGACGGCTTAATATCACAAATTCAACAAAGCGCCGCATCTGCTTTGCCGCGCTTTTGCTTGTGCTTTCCGTTGTTCAGAACGTTGACGGATTCTTTCCGTCAATTTTCGGCATCCGTGCCCTTTTCCTCGTTCCGGCGGTTGTATGTGTTGCAATGCAGGAAAGGGATATTTACGGAATGTTTCTCGGCCTTTTCGCAGGCGCTCTGTGGGATATTTCAGCCGGCGGCGGCAGCTTTAACGCAGTTTTTCTGACAGTTATCGGCTTTTCCTGCGGCGCACTCATAAATTCGATAATGCGCAACAACATTGTCACTGCGGGTCTGCTCAGCGGCATCGCCCTGACACTGCACACGCTGGCTTACTGGCTTGTCAACTGTGTTTTTGACGGCTATGACCGACTGTTTTTCCTTCTTGTGCGCTATTATCTGCCGGGAATTCTTTACTCCTTTGTTTTCACCCCCGTTTTATTCCTGCTTGTCAGAAAAATCTTTTCCGCCTTTGAAAGCGGTAAAAACGTAAACCTTCAGTAAATTCTGTTATCACAAAAAGAAAGGACGGTGCCACGGTGCGCAAAAAAGAAACAAATATCCGCAGAATTATCACCGTTGGTGCTTTTCTTGCGATTTTCCTTGCCTTTACGGCTGACCTTGTGAAAATTCAGCTTGTTGACGGCGACTCTTACGCCGAGGCAATTTCCACAATCACGCAGAAAAACGTCAGCATACCCGCCGCACGCGGTGAAATTGTGGACTGCAACGGCAACGACCTTGTCATTAACCGTCAGGGGTATTCAATTGTTTTCGATGCCGCTTTTTTCCCCTCAACCAAAGAGCAGAGTCAGCGAAACGAGATAATTCTCGGCTTAATCAATATGTTTGAGTCGGCAGGCGTTGAGTGGTCTGACACTCTGCCCCTTATTTTTGACGAAAACGGCAACATCAGCTTTGAGCCGGAGCGCGAAAAAGATATCGCATATATGAAATCCGACATTTTAAGGCTCAACGAATATGCCACCGCACAAAACTGCTTTGACGCACTGATTGAAAAATTCGAGCTTGGAGCTTATTCGGAAATTCAGGCAAAGAAAATCGCCTCCGTTTGCTATCAGCTCAAGGTTATCGGCTTTTCGCTTTACACTCCCTTCACCTTTGCCGAGGATGTTTCCGAAGAAATGGTTGCAAAGGTCAAGGAAAACAGCGGTTTTTATAAAGGCGTTGATGTGGCTGTTGTTCCCTACCGCGAATATGTTGACGGCACGCTTGCACCGCATATCGTCGGCAGAATCGGCGCGATTGATGCCGAGGAATACAACGAGCGCAAGGATGAAGGCTACCGCATAACCGATACCATCGGCAAAAGCGGAATTGAGCTTGCAATGGAGGATTATCTTCACGGCGTTTCGGGCAAAAAGGCCGTTTCAACGGATGCCGACGGCAATGTCACAACATCCGTTGCGGTTGCTCCGCAACAGGGCAACACCGTTGTTCTGACAATTGATGCAGGGCTTCAGGCGGTTGCGCGCGACTCCCTGAAAAAAATGCTCATTGACTACAAATACGAAAACAACAGTATCGTTGATGCGGCAGGCGCCGTTGTTGTTCTCAACTGCAACACGGGCGAGGTTCTTGCTTGCGCGTCTTATCCCACCTACGATATTTCGACATACAGCGAAAAATTCAAGGAACTCAATGAAATGCCGGGCGCTCCTCTGTGGAACCGTGCCCTGCTGAGTACCTATGCAACGGGCTCAACAATGAAGCTTTCCGTTGCCCTTGCCGCGCTGGAGGAAGAAACAATCACGCGTGACACAACCCACTACTGCTCTGTGCTTTACAAATATTACGAGCAGGAATTCAAATGTAACCAGTACCACAAATCCCGTTATATCAACGTTGTCAGCGCAATTGACGAGTCCTGCAACATCTTTTTCTATCAGGTCGGCAGAGTGCTCGGCATTGACAAAATCAACGAATACCGCACCCTGCTCGGCTTCGGTCAGAAAACCGGTGTTGAAATTGCCGAGGCTTCGGGTGTTCTCGACAGCCCCGAATACCGTGAATCCATCGGCCAGAGCTGGCTGCCAGGTTACACCATCGCCGCCTCAATCGGTCAGGGCGGTAACCTCATCTCCCCCATTCAGCTTGCCAACTACTGCGCCACAATCGCAAACGGCGGCACTCGCTACCGCACTCACTTTGTAAAATCCGTTATGAGCTACGATATGTCCGAGGTTGTTATGAGCAACACCCCCGAGGTTGTGTGCGAAACGGGTCTTTCCGCCGAAACAATTCAGATTGTCAAAGACGGAATGTACAGAGTGTGCGACTCCGGCTACTGCTACGAATGCTTCAAAAACCTGCCCGTAAAGCTCGGCGCAAAAACGGGTACATCGCAGGAATACAGAATGATTAACGGCGTTTCAACAAAAATCAACAACGGCTTCCTTGTTGCGTTTGCTCCGTTTGAAAATCCCGAAATTGCCGTTGCCGTTGTCGGCGAAGGCTTTGCCAGCGGTTCTTCGGCATCCCCCGTTGTTGCGGCGGTTGTCGATTACTATTTCTCGGGTGCGGATGCTTCGTCTCAGGTTGTCACCGAAAACACACTTATCGGATAAAAGAGGTTTAAAATGTCTGTAAAAATCGTAATTGCATCGGGCAAAGGCGGTGTGGGTAAATCCTCCGCCGCTGTCGGTATCGGACATGCCCTTAAAAAACTCAATAAGAAAGTTCTGCTTGTTGACTGTGACCTTTCCCTGGGCGGTCTTGACATAATGCTCGGGGTCACAAAGGATGTTGTTTTCAACTGGGGCGACATTCTTGCAGGCCGCTGCGAAACCGAAAACGCAATTATCGACGCACGCGGCATTTCTTTCCTTGCCGTGCCGGATGCGCAGGAGGAAGAATTTTCAAAAGAAGCTTTCAACGACCTTTTCTCACAGCTTGACGGTATGTTTGACTACATAATTTTCGACGCCCCTGCAGGTATTGCCGAGGGCTTCACCCTTTGCGCAGGTGCCGCTGACAGGGCGGTCATTGTTGCAACACCCGACAATGTCTGTGTCAGAAGCGGTGCACGCGCCGCCGACAGACTGCGCACAATCGGTGTTGACGATATCCGCCTCGTCATTAACCGTTTCGAGGTCAAGCCGGTTAAAAAACACCGTCTGCTCAATATTGACGAATGCATTGACGCCGCCGGACTTCAGCTTATCGGCATCGTGCCCGAGGATGATGCGGTGACTTACTCCACCGTAACAGGCATTTATCCCGAATTTTCACGCGCCGCACGCGCCTTCGGAAGAATTGCACGACGCTTTGACGGCGAAAGACTGCCGCTTGAAATCGAATAGGAGGCAAAAATGCAAAGCTATCCCACCATCGCCGCCATTGCAACCCCTGCCGCCGCGGGCGGAATCGGAATTGTAAGAATTTCGGGCGAAAAATCGCTCCAAATTGCGGCAGAAATTTTCAGACCCGTAAAAAAAGACGTAAACCTCACCGAAAGCAAGGGTTACCGCGCTTATTTCGGCAAGGTTTATGATAATAATGATTTGATTGACGAGGCTATATGCCTCGTTTTCCGTGCAGGGCACAGCTACACGGGCGAGGACACCGCCGAAATTTCGTGCCACGGCGGAATGTTTGTCACACAGCAGGTTTTGCGTGCCGCGCTGGGCGCAGGCGCTGTTCCTGCGGAAGCCGGTGAATTCACAAAACGTGCCTTTTTAAACGGCAGAATTGACCTTGCCGAAAGCGAGGCGGTTATGTCCCTTATCGGCGCAAGCGGAAAGCAGGCCGCAAGTGCCGCACTCAATACCCTTGACGGACTTCTCAGCCGTGAAATTTCCGAAATCGCACAAAGTATCGTTTCCGTGTGCGCAGGTCTTGCCGCCTGGGTCGATTATCCCGATGAGGATATCGCCGACACCTCCGACGAAACCCTGCTGCCCGTTTTTGAAAATGCAAAAAAGCGCCTTGAGGAAATTATCCGCCGCTTCGACTGCGGCAAAGTGCTCACCCAGGGCATTGACACCGTTATTGTCGGCAAACCGAATGTCGGCAAATCCACGCTTATGAATATGCTTTCGGGCTGTGAGCGCTCAATTGTCACCGATATTGCCGGCACAACCCGCGATGTCGTTGAGGAAAGCGTTAAAATCGGCGAGCTGATTCTGCACCTTGCAGACACCGCCGGAATTCATCAGACCGACAATGTAATTGAAAACATCGGCGTTGACCGCGCCAGACAGCGTTTTGAGCGTGCCGCCCTCGTGCTTGCCGTTTTCGACAGCGCAAAACCGCTGAGTGATGACGATATGGAAATTCTCAAGGGCTGTAAGGGCAAGCTCACCGTTGCCGTTGTCAACAAAGCCGACCTGCCCACTGAGGCGGATATAAATATTATCGAACAGTATGTCGACGAAACCGTGCGCATTTCCGCCGCCACGGGCGAGGGCACCGAGGACCTTGAGGCAGCCGTTTCACGTCTTCTTTCAACCGATTTGTTTGACCCCAACAGCGCCTGCCTTGCAAACGAAAGACAGCGCGCGTGCTGTGTCAGGGCAATCACCGCCCTTGATGAAGCAATTGCCGCCCTTTTTGCAGGTGTCACGCTGGATGCCGTGACCGTGTGCGCCGAGGGTGCGGTTGATGCTCTGCTTGAGCTTACGGGTCAGAAAGCCAAAGCCGCCATTGTTGACGAGGTATTTTCCCGTTTCTGTGTCGGCAAGTAATTTCTTTTGGAGAATATATGGAATATTTTGCTGAAAAATATGATATTGCCGTAATCGGCGCAGGTCACGCGGGCATTGAGGCAGGTCTTGCCGCCGCCCGTCTTGGCTGTAAAACCGCCGTTTTTACGATAAATCTCGACTGGGTCGGCAATATGCCGTGCAACCCGTCAATCGGCGGCACCTCAAAGGGTCACCTTGTGCGTGAAATCGACGCACTCGGCGGCGAAATGGGCATTGCCGCTGACCGCTTCACCCTGCAAAGCAGAATGCTCAACCTCGGAAAGGGTCCTGCCGTGCACAGTCTGCGTGCGCAGATTGACCGCCGCGCTTATTCCGAATATATGAAAGCCTGCCTTGAAAAGCAGGAGAATCTTTACCTGCGTCAGGCGGAAATTGTTGACCTGACAAGAAAAGACGGTGAATGGCTTCTTAAAACAAAGCTTGAAGCGGTTTATTCGGCAAAGTGCGTTATCATTGCAACGGGCACCTTCCTTGCAGGCAAGGTCTATGTCGGTGATGTCAGCTATGAAAGCGGCCCCGACGGAATGTTCCCTTCAAATGAGCTTGCCGTTGCGCTCAAAAAGCTGGGTGTGCTCACGCGCCGATTCAAAACGGGCACTCCCCCGCGCGTTAACCGCCGCAGTGTCGGCATTGACAAGCTTGAGCCTCAGCACGGTGACGAAAGAACAGTTCCGTTTTCATACGGCACTAATTTTCCGATAAAGAATATTGAACCTTGTTATATTACATATACCGCACCCGAAACAAAACAGATTATTCTTGATAACCTTCATCGCTCTCCCCTATTCTCGGGCAAAATTGACGGTGTCGGTCCGCGCTACTGCCCGAGCATTGAAGATAAAATCGTGCGCTTCCCCGAAAAGGAGCGCCATCAGATATTTGTAGAGCCCTGCGGCGAGCATACGGACGAAATGTATCTGCAGGGTCTGTCTTCTTCCCTGCCCGAGGATGTGCAGCTGAAAATAATGCGCAGCATCCCCGGTCTTGAGAACTGCGAGGTTCTGCGCACGGCTTATGCGATTGAATATGACTGCGTTGACCCGCTTTCACTGCGCCGGACTCTGGAATTCATTGATTTTGTCGGTCTTTTCGGCGCAGGTCAGTTCAACGGCTCCAGCGGATACGAAGAAGCCGCCGCACAGGGTCTTGTCGCAGGAATCAATGCCGCGCGCAAGGTTCAGGGCAAGGAACCCGTTGTTTTTGAGCGAAGCGGCTCCTACATCGGCACCCTGATTGATGACCTTGTCACAAAGGGTTGCTCCGACCCCTACCGTATGATGACTTCCCGTTCGGAATACCGTCTTATCCTGCGTCAGGATAACGCAGACCGCCGCCTGACACCTCTCGGCCACGAAATCGGCCTTGTCAGCGACGAAAGATTTGAGAAATTCAACAAAAAGCTTGAGCTGATTGCCGCAGAGCGCAAACGCGTTGAAGATACGGTAATCAAAGATGTGCCCGAATTAAACGCACTGCTTGTTTCACGTGGAACATCTGCGTTGGAGTGCAGCGTGCGTATGATTGAGCTTTTAAAGCGTCCGCAGGTTGATTATGACCTGCTCTCCCCCTTTGACCCGTCACGTCCCGACCTTGCGCCCGAAATTTTCGAGCAGGTTGAGATTGATATCAAATATGAGGGATATCTGCGCCGTCAGGAAGCTCAGGTGCACGAGATGCGCCGACTTGAGGTACGCAAGCTGCCTTTAGATATTAATTACAATAATATAACCGGTCTTCGCCTTGAGGCGCGTGAAAAGCTTTCCAAGGCACGCCCCGAAAGCGTCGGTCAGGCATCGCGAATTTCGGGTGTCAGCCCTGCCGACATTTCCGTTTTGCTCATTTATCTTGAAAGGAGCGGCTCAATTGACGGTTAATCTTGAAAAACTTAAAACTCTTGCCGACGGCTTCGGTGTTGAATTAAGCGGCGAAAAGCTTGCCTTGTTTGAAAGCTATGCCGAAAAACTTGTCGAAAAAAATAAAGTTATGAATCTCACCGCAATCACCGACCCCGACGGTATTGCAGTAAAACATTTTGCCGACAGCCTTTCCGTATTTTCAATTATAATCCCTGACAGCGGCGCAAAGGTCATTGATGTCGGCACGGGCGCAGGCTTTCCCTCAGTTCCGATGCTCATTGCGCGCCCCGACTTAAGGATGACAATGCTTGACAGCACCGGCAAAAAGCTTGCCTTCATTGCCGAAAGTCTTGAAGATATGGGCATTGATGCCACAACACTTCACGCACGCGCCGAAGAAGCGGGTCAGAACAAGGCTTACCGTGAAAGCTTTGATTTCTGCGTTTCCCGTGCGGTCGCTTCATTGAATGTACTTGCGGAATACTGTCTGCCGTTTGTAAAGGTCGGCGGCACATTTGTTGCCATGAAAGGCGCAAAGGCGCAGGAAGAAATTGATGCCGCAGCGGCGGCAATAAAGCTTCTCGGCGGTGAAATTACCGGGGTCAAAAGCTTTTCTCTTGCCGATGACGGCGAAAGAAACCTTGTTTTCATTAAAAAGATATCGCAAACTCCGACAAAGTATCCGAGAGTTTCGGCACAGATTTCAAAAAAACCGCTCTGATTTTATCAGCAGCGGTCTTTTTTTATCAAAAACGGTCAGCCGAAAAGGTTGGACAAATTGTTTTTTCGGTGCTATGCTTTAGTCAAGATGAAACGCACGGGAGGTGCACGGACGTTGAAAACACCAAAATGCAAGGTCGGCGGAAACATTTTGCTTGTGCCGCAAACGGAAATCGTACCCAATCCGCATCAGCCGCGTCTGAGGTTTGACTTTGATGAGCTTGAGGGTCTTGCCCAGAGTATTCGCCTCAACGGCATCATTCAGCCGATAGCGGTGCGACTTAACGAAGAGGGTAAATATGAGCTTATCTCCGGTGAAAGACGTCTGCGCGCCGCGCGCCTTGTCGGCATTGCAAACATACCGTGTATTCTGATTGAGGCAAACGATGAAAAATCGGCTCTGTTTTCAATTCTCGAAAACGTTCAGCGAAGTGACCTGAGCTTCTTTGAGGAAGCGATTGCCATTGAAAAGCTGATTGTCAATTTTGGGATGAGCAGGGAGGACGTTTCGCAAAAACTCGGCAAAGCGCCCACAACAATCTCGAACAAGCTGAGATTGTTAAGGCTCAGCGAGGATTCGCGCCACAAAATAATGTCCGCAGGATTAAGCGAAAGGCATGCAAGAGCGTTGCTCAGACTGACAACCGAGCAGCAGATTAAGCGCGCACTTTCAATAATCACCGAAAAACACCTGACTGTTTCCGAAACGGAAGCGCTTGTTGAACAGATTGCGCAAAGTCCGACAAAAAAACGCCAGCCGCCCACAAAGCTTTTCAAAGATGTGCGCCTTTTCGTAAACACCTTAAACCATGCCGTTGACACAATGCGGCGCGCAGGGATTGAGGCTGACTCGGCAAAAAGCGAAACGGAAGAATACATTGAATATGTAATCCGCATACCCAAAACGAAAAACTGCGTCATCCGCGCAAAGCAGAACACTTCAATCGCGTGACATCTTCTTAATTTGAGTACTCCTTATACCATATCTTTCTCTTTCACACCCACATCCACAGCAAAGGGGGCAGGCCTTTCGGGGTCTGTCCTCTTTGCTGTTTAATGTTTCACGTGGAACAAAAAAGGGGAGTGGGGATGTGTATTTTTCAACTTTCTGCTGTTAGTTTCACGTGAAACAAAAAATTTTCTTCCATTTTGCGCCGAAACGTGCTATAATTGACTGAAAAAGAACAGGGGAGGAGATTTTTTGGGAAAAATTATTGCAATTGTTAACCAAAAGGGCGGTGTCGGCAAAACCACACCCGCCGTTAACCTTGCCGCTTCACTCGGCTGCAAGGGATATAAAACAATGCTTGTTGACATTGACCCCCAGGGAAATTCGACAAGCGGACTCGGCGTAAATAAGAAAGGCCTTAAGCTTTCATCTTACGATGTGCTGGTGAATTCTGCCGCCGTCAAAGACACCGCAGTTGTCACACCTTACGAAAACGTTACGGTTTTGCCCTCCAGTATGGAGGTTGCGGGTGCTGAGCTTGAGCTTGTTGAGGTTCCCAAGCGTGAAAGCCGCCTTAAGCACGCACTTGCGCTCGAAAAAGAAAATTATGATTTCATTCTGCTTGACTGTCCGCCCTCGCTCGGTCTTATCACGCTCAATGCGCTTTGTGCCGCCGACACTCTGATGGTGCCGATTCAGTGCGAATACTATGCACTTGAGGGACTTTCACAGCTTATTTCGACTGTCCGTCAGGTCAAGCGCCTTTATAATCCTTATCTTGAGATTGAGGGTGTTTTACTCACTATGTATGACGGCAGACTTAATCTGACACAACAGGTTGTGCATGAGGTCAAGCGTTGCTTCCCGAAAAAAGTCTATTCAAGCGTTATTCCGCGCAATGTCAGACTTTCGGAAGCACCCAGCTACGGTCAGCCGATAATCTATTATGACAAGCGCTCCACGGGCGCCGTTGCCTACGACAAATTCACAGACGAATTTTTGAAAATGAACGGAAAAAAGTAAGGGGGAAAGAAAATGGCAATGAAAAAAGGCGGTCTCGGCAAGGGTCTTGATGCTCTTTTTGCCGACAATTCAATTGAAGAAACCGGTGTCGGTCAGTCTGTCAAGCTGAAACTGATGGATATTGAAACAAATCCCGACCAGCCGCGCAAAAATTTCAAGGATGAGGCTCTTGCAGAGCTTGCAGACAGCATTGCCCGCCACGGTGTTTTGCAGCCGCTGCTTGTGCGTCCGTTGCCCAGCGGCGGTTATCAGCTTGTGGCAGGTGAAAGACGCTGGCGAGCTTCACGCATTGCAGGTCTTACGGAAGTGCCTGTTATCATTAAAGAAATGGATGACCGTGAGGCGGCTGTATTTTCTTTAATAGAAAATTTACAGAGAGAAGACCTTGACCCGATTGAAGAGGCGAAGGGTTACCGCAAGCTGATTGATGACTTTGATTTGTCGCAGGAAGAGGCGGCAGGTCTTGTGGGCAAATCCCGTCCCGTCATCACAAATGCTCTGCGTCTGCTCAAGCTTCCCGAGGAGGTTATTGCACTTGTAACCGACGGCACACTTTCGGCCGGTCACGCAAGGGCACTTGCAGGTCTTGAGGGCGAAGAAAAAATTCTCAACGCGGCAAAAATCGTTGTTACCAAAAAGCTTTCCGTGCGCGAAACGGAAAAGCTTGTCAAGGCTCTCAACACCGAGAAAAAGACGGCAAAGGCACGCACATCAAGGGATTCCTTCTTTGATGAGGTTGAGCTTGCCCTTAACAATTCGCTCGGCAGAAAAGCAAGGGTAATCACAAAAAGCGGCAAGGAAGCCGGCACACTTGAAATCAGCTTTTACAGCAAGGATGACCTTGCAGTGATTGCTGCCGCACTTGAGGCCCTTGAATAAAAAGGGCAGGGGAAACTGCGTTGCCCCCACCCGTCAAAATCAGTCATATCTTTTTCGCAAGAGGAGCTTTGAAAGAAGTTCCTCTTTTGTTTTTTCCACCTGAGAAAAATCCATCGCTCTGATGTAGTACTTTTCAAGCTCGTCGTGAATCTCTTTTGCCTGTGAAACGGCGGTCAGTGCTTCTTTCATAAATTCATCCCGCGCTTTTCTTGAAAAGGCAAGTCTTGCGCGGCTTTCGTTTAATTTTTCGCTGTCAAGATATCGGCGCAGTCTGACCCGTTTTGCGTTTGGCAAATCAAAATTGCAGTAGCGGTCAGCGGTGAAAAAGCCGAGAGAAATTTGGGGCACAATAATATGTCGGCAGGTGCCGTCAATTCCGTAACAGCAGATTGCATCAAGTCCGTTACCGAGAATGTAACGTCTCAGCTGTTCAATCAGCGCAACCGCACAGCAGGCGGTGTCATCTTCAAAAATAACAGCCGTTTCACACGCCGCGGCGGCTGAATCAAAAACGAAATATCCCTGCGGAGTGACCGCCTCAATCATTCTGCGCTTTACTGTTCCGATTCTGCCCGAGGGCGGGGGAAGATAGCGCGCAACAAGACGCGAAGCATAGCGTGCAAGACGGTTTTCATCCATCGCTGCCGTAACAATTCTGCAGGCGTCGTCGTTTATTCCGTAAGCCGCCTCAAGAAAACGTCGGCATTTTTTGTAACAGACCGCATTTTTGTCGGTCAGAGCAATAATTTTATCGGCATTTTCGGAAAGCTTGGCGCAATCCCAGAATTTTCCGAGGTCAACAATTTCATCGCATATACCGGGATAACGGGTTTCAAGCGTATGAGGCGCCGTGCCGTCGGCAATGCTCACACGCAGGGTGTCGCAGATTATCGCATCCAGCGACACGGGGTCAGAGGCGCAGTAAATGCGCTCAACAGAGAATCCTTCCTGCTCAAGCTTTTTTGCAATGCTGTTCATCATTGACGATTTGCCCGTACCCGGCCCGCCCTTGATTATGTAGGTGTACCACCCGTCAAGCGGACGGCGAAGCTCATCAAAAAGAGAAAAAAATCCGCTCGGTGCGCTTGAACCGAGAAAAAACGGAGTCTTACATTCGTTCATAAAATCCCTCCCGAAATATCATATTCATACAGATTAAAAATGTGAACGGAATTGCTTTTACCTCTTCACAAAGCGCCGGGGGTTTGTTATAATGAATAAAACCGGAAAAACGGAGAAAGAATATGACCGACACCGATTTTATGCTTCTTGCAACCGAACAGGCAAAGCTTGCCGCCGCCGAGGGTGAAGTGCCCGTCGGTGCGGTTGTCGTGCGCAACGGCGAGGTTGTGAGCGTTGGCAGAAACAGACGCGAAAAAGACAAAAATGCACTTGCCCACGCCGAGCTTGAGGCAATTTCTCTTGCCTGCAAAAGGCTGGGCGGCTGGCGGCTGTGGGAGTGTGATTTATACGTCACGCTTGAGCCCTGTCCGATGTGCACGGGCGCAATAATCAACTCCCGAATCCGCCGACTTGTTTACGGCGCAAAGGATATGAAGGCCGGCTCGTGCGAAAGCGTTATAAATCTTTTTGACTTGCCTTATAACCACAAGCCCGAGGTTGTTTCGGGAATTATGGCGGAAGAATGTGCGGCATTGCTCAGCGACTTTTTTTCTCAATTAAGAAAAAGAAAAGAAACAAAAATTTGATATTTTTCTCACCGAAACAAACTTTTTTAAGATTTCTCTTGATATTATAGTATTTATATAATATAATATTAGAAACGGAGCAGGGCTTTGTTTTAGTCATGTGGCGTGTGGGTCCTGTGCGACAGGGCACCGTGAACCATGTCAGGCGGGGAACCGAGCAGCATTAAGCGGACAGTCTTGTGCGCCACAGTCTGCCTGCCCGCCATATGACTAAGGCCGGGTCTTGCTCTGTTTTTATTTTTTCACGAATGGATTTTGTTTTATGTATCAGGCTCTTTACAGAAAATGGCGTCCGCGCACGTTTGATGACGTTGTCGGTCAGCCCCAGGTTACGGTCACTCTCAAAAATGAATTAGAGAGCGGCCGCATTTCTCATGCCTACCTTTTCACGGGCACAAGGGGTACGGGTAAAACATCCTGCGCAAAAATTCTTTCAAAAGCCGTCAACTGCCTTTCTCCCGTCAACGGCAACCCCTGTAACGAGTGTGAAATCTGCAAATCCATTGACTCATCCTCAATTCTTGATGTTATTGAAATCGACGCGGCAAGCAACAACTCCGTTGAAAATATCCGCGACCTGCGTGAGGAGGCAAGCTATACTCCCGTTTATGCCAAATACCGCGTTTACATAATCGACGAGGTCCACATGCTTTCAACAAGCGCCTTCAATGCGTTGCTCAAAACACTTGAAGAGCCGCCCAAGCACGTTTTGTTCATTCTTGCCACAACTGAGCTTCACAAGCTGCCGGCAACAATTCTTTCACGCTGTCAGCGCTTCGATTTTAAACGCATTTCTCCCGACGATATTTCAAAACGACTTTTATATATTGCACAGCAGGAGGGTGTTTCCCTCACCGAGGCTGCCGCAGGTCTGATTGCACGTCTTTCCGACGGCGGTATGCGTGACGCAGTTTCACTTTTTGACCGTTGCTGTGTTGACAAAGAAAAAACAATCACTCAAGAGGTTGTCACAAAGGCCTCGGGCATTGCAGGCAGTGAACATCTCTTTGATTTTTCAAATTATATTGCGACCTCTGATTTTGCTTCGGCATTGCGCCTTGTTTCAAAGCTTCACAACGAGGCTTGCGACTCTGAAAGTCTTTGCACCGAGCTTGCGTTGCATTTCCGCAACCTTATGGTAATCAAAACCGTTTCCGATCCCAAGGATATGATTATCTGCTCATCAGATGAGCTTGAAATGCTCAGAACGCGCGCTTCGCAGTTAAAGCTTTCAAAAATTCTTGACTGCATTGATGTTCTTACACAGACATCCAAAAATATAAAAGGCGTTTCAAACAAGAAAATTCTCATTGAAACCGCCCTTGTCAGAATGTGTGCACCGCAGGCGGCAAACGAAACCTTCACACCTGCCGCACCTGCACAGCCGCAACCGACCTTTGCCGCACCCGTTGCACCGCCCAAGCCCGTAACACCGCCGCAGGAAACGGTTGCAAAGCCTGAAAAGAAAGAAGAAATTCCCGAAGCACCCAAACCCGAAAAAGTTTCCGCACCTGCACCCGTTGCCAAACCTGCAAAAGAAGAAACCGCACCTGCCGCGGAATACAAACTCAGCGACGAGGTCAGACCCTTTGACCGCTGGGCAGAAACAATTGAAGACCTTAAATCAAACGATATGGGTCTTTTCGGAATTCTCATCGGCTCCGAGGCGGTAATAAAAGGCGATATGGTAATCATTCGCTCACCCAACCCCACACTGTTTGATTTCATTAAGCAGGATTCACACTCAACCGCGCTCAAAACCTCTCTTTTCAATGTAACGGGCACAAAGCTGAGGATTGCCGTTGCAAACAATAAGCAGGCGGAAAGTGAAAAAAACAAAAGTCCGCTTGCGGATATAAAAAATAAAATCAACATTTTTAACAATAACGGAGGAAATTCATAATGAAGGCAAGAATTCCCGGCGGTGCCCAGGGCGGCAGCGCAAATATGATGAAAAAAATTCAGGAAATGCAAGAAAATATGACACGCATTCAGGCAGAAGTTGAAGCAACAGAATTTTCAACCTCTGTCGGCGGCGGTGCTGTTGAAATTACCGTCAACGGTAAATATGAAGTTACGGCTGTTAAGCTTCAGCCTGAAATTGTTGACCCCGAAGACGTTGAAATGCTTGAAGACCTCATTATGTCTGCATTTAACGAAAGTGTGCGCAAAGCAGGCGAAGCTATGGAAAAAGGAATGGAGCAGGCAAAAGGCGGCCTTTCCATCCCCGGTCTGTTTTAATTGGCAGGGCTTACCCCACCGCTTGAGCAATTAATCGACCAATTCGCACGCCTTCCCTCAATCGGACGCAAAAGCGCACAGCGTCTTGCATTTCAGATTCTTTCAATGTCTGAGGAAGAGGCGCAGAAATTTGCCGACACAATTCTCAATGCACGAAAAGCAATTCACCGTTGCTCTGTCTGTTGCGACCTTACCGACGGCGACACCTGCGCCGTCTGCAACAATCCGGCAAGAGATAAATCCGTAATCTGCGTTGTTGAGGACCCCCGTGATGTCATTGCAATTGAAAAAACGCATGAATACAACGGTCTTTACCACGTTCTGCACGGCGTTATTTCACCGATGAACGGTGTGGGTGTTGAAGACATCTGCGTTAAAGAGCTTGTCAACCGCCTTTCGGACACCTCAATAAAAGAGGTCATTATGGCGACAAATCCTACCGTTGAGGGCGAAACCACCGCAATGTATATTTCACGTCTTATTAAACCTCTCGGTATCAAAGTCAGCCGCCTTGCTTACGGAATTCCAGTCGGCGCAGACCTCGAATATGCCGATGAGGTCACTCTGATGAAAGCAATTGACGGCAGAATCGACTTATAAATTACCTTTTTCTGCCATTTCCCCTTAAAAAGTTATCCACAAAACTAACAACAACTAACAATCAGTTTTCCACACTGTCCACATTGGCAAAAAATACCCTGTGGACAAACCAAATCTTTCCACATTTTTATCCATAACCTTCCCCACCGTACAAGCTATGTATATCAAGGGTTTCAGAGGTTATCCCAACAATTCACAGCCCCTATTATTACTACTATAACATTTATATTATTCACTACATAAAAAGCGAAATTTCCGTTTTATTTAGGAGGAACCAAAATGAAATTTGTATGCCACACCGCTGACCTTGCTCAGGCCTGCCAGAACGTTGAAAGAGCGGCTTCTTCAAAAACCGCCATCCCTGCCATTGAAGGCATACTTATGACAACTCTCGACTCCGCAATCAAAATCACCGGCTATGACCTTGAAATGGGAATGACAACAAAAATTCCCGCAAGAATCGAGGAGGAAGGCTCTCTTGTTCTCAATGCTCGCATTTTCTGCGACATTTTAAGAAAGCTGCCCGGTGAAACAGTAATAATTGAAAGTGACCAGCGTCAGCTTGCACTTATCAAGAGCGGAGATGTTGAATATTCACTTATCGGCATCGCCGGTGAAGAATATCCTGAGTTACCCTCCGTAACCGGCGGATATCCCATTAATCTTTCACAGAACCTTCTGAAAGATATGATAAGAAAAACAATCTTCTCCGTTGCCGTCAAAGACACAAAGGCAGTTCACACCGGTGTTAAGTTTGAGGTTAGCGAAAACAAACTTCGCCTTGTTGCCGTTGACGGTGTAAGACTTGCAATCAGAAACGAAAAGATTAATTATTCGGGCGAAACACTTTCATTTGTTGTTCCCGCAAAAACTCTTTCAGAGGTTGTTAAGCTGATGCCAGACAGTGAAGAAGAAATGTCCGTCGGTGTCGGCAAAAGACACATTATTTTTGAGGTTGGCGAATATACAATTATATCAAGACTGCTTGACGGCGAATTTTTAAATTATAAAGCCGCAATTCCGTCATCCACAAAAACCGTTGTTTATGCCAACACAAGAGATTTTATCGACAGCATTGAAAGAACATCTCTTATTATCACAGACAAGCTTAAAAGCCCCGTCAAGTGCTCCTTTGCCGCTGATATGATAAGCATGTCCAGCGTTACGTCACTTGGTACTGCAAGCGACAGACTCAACGCAAAGGTTCAGGGCGATGTCTGCACGGTAGGTTTTAACAATAAATATGTTCTTGAGGCACTCAAGGTCTGTGACACGGACGAGGTTAAGGTTATGCTTAACGGTGCCGTTCAGCCCATTCTCATCTGCCCGCCCGAAGGCGATTCCTTTGTATTCCTTGTGCTTCCCGTGAGGTTAAAGAATGAAAATTAAAGTTAAAGTAAAGCAAAAACCGACAGTTAAAAAGAAAATTGATTCCGATTTCATAAGACTTGACGCTTTTCTTAAAATGTGTGATGCCGTTCAGACGGGCGGTCACGCAAAAATAGTGATTCAGGAAGGCGAAGTTTTTGTTAACGGCGAGGTCTGCACACAGCGCGGCAAAAAAATGCGCAGCGGTGACAGGGCAGAGTTTGAAAATGTAATTTACGTTGTAGAGTAAATATGAAAATAACAAGATTTTCGGCAGACGGTTTTCGCAATCTTAAAGAGGTTGAATTTTTTCCCGATGAAGAAATGAACGTTATTTACGGCGAAAACGGTCAGGGCAAAACAAATATTATTGAGGCAATGTGGCTTTACACGGGCTGCTATTCTTTCCGCACGCAAAAAAACATCCATCTCATTGCAGAGGGCAAGGATTTTGCAAAAACCGAGCTTGATTTTTTTGCACACGGCAGAGATCAGACTGCAAAAATGACCGTTGCCGCAAAAAAAGACATCATTTTAAACGGAATAAACTGTGATTCACCCAGACAAATGCTGGGTGAATTTTATGCTGTTGTTTTTTCGCCGTCAATGCTCAGCGTTGTCAAAGAGGGACCGAGTGAAAGACGAAAGTTTTTGAATATTGCAATAAGTCTTGTAAAGCCGAATTACGCAGGTGTTATGTCAAAATATCTGCGTGTGCTTGCGCAGAGAAATTCCGTTCTCAAAAAAATGAACGAAATGCAGTTGCCGCCCGAATATCTTGAGGCGCTCGATGTTGAATTTGTGCGCCTTGCTTCAAAAATAATCCGCTACCGTCTGGATTACATTGAAGATTTAAAAGAATCCGCAGGTTCGATTTACGGCGGAATAAGCTCTGACAGAGAAAAATTTTCTTTTACTTACGATTTTTCAAAAAATGAAAAAATGAGCGATGACGAAATAAAAGAAAAATTAAAACTCTCGCTTGAAAAAAGCAGGGAGTCGGATATAAGACGTCAGTTTACGTCAACGGGCCCGCAGACGGACGATTTAATTCTGACACTTGACGGCAGGGATGCAAGAAGCTACGGCTCGCAGGGTCAACAGCGCTCCTGCGCCCTTGCGTTAAAGCTTGCAGAAGCTTCAATTGTAAAGAAGCTGACGGGGGAAAGACCCGTTGTTTTGCTTGATGACGTGATGAGTGAGCTTGATGAAAGGCGCCAGAATTTCATTCTCAATTATCTGAGCGAGGGTCAGGTTTTCATAACCTGTTGTGACCCGTCGCAGCTTCTGCGCTCTGCAAAGGGTAAGGCTTTTGAGGTTAAAAACGGAAAGGCAGTGAATATATAATGTATCTGCACGTCGGTCAGGATAAGGTAATTACATTTGACGATATCATCGGCATTTTCGACCTTGACACATCCACGGTGTCAAAAAACACCCGAAATTATCTCAGCGTTGCCGAAAAGGAACACGAGGTTGAAAACGTCTGCTACGACCTTCCGAAATCTTTCATTGTGTGCAAAAACAAAAAGGGCGAAAGGAAAGTTTACATTTCGCAAATTTCCTCTCAGACCCTTTTGAAGCGCACAAATTATGTTGATTCGCTGACGAATATATAAAAACAAAAAAAACAGCCGCCCTATTGGACAGCTGCTTTAAAAGTGTCGGCGTCGACCTATTTTCCCGGGCCGCTTCCAGCCAAGTATTTTCGGCACTGTTGAGCTTAACTACCGTGTTCGGGATGGGAACGGGTGGACCCTCAACGTCATAGACACCGACTAAAAAACGCAACGGCGTTTTCTTAAGTGCTTGATGATTATATACTTAAAAATGCCGTTTGTCAAGCGTTTTTTAAAAATTTTTTAACATTTTTTGAAAACTTTCACAATTTCACCGATATACATACGGTGATAATCTTTATTGGAATAATTCGAGTCGATTGTCGGGTCAATAAAGCCTGCCGGGTCAATGTCCTGCGCGGCGGATTTACGGCACACAAGGGTGTATTCTGCCTGCTCAAAGGTTACACCGTTTTCAAGAAAAATCGGTTTAAGACCCGTTTTTTCAATTTTGTCGCAGTCTCTGCCGCTGTTTCTGCCGCAGAATGTGAGAATATCTCGGTTTTGGGTGCCCATAAGGTTGACTGTGAAAAACTCTTCTTTTTCAAAAAATTCAAAAGTATATCTCTGCGGACGGATGAAAACAAAGGCAGCAGGTTTACCCCAGAGAACACCGAGTGCGCCCCAGCTGACGGTCATTGTGTTGAATTTTTCGCTGTTACCCGCCGTGATGAGTGCCCAGTTGTCGCCGATTAAAGAAACGGGGCTTTCATTAATTTCTCTGATATCTGTTTCCTTCAACAAAAAAATCACCTCATATAAAGTATATTTATTTACATATTGATTATATCACATTTTTTGCGTTTTGAAAAGGAGAAAGTAAGATGAACGATAAAAATGCCGTTGAGGTCAAAGGCTGGCTTCGGGATTTTATGATTTCGGTACCGGAAGAAATTTATAAATGCGGCGGAATAAAGATTCTCGGCAGACGGATAAAATCCATTGTTTTTTCAACGGATGCCGCAATTGTGCGCAACACAAATGCCGACGCGGTTATCGCCGTTTATCCTTTCACACCTCAGCCCGTCATAACTCAGGCGCTGATGACGGCGGCGGATGTTCCCGTTTTCGTCGGTGTGGGCGGCGGTCTTACGCAGGGTCAAAGGGTTGTCAACCTTGCTCTTCATGCCGAATATCAGGGGGCACTTGGTGTCGTTGTCAACGCACCGACAAAAAACGAAACAATTGAAATTTTAAAGGAAACAATCGACATTCCCGTTATTGTCACCGTTGTTTCCGAAAACGACGACATTGAAAAAAGAATTGAAAGCGGTGCTGATATTTTTAACGTTTCCGCCGCGGCAAAAACTCCTGAAATTGTGGCAAAAATCAGAAAAAATCACCCGAATTTCCCCATCATTGCGACGGGCGGACCGACGGGGGAGACAATTTTGCAGACAATTCAGGCAGGTGCAAATGCAATCACCTGGACTCCGCCCTCAAACGGAGATATTTTCAAAGATATAATGCAGGCTTACAGAAAAGGCGAAAGCCATCCGGAGTATTGATAAATATGGAAAACAAAGCAAAGAAAAAAACATACAATTCTGCGGCAAAAAACGGCAAAGCGGAAAAAAAACAAAAGCCCGAAAAGCCGCTTAAAGAGGGGCAGAATGCTTCACCGTGTCCGCTTTATAAAAAATGCGGCGGCTGTCAGCTTCAGAATCTTAACTATGAAAGACAGCTGCGCTGGAAGCAGGCGCGCACGGAAATTTTACTTAAAAAATACGGCAGAATCCTGCCGATTTTCGGTATGGAAAATCCTTACCATTACCGCAACAAGGTGCAGGCGGCATTCGGCAAAACACGCTCGGGCAAAATAATTTCGGGTGTTTATCAGTCGGGCACACACCGCATTGTGCAGGTTGACAGCTGTATGACAGAGGACGAAACGGCAGATAAAATCATTGTCGATATCCGCAAAATGCTGCCGAAATTCAAAATTGAGCCTTACAATGAGGATACAAAAACGGGACTTCTGCGCCACGTGCTCGTCAAAAGAGGCTTCACAAGCGGCGAGGTTATGGTTGTGCTCGTCGGCGGCAAGGCGGTTTTTCCGCTGAAGAAAAAATTCACTGCCGCGTTGCTTGAAATGCACCCCGAAATCACGACGGTTGTTTTTAATGTCAACCCCAAAAACACAAGTATGGTGCTCGGCGAGCGCGAAGAGGTGCTTTTCGGCACGGGCTACATTGAAGATGTGCTGTGCGGTCTGACTTTCCGCATTTCCGCAAAATCTTTTTATCAGATAAACCCCGTGCAGACGGAAAAGCTTTACGGCGAGGCAATGCGTCTGGCGGAGCTTAACGAAAACGATACCGTGATTGACGCTTACTGCGGAATCGGTACAATCGGTCTTGTTGCGGCAAAATATGCAAAAAACGTAATCGGCGTTGAGCTCAATCCCGATGCGGTGCGTGATGCAATTGACAACGCAAAGCGAAACACCATTGAAAACGCACGTTTTTACGGCGGCGATGCAGGCGAATTTATGCAGGCGTTTGCCGAAAACGGCGAAACGGCAGACGTTGTTTTTATGGACCCGCCGCGTGCAGGCAGTGACAGAAAATTTCTGTCGTCGCTTGTAAAGCTTGCACCCGAAAGAGTGGTTTACATCTCCTGCAATCCCGAAACGCAGGCGCGCGACCTTGAATATTTAACAAAAAACGGCTACAAGGTCAGCAGAATAAGACCGGTTGATATGTTCCCCCACACAAATCATATTGAAAGCGTTGCGTGTCTGACGCGGTGTAAAAAATAACACACATTAAATCGGATGTGAAAAGAGGAGAAATGGCGTGAAAAACGAGAAAGCAAAAATTTATACAATTGCAACGGCACATCTTGATACATCGTGGCTGTGGACTTACGAAAAAACAATTTCGCAGTATATTCCCGACACATTCAGAACAAATTTCAGCCTTATTGATAAATTTCCGGGATATAAATTCAACTTTGAGGGCAGTCTGCGCTACGAGCTTCTCAAGGAATATTATCCCGAAGAATTTGAAAAGGCCAAGGAATACATAAAGCAGGGCAAGTGGAATCCCTGCGGTTCTTGCTTTGAAAACGGCGATGTGAATATCCCTTCGCCCGAGGCACTCATCCGCAACATTCTTTACGGCAACGGTTTTTTCAGGCGCGAATTGGGCGCAGAGTCCAACGATATTTTCCTGCCCGACTGCTTCGGCTTCGGCAAGGCTCTGCCGAGCGTTTCGGCACACTCGGGTCTGACAGGTTTTTCAACGGGCAAGCTTGTCTGGGGTTGCGCCGTGCCGACACCCTTTGACATCGGCAGATGGAGCGGTCCCGACGGTAACGGAGTCTGGTGCGCATTGAAGCCGTTTTCTTACACAACTCTGCTTAAAAATCCCCGCAAAGATGACAGAATCCTTGGAAAAATCAAAGAAAATCAGGAAAAATATTCCCTTGACTGCACCTTTAATTATCACGGCAACGGCGACAGAGGCGGCGCACCGCACAAAAAGTCAATAAAAGCCGTTTGTGATGCCGCAAAAGAGAACGCAAACAGCGAAACCGAGGTTCTTTCAGCATCAACAAAAGAATTTTTTGACTCTCTTGAAAGTCTGCCGTCCGATAAAAAAGCAAAATTGCCCGTTTGGAACGGCGAATTTCTGATGACCGAGCACGGCGCAGGCAGTTACACATCAAGAACGGTCACAAAGCGCTGGAACAGACGCTGTGAACAGCTTGCCGATGCCGCCGAAAGATTTTCGGGTGCAGCATTTGTCGGCGGTCTTGCCTCATATCCGCAGTACGGTCTTGACAGAGCGTGGAAAAACGTTATTGCCCACCATTTCCACGACGATATCACGGGCACTTCCTTTGAGGAATGCTACAAGCGCAACCACAACGATTATGTTCAGGCGATGAACACGTTTTCCGCCGAATACACCGCCGCTGTCAGGGCGATTTCACGCACTCTTGACACATCTTTCTGTCAGGGTATTCCCGTTGTTGTTTCAAATCCGTTGCAAGGTGTCGGCAAACGCTGTGAGGCAGTCAGCGTGACGGTCGAAAGCACGGACGAATTTTTCGCCGTGTTTGACAAAGACGGCAATGAGGTTCCCTCACAGAGCAAAAAAGTTTCCGAAAAGACAAGAAAAATAACCTTCCTCGCCGCCGTTCCCTCGGTCGGTCTTGCCGTTTATGATATCCGCACCGCTCAAAGCAAAGCTCAAGCGGCAACGGGACTTAAAATAAGCGAAAATTCACTTGAAAACAAGAATGTTGCGGTCAAAATTGATACAAACGGCGATATTTCCTCCGTTTTCGACAAAAAACTCGGCAAAGAGTTGCTTAAAAAGCCGATAAGGCTGGCAGTTCTCAACAACGTTCATTCATTCACCTGGCCGGCATGGGAGATAAAATATGACGACATCATAAGCGAGCCTTATATGTATGCCGTAAATCCGGAAATCACAGTCGAAGAAAAGGGCGCTGCACTCTGCGCGCTGAAAATTGTGCGCACGGCAGGTAAATCAAAATTCACACAGATAATTTCGCTGGACCCCGAAAGCGAATTTGTCAGCGTTTACAACGAAACGGACTGGCGCGAGGAGGCTTCTTTGCTTAAGGCGGAATTCTGCCTTGCCGCCGAGAACGAAAACGCAAATTATGACATCGGCATCGGCTACACCGAAAGGGGAGTCAACACAAAAACTCTTTATGAGGTGCCTGCGCAGAAATGGGCGGACATCACCGACAAAATGCAGAACTTCGGCGTTTCGGTTTTCAGCGATTCGAGAAGCGGCTGGGATAAGCCCGACCTTTCAACAATCCGTCTGACCGTTGTGCACACCCCGATGGCAAGCTACCGCTGGGAATGCTCGCAGCACATAATGGATTTGGGCATCAACCGCTATTCTTTCGCCGTCTGCGGACACAGCGGCAAGCCCGATACGGTAACAGCACTTGCCGACCGCTTCAATCAGCCGATGCACACCTTTGTGACGGAAAAACATTGCGGCGCGGCAAAGGAATTTTCATTTGTATCGGTCAATAATGATAAAGTAAGAATCAGCGCAATTAAAAAAGCGCAGGAGTCCGATAAAATCGTTTTGCGCCTTTGCGAGTGCTCCGGTCAGGCTCAGAATAATGTTGAAACGGCATTTTCTCTGCCGATTAAAGAAGCCTTTGAAATCAGGGGCGACGAAATCGAAATCGGCAGTGCGGCGGTCTGCGACGGCAAGCTCTGTTTTGATATGAAAGCCAATGAAATCAAGAGCTTTGCCCTTGTTTTTGAAAGCACAAACGGCGAAAACCCCGCACAGCAGAAGGTTGAGTTACCATTTAACGCTGTCGGAATTACGGATAACAATTCAAAAGAAAAATCCACCCTGCGCGGCGGTGTTTCTCTGCCAGAGGAAATCACACCCGAAACACTTCTTTTTGCAGGTGTTTCTTATGATTTGGGCGGTCAGGGCAACAACTGTCTTGTCTGCGACGGCGGCGAAATTGCGGTGCCCGAGGGTGCAGACAGCGTTCATTTTCTGCTTGCCTCGCTTGACGGAGACAGAAAAGCAACCTTTGTTTCGGACGGAAAAGCTTTTGAAACCACCGTGCCCGATTGCTTTGAGGCGGTCGGGCATTGGGACCTTATGCGCACCAAAGAAACGGGCTACATAAAGCCTTATGCTCAGGCGCTGACCCTTTCGCACACTCACGGCAAAAACGGCGATATGATTGCAAAACAGTTTTATGTTTTCCACGCAGAGGTGCCCGTCTGCAACGGCAGAATCACCCTGCCCGACGATAAAAGCATTGTCATTTTCTCTGCCGCGGCAACAGCAAAGGATTTTTCGTTTGACAAGGGCGACAAGCACTTTGACACGCTTGAGAAGAGAAAATTTGACTACGAATTTTCCGACTATGCGGTAAAGCATATGAATCCCAACAGGGCAGAACGTTTCCTTGACAAATTCATTGACAGAACGTTTTCCGCAAATATCCGCACAATCGGCTTCAACAATAAATACGGAGTGGGCGAATTGTATTTCGGTGCGCGTTTTGCCGCCGACAAGCTTTTCGAAGAAAAGCGCCGCAGAAAAATTGTTAAAAGCCGCAGGGCAAAATAAAAAATGATTTTGGGGCTGTAAAAAAACGCAAGTTTTTTTACAGCCTTTTTAAGGGGATAGAAAAAAAAGATGCAGAACGGACAAACTGAGCAATAACAAGGCTTCAGCCTTGTTATGCTTGCCCGAAGGCGTACAAAAGTACGTCGAGTGGCGAAGTTTGTTCGTAGCATAAAGCATTGTTTTTTCTTCATTTTTAACTTTTGAGTAAAATTTCAGGGTTCTGCAGGATATTAATTCCTGTAGAACCCCTTGTTATATATTGCTTTATGCGGTTTGCGCTTTTTTTACAGCCCCTTTTTTGTGCCGAAAAACGGTGTTATTCTTATAAATTTCCTTTATTTGTATATATGATTTAAATATATGCTTGCATTTTTGCGGTGATATGTTAAAATAATTTATTATAGTTGTTTGGCAACGGGGGAGAATATGAAAAAAGCACTTTCGCCAAACAGAATATTTTTCTTGGATGAGGTAAGGGGCTTTGCCGTTGCGTGCATGGTTTTTTACCACGCGTTTTTCCTGCTCGGCGGTGTTTTCGGCATTGAGGCAGGCGACAGACTGCTTGATTTTTTCATGCCCGTTCAGCCGTTTTTTGCGGGAATCTTCATTCTCATTTCGGGCATTTCCTGCCGTCTGACACACAACAATTTAAAGCGCGGTATCCGTCTGATTCTGGTTGCGGCTGGCTTTACGCTTGTCACTGCTTACATCTGTCCGTTGCTCGGGCTTGACGGTCTTGCGATTTATTTCGGAATTCTGCATTTTCTTTCGGTGTCAATGCTGATTTTTTCCGCGCTCAGAAAGGTGCTTGATAAAATTGAGCCGCATTGGGGCTTGCTGCTGTGCGTTTTTCTTTACGCATTCACCGCAGACATTTCAAGCGGCACACTGAGCTTCGGCAATCTGCTTGTTTTCAAAATACCTGAGGTGCTTTATAATTACGATTTTCTTGCGCCTCTCGGCATTTATTCGCCGACATTTTCTTCGGCAGATTATTTTCCGCTTTTCCCGAATGTTTTCATCTTCCTCGCCGGTTCATTCCTGGGCGTGTGGGCAAAAGAGGGAAAATTTCCGCCCTCGCTTTATGTTTCTCGTTGCCCGTTTTTCGGCGCAATCGGCAGAAAAGCGCTTATTATTTACGTTATTCATCAGCCGCTTATCTTTGCGGTTGTTTATGCAATTGAGTTAATAATTAATAAATTTTGATTGGAGTCTTTAAAATGAGCCACACACAGTGCAGCGGCGACTGCTCAAACTGCAAGAGCGCAAGCTGCGGAGAAAAGAAAGAAGATTTGAGAATTCCCAGCGGTGAATTTTCAAGCGTAAAAAAGGTTATCGGCGTTGTCAGCGGTAAAGGCGGTGTCGGCAAATCGCTTGTCACCTCGCTTCTTGCCTGCGGTATGCAGACAAGCGGCAACCAGTGCGCAATTCTTGACGCAGATATCACGGGTCCCTCAATCCCCAAAGCTTTCGGCATCCACACAAACGCAAAGGCAGATGAAACCGGCCTTCTTCCCGAGGAAACAAAAACGGGCATCAGAGTTATGTCCGTCAACCTTCTTCTCGAAAACGAAGAACAGCCCGTTGTCTGGCGCGGTCCCGTCATTTCAGGTGTTATTCAGCAGTTCTGGAAGGACGTTGCCTGGGGTGTTGTTGACTATATGTTTGTCGATATGCCTCCCGGAACGGGCGACGTTGCGCTGACTGTTTTCCAGAATCTTCCCGTTGACGGTATCATCATCGTCACAACTCCGCAGGACCTTGTTAATATGATTGTCAAAAAGGCTTTCAATATGGCACAGCTTATGAATATCCCCGTGCTCGGCCTTGTTGAGAATATGAGCTATGTTGCCTGCCCCGACTGCGGCAAGGAATTCAAGATTTTCGGCGACAGCAAGATTGACGAAATTGCCGCAGAGCTGGGTGTTCCCGTGCTTGCAAAGCTTCCGCTTGACCCCAAAACGGCGGCACTTGTTGACAAGGGCGCGGTTGAGCTTGCCGACGATAAGGCAATCGCTTCGGCTGTTGAATTTATAAAGAATTTGGATTAACGGAGGAAATAAAAATGCTGGATATCAGATTTTTAAGAGAAAATCCCGACATCGTTAAAGAAAATATCAAAAAGAAATTTCAGGATAAAAAGCTTCCCCTTGTTGATGAGGTTATAGCACTCGATGCCGAGTCACGCGCAATCAAGACCGAGGCTGACTCACTGCGCGCAAACCGTAACAAGGTTTCAAAGGAAATCGGCGCACTGATGGCACAGGGCAAAAAGGAAGAGGCTCAGGCGGCAAAAACCCGCGTTACCGAGTTTTCACAGCGCCTTGCCGAGTGTGAAGCACTTGAGGCAGAATATGCCGAGAAAATCAAGAACATTATGATGGTAATTCCCAACATTATCGACCCCTCCGTGCCCATCGGCAAGGATGACAGCGAAAATGTTGAGGTTACAAAATACGGCGAGCCCGTTGTGCCCGAGTTTGATATTCCTTATCACACCGATATTATGGAAAAATTCAACGGCATTGACCTTGATGCCGCAAGAAACGTTGCAGGCAACGGTTTTTATTACCTGATGGGCGACATTGCCCGCCTTCATTCCGCCGTTATTTCCTATGCACGCGATTTTATGATTGACCGAGGCTTTACTTACTGTGTTCCTCCCTTTATGATTCGCAGCAACGTTGTTACCGGTGTTATGAGCTTTGCCGAAATGGATTCGATGATGTATAAAATCGAGGGCGAGGACCTCTTCCTCATCGGCACAAGCGAACACTCAATGATTGGTAAATACATCGACACAATTGTTGACGAAAAAACTCTGCCCCACACCCTGACAAGCTATTCACCCTGCTTCCGCAAGGAAAAGGGCGCACACGGCATTGAGGAGCGCGGCGTTTACCGTATCCACCAGTTTGAAAAGCAGGAAATGATTGTTGTCTGCAAACCCGAGGACAGCATGATGTGGTTTGAAAAGCTCTGGCAGAATACAGTTGACCTCTTCCGCTCACTCGACATTCCCGTAAGAACGCTTGAATGCTGCTCGGGCGACCTTGCCGACCTTAAGGTCAAGTCATTTGACGTTGAGGCATGGAGTCCCAGACAGAAGAAATATTTCGAGGTCGGTTCCTGCTCAAACCTCGGCGATGCTCAGGCACGCAGACTTAAAATCCGTGTCAACGGCGCTGACGGCAACAAATATTTCGCACACACTCTCAACAATACCGTTGTTGCTCCCCCCAGAATGCTCATTGCATTCCTTGAAAACAATCTCAATGCCGACGGCAGCGTGAATGTTCCCGTCGCCCTTCGCCCCTATATGGGCGGCAAGGAAAAGCTTGTTCCCGTAAAATAAAATCAGATAAATCACCTGCGGTGTGGCTTTTGTCACACCGCTTTTTTCTTTTTTAATAATTTCTTAAGATTTTCAGCGAAACAGATTGCAGAAAAACCGACACATATTTTATAAAGGAAAATTTTGCAAATAAAGGAGAAATGAAAATGAAAAAAACTTTCAGAAAGCTTGCGGCAATCATCCTTTGCGCCGCCCTGATGCTTGCGGCGCTTCCCTCGGCAGCTTTTGCGGCGGAGGAAAGAACGCTTGTTGACAGCGGTTTTTGCGGTGCGCAGGGTGAAAACCTTACGTGGACTCTCTATGATGACGGCAATCTTGTCATCGGCGGCGAGGGTGAAATGGAAAATTACAGACTGCTTGAAAAGCCTGCGCCGTGGAAAACCTACCGTCAGCAGATGAAGGTGGTTACCGTTGAAGAGGGAGTGACAAGTCTCGGCTATGATGCATTTTCGATGAACAGCGCAAGCTATTACAAAATTTACCTGCCCGAAAGTCTTGAGTCATTCTGTGAGTTTTCCGTCGTAAACGGCAACTTCTGCCATATGCTCGCCATCGTTTACGCAGGCACTCAGGAAGAGTGGAATGCTGTTGAAATGAAAAAATTTGACAAGACCGTTCCTTATGAGGATTCGGGTTGGTTTGAGACGGCTTATCTTGAGTCACAAACGGATGTTAATCTCGATTTTGCCAACACGTTCCGTTTCACCCGTATGTATTTCAACGGTGAAGAGCCTGAGGTTATGAGTGAGGTTTATTCCGCAAAATCACCGTTGGATTTTACAGGCAAAGAGTTCAATCTTTATCCGCACTATTATCTGGGTGAAACTCAGGCAGAAAAGATAATCTGGTACGGAACCTATGACAGCGAAAGCGAAAAAATGCATCTTCACGAGGGTGCAGTCGGAGCATCGGGAAGCTATTTGACGGTTGCCGTTCCCCCTGCCGACCACGGCGATTTATACGTTCACTTTGAAATTGTTGATGCCGACGGCAAAGTTATAACCGTTTCCGACGAAATTGCGGTTTGCAACAAGAGCAATTACCCTGACCCCGAGCCGCCCGATGACAGAACGCTGCTTGAAAAAATTGAGGATTTCTTCGAATTCAGCGTGGCTTATGCCTCATTTGCCGGCTTCTGGTTTTTGTACATCGGTCTGGCCTCTCTTGCAGGGATAGTCTCCCTGCCCGTCGGGCTTCCCGTTTCAATATTATATCTGTGGATTACAGAGATGTTATAAACAAGGAGAATGAAAATGAAAAAAACTTTCAGAAAGCTTGCGGCAATCATCCTTTGCGCAGCCCTGATGCTTGCGGCGCTCCCCTCGGCAGCATTTGCTGCGGATGAAATGCCTGCTGCAGATGCGGAGTTATTGAGCGACACGTTAACTCAGGAGCAGGACGGTGAGAACAACGGCCTTGAGAATATTCAGCCCGAAACAGAAGATTTCGACATTCTTGCCATCCCTTACGCTGTGATTACCGGAGGTTATTTTGCGTTTTTCATTGCGTTTATTCTTCTGGCAGGCGCCGTAATATCCCCTTTTGCCCTTCTCATCAACGGTGTTGAATGGCTGCTTTCATAAAAAAGATAAAGAATCGGCTTGAACAGTTTTTTCCGTTCAAGCCGATTCTTGTAGGGCGGGATGCCCACATCCCGCCGTTAAATTTCTATAAATCGTCCGCATCCTGCACGGGTTTTGTGCCGTCAAAGGGTGTGCCCGTGTAGCTGCCGAGAACATCCGTGGGAATGGTTTCCTGAGCGGAGTCATACCACGCACCGGCAGGCTTGTTGCTGACATTCTTTTTTGTTGCGCTGATTTTTTTCTTTGGCTTTTTTTCCATTTTTATCACCCCGAAAAAGTATGTGCCGTTTTCGCCGCAATATGCGTTTCGGCTTGACACACCGACGGCAAGAATTTATAATATAATCATCAAATTCTGACAAAATGGGGAGCGTAAAAATGAAAACGGGTCTTGTTCTTGAGGGCGGCGCAATGCGCGGAATGTACACGGCAGGCGTGCTTGATGTGCTGATGGAAAATGAAATATGGGTTGACGGCTACATCGGCGTTTCGGCGGGTGTGGCTTACGGCTGCAACTATAAATCAAAGCAAATCGGCAGGATAATCCGCTACAACAAAAAATATTGCAATGACCCGCGTTATGCAAGCATCCGTTCGCTGATTACGACGGGCGACCTTTTCAATGTGGAGTTTTCATATCACGAAATTCCCGAAAAGCTTGACGTGTTTGATGTGGAAACATATTGCTCAAATCCCGTCAGGTTTTATGCCGTCTGCACCGATGTTGAAACGGGCGAGGCTGTTTATCCCGAGCTTGACGGCAGTGAGATTGACATTAAATGGATGCAGGCTTCCGCGTCGATGCCGCTGGTTTCGCGCACGGTGAAAATCAATGGCAGAGAATATCTCGACGGCGGAATTGCCGATTCCGTACCGCTCAGATGGTTTCAGGAAAACGGCTATGACCGAAACCTGGTTGTGCTCACACAGCCGGAGGGCTTCCGCAAAGAAAAATCCTCGGCACAGGGGCTTATGCGGCTGTTTCTGAAAAAATATCCCAAAATTGTTGGAGCAATGGAAAAAAGGCATCTTGTTTATAACGAAACTCTTGACGAAATCGAAAAACAGCGAAAACAGGGTAGAATACTTGTCATAAAACCGAGCAAGGATTTGCAGGTGAAAAGAGTTGAGCGCGACCCCGAAAAGCTGGAAGCGCTTTACCGGCTCGGCAGAGCAGACACCGAGGCAAGAATAGACGAAATAAAAGAATTTTTTGCGATAAAATAAAAAAGGCGGTTTGCGGAAAATCCGTAAACCGTCCTTCTTTATTCTTCCATCTGCTTGCCGAGGAATGAAGCCGCAACCTGCGCAAGCTTGATTTCCGTCTGGTTGGGTGCGGCTCCGCTTTCACCCGAAAGAAGCACGAGTGCACCCGAAACATCACCCCCGCCGATAATGGGGAAGGCAATTGCGGCATCACGGTCAACGCCTTCAATGGGGCGCAGTCTGTCGTCGCTGTCGGCAATGAAATTTTCGCGCTTTTCCATCACACTTTCAAGTGCACCGCTGACACGGCGGTCGATGAGCTCTTTTTTGGGCACACCTGCGCAGGCAATAACGCTGTCACGGTCGGTGACAAGCACGGGCAGGTTGGTGCTGCGGTAAAGTACCTCGGCATACTGAGAGGTGATTGAAGACAGCTCGCCGATGGGCGAATACTTTTTAAAAATAACCTCACCGTCGGAATCCGTGTAAATCTCCAACGGGTCGCCTTCACATACAACATTGACACCGAAAGCCTTGTCCGTCCGGTGATTAGCCTTCTGGACTATTGTGGCCGATAAGTTACCTTCGATGTCCCAATTAAAATTTACGACAGTACCTCTGTATCCTGCTTCTTCAAGCTGTTCTTTGGTAAGTGTTCCCGCCTTAAGCAGCATAGCAATATCTGACTTGAGCTGTATTTCAATGGCAGGCTCTTTTTTGTCATAAACAAAGATTTTTTCAATAATCAGAGATAAATCTCCTTTATCAAGAGTTTCCTTTGCAAGCAGGGCACGGAATATATCGAGTGCCGTTTTTGCGATTCGGTTAACCTCTATGGTTGTGTTTCTGCGTTCAACCGTGAGAGAAATTTGCTTTTCCAAGCCTTCGATTTTCTGCAACAGTTCTTCTTCGATTTCTTCATAGGTTTCTTCAATAATATCACGGTTGGAATCTTCACATTTCATAAGCTCACGGATTTTCTGTTTTTGTGTAGCCTTGAAGCTTTCTCTTGTTTTCGCCAAATCAACCTCTAAATCCGCAATTGTTGAAGCAGATGTGTTCATCATCTGAGGCTCGTCTTTAATTGCTTTTTCAAGCTCTGCTATCATAATATCTGCATTCATCATAACTCGCTCGATATATTTTTTAAGCATTGTGTCGAGCAAATCAATACGGACGTGATGTGAGGTGCACCCCTTTAAACCTCTCTTATGATAAGTTCCGCAGGTGTAAGCAGGTGCCAAATCAGGTCTGCTCATTGAGAACATCGGACTTCCGCAGTCACCGCAGAAAAGAAAGCCCGAATAGGTTGTATCGTATTTCTTGATACCCCTGTAATTCGATTTTGTTCTTGATTTCAACTGCTGTTGAGCTTTCATAAAAGCCTTAATTTCTACGATTGCTTCGTGGTGATTTTCAAAAACAATGTGTTCCTCGTTATCTAATTTCTTTTCAGGACCGTTAATTTTAGTTCGGGTGTATTTGCGCTGGCGAAGAGTTCCGATATAAAAATCATTTTGCAAAATTCCGCTGACCGTAGGTATAGCCCATATCGGACTTGCCTTGATTTTAACCTCTTTTTTGCCTTTGCTCTTTGCCGCTTCGGCTTCCTTGCGTTCCTTTTCTACCATACGGGGTGTGGGGATGTTTTGCTCTGTAAGATAATTTGCAATTTTCTTGTATCCCCAACCATTATTGTAAAGCTCGAATATCTTCCGAACAACCTCGGCAGCCTTTTCGTCAATTTCGAACACCATATTCTTTGTGTCAACAAAGTAGTAGCCGTAAGGCACGGCGCATACCCAGTTAGCACCGTTCTGACGGAGTTCAACAACTCGCTTTACCTTTTTGGAAGCATCGGTAACCGGCATTTCATTAAGCAAAAAGCGAACCTGAATATTGTTCCAATCATCGTATGTCGGGTAGTCAATACTGTCACCGATTGATATGATCCTGACTCCGGCATCCCTCAAATCTTCAAGTTCAACAAGACCTCTGCTGTTTCGGCGAGAAAAACGAGAGAAATCCTTGATAATCAGAATCTGATAGTGCCCGCTCATCAAAAGAGGTCGCATCTGCTGATAGCTTTCTCTCTGCTCAAAGGTGTATCCGCTTCGGTCACGGTCCTCATAGTAATCAACCTGAGCATCGGGAAATGTTTGTTTAATATATGCTTTTATTATTTTTCTTTGGTTTTCAATCGACGTATTATCTCTGTCTTTTTCCGTATCAACGGAAATTCGCATATACGCCGCTATTCTTTTTGTGCTCATCCAAATATTACCACCAATGTTATATTAAATATATTTGTTGTTCAACAAACAACATTGTAACATAATAATTTTATTTTTTCAACCGTCTTTGAGAAATTAATTTGCTTTCGGATGCTACATGTATGTAGGCAGAATAATTTCTGCCTATACAGAGCTGCACTCACCGTGCCTCTCTGTCACGTTCTCTCAAATTCTTTTTTGCGAGAACCATTTTGTTGTGTACGAGAAGCTCCTTTGTGTTTTCAACAAGACTCTCCTTGCCTGAAACAAAAACACAAACCACATAGCCTTTGTTTTTCCATTCTCTGTATTGCGGTCTGAGAGATTCATAAAACTCCTCATTGTTTCGCTCCTCCTGAGATAACCAAAAGTAAGCTATCTTTGTTTTGTCGCATACATCCAAAAGCAAATTTTATCCTCCTTTCCTTACATATTTTTCCTCATACTCGGGTCTGCTATACGATTTAGTAATCTTTTCTTATCGGACATCCTTGTCCTTGCCTTTGTGAATAATTCGTTTCGGTTTTCTGAAACGTGACGTACGCTGTTCATATTCGACTCGTCTTGCTTCGTTAATCAACTCAACAACACGTTCATCACCAAAGATTCTTCTTACTAGACGGAAGTCCTGAACTTCGTGTGTGAGCTTTTCATTTTCACTCCGAAGCTCGTTGTTCGCCTTAACATATTTGTCACTGTCAACTACTCGGTAATTAAAACGAGCAGTCATTCCGTCGAGTCTTTCCTTCATCTCAAAGCAACGTTTGACTGCTGTCTTTGCAATCGCAAGGAGCTTTTTTATCAGCGGCTCTACGAACTTT
>JAZNVG010000037.1:0-35625 GCA_045592705.1 Acutalibacteraceae bacterium | reverse complement strand
ACAGAGCTTTGCAGAAAAGCAACGGTAAACAGAAACACATTTTATACTCATTATTCAAGCGTGACAGAATTATACAATGAAATTGAAAACAGGCTGATAAATTCCGTTGATGAATCTCTCAACGAAAGTGGCACAACGGTTGAAGCCATAACTGTCATCTGCAAAATGCTTAAATCTAATAAAATGATTTCAGATATTATTTTTTCAAAGCATTTCAGTTCAAAGATTATGAAGCGTGTTTTTGTTATGACCGATAAATTCAATATGAATAAGATGAATTCCGAAAACAGTAAGTTATCAAGTAACTATAAACAAATGGTTTCAGCTTATACAATAATGGGCAGTGCCGCCGCACTTGAATGCTGGGTAAAAAACGGTATGCAGGAAAGCCCTGAGGAAGTGGCTGAATTTATTTATACGCTTTCCAAAAACGGTTCAGCTGTTGTGACAAAATAATTCATATAAACAAACAGATTTGATGAGGTGCAAAATGTCATTCAGACTTATACTTATGAGCGAAAAAGATATATCCGCGTTCAAGACCGATATACAGGAAGCTTTTCAGAAAGGCTTTGAGGATGTATATGGGAAAACTGACGATATCATTCTTCCCGAAAAAGATATTGACCGTTCACTTAATGCTGACGGTTCAGCAGCATACAAGGCTGTCGTTGACGGCGAAATAGTTGGCGGTGCAGTAGTTGTAATAGACGAAAAGACACAGCATAATCATCTTGATTTGCTTTATGTAAAATACGGCACACAAGCTCAAGGTATTGGTTTTGCAATATGGAATGCTATTGAAAAGCTATACCCCGAAACAAAGGTGTGGGAAACCTGTACACCCTATTTTGAAAAACGAAACATTCACTTTTATGTAAACAAATGCGGATTTCATATTGTAAAATTCATAAACGAAAAGAATCCCGAGCCTGATATGCCTGAAGATTTCGTCGGTGACGGCGGTGAGGGAATGTTTGTGTTTGAGAAAATAATGTAATTCATATATTTCATTTCGAAAAAATATACAAGAATTTGTGAGGATGATTTTATGAGAAAAGAAATTGATATTAACAAATGGGAAAGAAAAGAGCATTTTGAGTTTTATTCAAACATTGCAACACCGCATTACTGCGTGGCTTTTAATATTGACGTAACAAATCTGCTTGCATTTACAAGAAAAAACAAAATATCTTTCTATTACTCGCTTATATATCTTTGTACAAAGTCGATTAATGAAATTGACGAGTTTTTACTTGAAACTGAGGATAACAAGGTTTATAAGATTGAACGCCGTGTGCCGTGCTTCACCGATTTAAAAAAAGGCGCAACAAGCTTTCATATGGTGTCGCTCCCTTGTGACGGAGATATCGTTGAATTTGCAACAAATGCCCGCACGGAAAGTGAAATTAATCCGTTATCGGTATGTTCTCTCGGCGGATTAAGAGAATCGCAGATTGTATTTTCATGCATTCCCTGGGCGGATATTACAATGTGTTCAAACGAGCGTGATTACACTGATCCGAAGCTCAAAGATGACACTGCACCTATTCTTGTTTGGGGTAAATATACAGAACAAAACGGCAAGTATATTATCAATATGACTCTTGACGTTAACCACCGATTCATTGACGGATATTTTGTAGGTCAGTTTGTTCAGAAGCTTGAAGAAAAAATTGCAGAATTAAAGTAAATTATTTTTTCGCAAATGTTTCGTATGTAAATCTTGCTCCGAGCCTGAATCCGGATATAAAACTATCAGCATTACTTGTTGTTGAAAATTCAATGTAAGCACTTACATAGTTTTGAAACAGCTCCTTATCTTCACCGATAAGTCTTGCTGTAAGCTGCTCTTCTTTCTCTGCGAGGCTACTCAGTTTCTTTTTGAGCTTAGGTGTCAGTTCGGAATTTAGCTCTTGCGGCTCAATGTTACCATAATAAAAGTCTTCAATAAATGTTGCCATTATTTCATCTCCTCATTTATACTATGAAGAGGTGCTTTTGGTATGAAAAGAATGTGTATGATGGTGCCGTGAAAAATATGTTTTAGGTAATCCGTTATAATCATTCATATCACATTGGAGAAATCCGAACTTAATGCCAATCGGCAATGGGTTCGGATTTTTTGTTTTTATCAGAGATATCAGCTTTTGAGTTATAGAGTGACGTGAGCAATCCGAACTATGTCTGAAAAAGAGTCTTTTCAACGATTTTCGGTGTTTCGGGATTGAAAGGTGTCAGCCTTCCTGCTCCCTCAATCGCATAGTCGGGAATGTTCAAAAATCTTTTCTTTGACATAACATTATTAAACTGTTATAATTAAATAAATATACAAATAATTTGACAAAAAAGGGTGATATATGTTGATAAGTTTTGAAAGAGCGACCGAGATTGCCGCTTTGTACTATGATGACGTATATCAACTCTGTCTTTCAAGGCTCAAAAAAGAGGATGAAGCCGCTGACGTTACTCAGGACGTTTTTCTTTTCTTTCAGGAGAAGTATGACGAACTTGAAGACAATTTTATAAAAGCCTGGCTTTATGCCGTTGCTGACAATAAAATTAAAGAAGAATTCAGAAGAATCGCCAAAAGGGAAAAAGAGCTTATTTACGGCACGGTGTTCGGCACACGGACAAGTACGGATATCCTCTATGAAATGGAAGAAGATAATAAAATAACTCCTGAGGAGCTTGAAGAAAAGAAAGAGGGAATCCTTGCCAAATTAAGTGAAAGAGAACTTGAGCTTTTTGAAATGGTTTACACAAAACATATGGAATATGAAGAGCTGGCGAAAAAACTCGGGACCACCGAGCACGCCGTGAGGTCGAGAGTTTACAGGCTCAGATTAAAAATTGAAAAAAGCGCATCTTTCCTGTTTATGGCACTTTTACTTCTTTTTATGAAATTATAAAAATTTTTTTAAAAAATTTGAAAATTTTCGCGTGACAAAATGCAATTTCCGTCATATATATATGAAGGAGGTTTGCGTTTATTGAATCAAATTTACAGGAGGTGAAAAAATCCGTGGAAAACAAACACAGCAAAGACGTTGACAGCCAGTCTTTAAAGGATAGGCTTATGGCGATAATTTTGCTTGAAACTTCCAAGCCCTACAAAGAGATGGACAGCGACCTTGTAACCGAATGTGTTGATTTTCTCATGGAGCTTGAAGGAAAAGAAAAACTGACAAAAGAAGAAATTGAACAAAGAGTGAGCGAAATACCGTTTAAAGGCAAGGTAACAGCGATAAGCTCATATGCTAAGAAAAAAATCAGAGCAAAAAGGCTTGCCGTTATTGCCGCCGTGCTTGCGTTTATCTTCGCCCTCTTAGGTATAATTGCTATTGCATCGGGCGACGCTGCCTACGAATTAATCAGGCAGTTAGGCAACACCATTTTTGAATGGGTTGACGGTAACCCGATGAAATATGAAAACATAACACTTGTTAAACTGAATGAAACCAAGACGTATTCCTCAATTGAAGAGCTTGCAGAAAGCGAAGAAATTGATATTTTATATCCGACTTGGTTGCCCGAAAATGAAAAGATTGTCAAAATCTGGTACCTGATTGAAGGTGAAACTGAAAGATACTTGTTGCAGTGCGACAATCCGCTTCACAGCATTGAAATCAGAGTTAATACCAATCTGGAAGAAGATTATAAATTAAACTGCCAAGAAATCGAAATTGCCGGACATTTGGTGTATTATGAGAATAATGCTCAATATATTCAGGCGAATTTTGTTTATAAAAATAATAAATATGCAATACAATCAGATACGGAAGATAATCTTTTCAAAATTGTTGAAAATTTGAAGGAGATTAACTGATATGAAAAAAATTATTGCCCTTGTTTTGGTTGTTGTTTCCCTCTTTTGCGTAATGTCGATATCCGTTTGCGCCCAAGATACAAGCGCAAACACCGTCACCGTTACCGTCAACGAAACTGTTTTTGTTTTTACTGCAGATACATCCGAAGAATTCCGCAGCAAGGTTATTTCGCATTATTTTAATCATGACGACGAAAACACAGCCGCTTACGGCCTTATGTGCACCCTTTTCGGTCACAAGCTTGAGTCTTCGGTTGTTACGGCAATAACCCATAAAGCTAAAGCAACATCCCCCAGATGCTTACAGGAAACTTATAATGTGGAAGCCTGCACAAGATGCGATTACACTAATCCCATTTTGCTTGGTTCAACATACATTGTTTGCTGCTGAAATAATTTCTTTTGCCGGTGTGCTTTTGTGCATCGGCAAATAACCTTTGGGTGAGAAAAATGACAGAAAAATTAACAGTCAGCCTTTTCGGCCACAGAATAATTGAAGATTACCAAAACGCTGAAAGCAAGCTATATGAGCTTCTGCGCATTGTAATGGAGCGCTCAAGCCGTGAAACGGAGTTCCTTGTCGGCAGAAACGGCGATTTTGACCTGATGGCGGCTTCGGTTATCCGAAAACTGAAAAAAGAAACGGGTAACGAAAATATTTTTCTCACCCTTGTTCTTCCCTATGAAACAGCTGAACTTCGAAACAACACTGAGTCATTTGAAAGCTATTACGATTCAATAGAAATCTGCGAGGCATCTGCGGACTGCAATTTTAAATACGCTATAGTGGCAAGAAACAGAGATATGATTGACCGTTCGGATATGGTTGTTGTTTATGTCAAAAATCAGTCGGGCGGTGCTTACCAAGCTTTAAAATATGCAGAAAGCAATCAAAAACGCGTTATTAATCTTTACGGCGCCCAAATCGAAAACTGACCGGATTTGCATTATGCAGAACCGGTTAATTTTTTTGCGTGACAAACCTGAGTTTTTGTCATATATAGTTATAGACAAAAATTATGAGGTGTTTTTTTGAAAGAGTATAAACGCTGTCTTGATGCGATCAGAACATATTTGAACGACAAAACCCTTAAGCTTAATGCGAAAATATTGGACAGGATTATCGGCGACGAGCTGGAAAAGCCGATAAACGAAATGGATACGCATTTAATCGACCTTTGCCTGAATGCGCTTGTTGCGTTCAGAACATATAAATCAGAGAGTAACAAGAAAAATTGATGTCCCCAACTCTCTGTGAACGAATGAAAGACAGATTTTTTTAACGGATATTCTGAAAATATTGGGCTAAACTTAAAAAAGTATTATAACGGGATTCGTTGACCTTGCATTTATTATGTGATAAAATAAATATAATTTACGATTTATTATTACGGCAAGGAGATTTTTTATGTATAAGATTGATTTCGGCAAAAGCGGCTTGCGGGTGCCTGCCGTTGCGGTCGGCTGTATGCGTATAGCTGATATGACTGCAAAGCAGGTTGACGAATTTGTTGACACTGCACTCGAAAACGGCGCAAATTTCTTTGACCATGCCGATATTTACGGCGGCGGCAAAAGCGAAGAGGTTTTCGGCAAATCCGTTGCCGGATATGACCGCGAAAAAATTCTGATTCAGACAAAGTGCGGCATCCGAAAGGGAATGTTCGATTTTTCTTATGAGCATATCGTTAATTCCGTTGAGGGCAGTCTCAGCCGTTTGGGTACGGATTATGTTGACGTTTTGTTGCTTCACCGACCCGATGCATTGATGGAACCTGAAGAGGTGGCACGTGCGTTTTCACACCTTAAAGAAAGCGGAAAGGTGCGCCATTTCGGTGTTTCAAACCAGAATCCTTATCAGATGCAGCTTTTGCAGAGCTGTCTTGATATGCCGCTGTGTGCAAATCAGCTTCAGTTCGGCATAATGCACGCGCCGATGATTCAGTCGGGAATCAATGTCAATATGTATAACGAGTCTGCCGTTAACCGTGATGGCGGTGTGCTTGATTTCTGCCACCTTAATAATATTACCATTCAGCCCTGGTCGCCTATGCAGTTCGGATTTTTCAAGGGTTGCTTTGTGGATAACGAACAATTCCCCGAGGTGAACTCTGTTATGGAAAATATTGCAGAAAGATACGGTGTTTCAAAAACATCCGTTGCAATTGCGTGGATTCTGCGTCACCCTGCAAAAATGCAACCCGTAACCGGAACAACAAATACGCAAAGGCTAAAAGACAGTCTCGGTGCAACCGAATTCACACTCACGCGTGAAGAATGGTATGAAATTTACAGAGCTGCCGGCAATGTTCTTCCCTGACAATATGCAAACGGTGTTTTTATTGAAAAAATTAAATTTTTTTTCAAAAACACTTGACCTTAGCGCGTTAAAGTGGTAGCATACAAAATAACAAATGCGATGAGCAGAAACAAGTAAGTCTGAAAAGACCTTCAGAGAGTTGCCGGTCGGTGCGAGGCAACAGGAACGTTCAGACCGAATTCATTCTGTTAGCAGTGCACCGAACAAACTGCGGTTTCAGTAGGCTGCAACGGGTGTTCCCGTTACAGAACTAAGGTATGTTTTGTACCTGAAAAGGCCGTTACCGTGAGATAACGGCGAACTGAGGTGGTACCACGGGAATTAAAGTAATCTCGTCCTCTGTGTCTTCAAAAGATGCAGAGGATTTTTTGTTTTCCTTTGCATAATGAAAAGGAGGTATGTAAAGGAAATTTTTTTAAGTTTTTAATTTCAAAAAACACTTATTATAAAAAGGATGAACAATAATGGAAAAAAGATATTATCAGGCAGCTATAGAAACAATGTCTGCCGAAGAAATGAAAAAACTTCAGTCTGAAAAGTTGGTTAAACAAGTAAAGCACGTTTATGAAAATGTGCCTTATTACCGTAATCTTATGGATGAAAAGGGTGTTAAGCCCGAAGATATTCACGGCATTGACGACCTGCACCTTCTGCCCTTTATCAGTAAGGCAGACCTGCGCGATGCTTATCCCTACGGCCTGCTTGCAAAGCCGCTGTCCGACTGTGTCAGAATTCACTCAACCTCGGGCACAACGGGTCGCCGTGTTGTTGCTTTTTACACGCAGAAAGATATTGACCTTTGGGAAGATTGCTGTGCGCGCGCCATTGTTGCGGCAGGCGGCACAAACGAAGACGTTTGTCAGGTTGCATACGGCTACGGCCTTTTCACCGGCGGCTTCGGTCTCAACGGCGGTTCCCAACGTGTCGGTTGTCTGACACTTCCCATGTCATCCGGAAACACCGAGCGTCAGATTCAGTTTATGACCGACCTTAAGGCAACAATCCTTTGCTGCACTCCTTCTTATGCCGCTTATATCGGCGAATCTCTTAAGGAAATGGGCTACACTCCCGATGATATTCCTCTTAAAGCGGGTATTTTCGGCGCTGAACCCTGGACAGAAGAAATGCGCCGCGGAATTGAACAGACTCTCGGCATCAAGGCTTATGATATCTACGGACTTACCGAAACCTCGGGTCCCGGTGTCGCTTTCGAGTGCAGTGAGCAGACCGGTATGCACATCAATGAAGACCATTTCTATGCCGAAATTATTGACCCCGACACAGGTGAAGTGCTCCCCGAGGGTGAAAAGGGTGAGCTTGTATTCACCGCCCTTGACAAGGAAGCTTTTCCGTTGCTTCGTTACCGCACACGCGATATCTGCGTTCTTTCACGCAAAAAATGCTCCTGCGGCAGAACTCTTATCAAAATGGCAAAGCCGATGGGCAGAACAGACGATATGCTGATTATCCGCGGTGTCAACGTATTCCCCAGCCAGATTGAAACCGTTCTTCTCAATGAGGGTTATCAGCCAAACTATCAGATTATTGTTGACCGTGTTAACAACAACGACACATTCGCAGTTGATGTTGAAATGACACCCGAGAAGTTTACCGATAAAGTCAGCGAAATTCTCTCAATGGAAAAATCCCTTGCAAACGCAATGAAAACAATGCTCGGAATTAATCCCACCGTTCACCTTGTTGCCCCCAAATCCATTGCAAGAAGCGAGGGTAAGGCTGTTCGTGTAATCGACAAGAGAAAATTAATCTGAGCAAAATTTTAAAAAGGAGTAATTATTATGGCAATTCAACAGATTACGGTTTTTGTGGAAAACAAACAGGGTACAGTGGTCGCCATTACAGATACACTTGCAAAAAACAATGTCAATCTCCGCGCACTTTCAATTGCCGAAACGGAATCTTTCGGAATTCTTCGCCTGATTGTCAACGATGAGGCAACTGCCGAAAAGACTCTGACGGATGAAGGCTACCTTATCAAAGTCACGGATGTTGTCGGCGTAAAAATCGGCGATGAGCCCGGCAAGCTTACAAAGGCGCTGAGCGTGCTTGACAAGGCAGGTATAAATGTTGAATATCTTTACGCATTTATGACACGCACAGACAGACACGCATATCTTGTTCTGCGCGTTGAAAACAATGAGGCGGCAGAAGCTGCGCTGACCGAGGCGGGCTTCCACCTTGTTACCGAGGCTGATATAAAGAAACTGTAAGGTGATTTTATGTTTGCGAAAATTTACGGCACCGATATAAAAATTGATTATAACAATGCTGACGCTCTCAACAGATATCCGTCTGACATTATGGCTGAGTACAACCAGTCAATGGAAGAGGGTCTTGATATTGAAAAGCACAAGGCTTTGTTTGAATCGGTTGCCGCAATGAAAAACGGTGAGATGAAAACACGCATGAGCGACTTGATTTTCGAAACCGTTATCAATGCCGAAATGCGTGCCGATTACAAATATAACGAGCCCTGCGACCTGAAAGAAATCAAGGCTTTGCGTCAGGCTCACGAGTTTGAAGCGGTAAAGCCGGATGCCGACACTCTGCGCAAAAAATTGCACGGCGCCTGGGTGGGCAGGGCGTGCGGATGCCTTTTGGGCAAACCGATTGAGGGCATCAGAAGTGATGAGCTTATTCCCTTGCTTAAGGAAACGGGTAATTATCCCATGTACCGTTATATGCTCAGCACAGATATCACGGAGGATATGCACTCACGCTATAAATTCTTCCTGCACAACAAGTGCTGGGCAGATACCGTTGACGGAATGCCCGTTGACGACGACACAAACTATGTTGTACTTGCACAGAAGATTGTTGAAGATTGCGGCAGAAACTTCGATTCTGAGGATGTTGCAATCGCGTGGATGAAATATCAGTCGGTCTATTCGTATTTTACGGCTGAAAGGATTGCGTTTGTCAACTTTATCAACTGCATTGTGCCGCCTGCTTCGGCAATGTATAAAAACGTTTGCCGTGAATGGATAGGCGCACAAATCAGGGGAGACTATTTCGGATATATCAACCCCGGCAAGCCCGAAAAAGCTGCTGCAATGGCGCACACGGATGCGAGAATTTCTCATGTCAAAAACGGCATTTACGGCGAAATGTTTGCCGCCGCAATGATTGCCTGCGCCGCGGTAACCGACAGCATTGATGACATTATCCTTGGCGGTCTTGCACAGATTCCTTCAACTTCAAGGCTTTATGAGGCTGTTATGAAAATCTACAACGGCTATAAAAACGGTGTCACGGTTGACGAATGCTTTGATATTATTCACGCTGATTATGATGAGCACACCGACCACGGCTGGTGCCACACAATTTCCAATGCAATGATTGTGACCGCCGCTTTGCTTTACGGTGAAGGCGACTTCGGCAAGTCAATCTGCTGTGCCGTCGGTATGGCGTTTGACACCGACTGCAACGGCGCAACCGTCGGATCAATCCTCGGTATGCGCAACACGATTGACGGCATTGATGAATATTGGCAAAAGCCGGTTAACGGCAAAATCCACACCTCAATTTTCGGTGTGGGCACAGTTGATATTGAAAAAGCCGTTGACCTTACAATCGAACATCTTTAAAAAATTACTGCCCCGGTAATGAAAACCGAGGCAGTTTTTTATCTTACTGTTGTACATCCGCCGAAAGTGACGAAATATTCATTTTCCTTCATATTTGTTTTAATCGGGAAATCGGTTGAAATAATCTGTGCGCCTGAGTCAAAGGCAAGTTCAAGCTTTTCTTTACTGTGGTTGGGGAATGAGTCACACATTGTGCGCACAATTAATTTATTTTTTTTGATAACATTGTCGCTGATTTCGGCAACCTCTTTGGGACTGTTTATAATGATAAAAGATGCACAGTCGCGGTCAATATCGGCTTCTCTTAACATCGGGAACATTGCCTGCGTTTTGACTGACGGGTCAAGTTCAATGTATTTTTCGGTCGCACCGCAATCGTGCAGAAGAATGAGCACCTTGCCGAGCATATCTTCAACCTTGCACCAGCCGTTATCTGCTCTCATCTGACCGAAATTTTCATAATCACCAAGCATATCGGCGGGAGTGAAAAGTCTGTCACCGAGCACGCGACGTAAAGTTTTGTCAAGCTCTTTTGCATAGTCAATGCTGAAAAAGTGCATATCCCTCATCGGCAGGAAAAAGCTTTTCGGCTCAATGATAATTGTGATCGGCAGGTGGTTGGGATTGTTTTCCGACCACAGTGCAAATTCTTTGAGTGTCAGTTCAAAATCATAACAAGAGGTTGTCATATCAAAATAAGGGCTGTGCATACAGGTAAACGAAACCGCACCGTCACGCTCAAAGGTTTCAATATCAATTTCGAAACTGCGGATTCCGCAATTTAACTGCTGCGTGAGCGTTTCGTTTGCAAAGTCGGCGCTTTCGGGTTTGACAAGGCCGAAAGTGAGGTCGGAAAACTTTTTGATTATCGTTTTTCGCTCGTTAACACCTGTTGTCTGATAGCTGTTGTGTGTTGCAATGCAGCTGAGCTCATTGAATTTAACACCTTTTGCGAGTGCTTTGCTGAGATCGCCTGCAAAAATTGCGCTTTCATCAACGGCATCAATTTCGCCGTTTGCATAAGCTTCCTCAAGTGCGGCAATCCGCTCGCTTTGCTCGGTAACGTCTTGCGGCAGCCTTTCAAAATTTGCCGGAATCACCGAGAAAACAGCCACAAGCAAGGCAATTAATGTCGGCACAAAATTAAAAATATAACCGAAGGTTTTATTTAACAATTGCAACAGCCTCTTTTCAATAAAATATGAAAATATTATACGCACATAAATCCCTTTTGTCAAATAAAGAAAAATCCCCGAATGTTTTCATTCGGGGAAAATTTCAGTGAATCTCAGAAAAGATTTGTAAACAGTGACTTGAAGGATTCCCAGAGCTTATTTACGGTGATACAGGGCATTTCTGAAAATCCGTTTGTACCGTAGTTTTCATAAAGCCAGAGGCTAAGGTCGTTAAAGAAAGGGATTTCCCTTTTTTCTTCAACTTCAAGAGCACCGGTTTTTACAAGGATAGCGGTAAGCCTTGCCTCGGCGTCGGGCAGGGCATTGGCAGGAGCGGTTGTTGCGGCAAGAGCCTCTTCGCCCTGCCTGATTGCGGCGGCAAGCTCTGCTGCATCGTCAGCGGAAAACTTTGCTGTGTCAACTGCCTTTGCCTGCTCGAGCAGAGCTGTTATGTTTCTGACATCTCTGCCGTGGTTAAACTGCGGGAATTCGGGTGAAGAATAAACGTCTTTGATGTCATCGTGTGCAATAAGTTCCATTGCAATTTTCAGAATGATGCTGTTGTGCTGTGTAAGGTCGTGGCGTTGGTTGTCAAAATAGAAGGTTGTATCGGGCAGCAGACCTGTTGAAGCGTCAACAACTCTGTCGGGGCTGATGTGGTTGTGTTCGGGGTTGTTGCAGTAAGTGTTCTGCTGAACATAATTCTCGGGCAGGGTTTCACCGACATTTGCGGCATAAGCGCCCATTGAGGTTGAGTCAAGCTGAATGATGAAGTCTGCGTTCTGTGTGTTCCAGGTTTCGCCGACATCAATCATTGCAAAGTCGTATTCAGCAACGCAGAAAACCTGAACACCCTTGTCAACAAGGGTCTGAATGTTATCCTTGCAGTGAAGCTGAGCCTGATAGTATTTATAAGTCTGTTCTTTGATGCTTGCCATTTCAGGTGTTGAAAGGTATTTTTCAGCCGCTGAGAGATAGTCGCCGGAGGGGCAGAGTGCCCACATGCTTGTGCTTCTTATCATAACCTTTTCAACAAGTCTGGCAACAGCTTTTTCAAGGCTTCCGACAAGCACTTCGTCGGGCAGAATTCTTGCAATAACCTCAATCATTCTTGCTGTCTGATGATCGAGAAGTCCGAGATTCTCAAGGAATCCGTTATAAAGAAAATCCTTGTCAAGGAAAGTGATTCTGCCGTTGAAAACGTCGCCGATGATTGTTGAGCCGTCAAGTGCGGGAACGATGAAAAGCACCTTGTGAAGCTCATCCATAACCTGAGGCTTGTATTCGAACATTGCACTGGCGATTGTGCCGCCCTGGCTGATGGGAACGATATTTACTTTGTCGTGACCCGTCTGCTCTTTTACCATCTGAATGTAATCGTAAAGCTCGTTGGCAAGGTCGATGTGGTTGCCGAAGGAGTTGTAGCAGAAATAGTAAAGGTGGTCGTCGGGCAGGTCGGTGGGATAAAGGTTAAAGGGAATGTGTGAGTTGATGATGCTCATCTCGTAGTCACTGCATTCTGCAAATGAATAAGGGAATTTTTCAACAACAACGTTGCCCGTGTTCTGTGCGTTGAGGTCGCTTGAGTTGATGCCGAAGCAAAGTTCGATTGCATCTGCAAGAGCATCGGAAAGACCCATGTCTTTCTGGGTTGCAAGTGAAAAAACAAGCGGCAGGGCAACCTCTTTGATTACCTTGTCAAGCTGGATGTAAGCGGGAAACGCGGAAATATTCTTGCCTTCGTCATCCTTAAGGATTTTTCCTTCTTCATCAGTAACGCAAACGCTTGACTGACCGAGGCCGGGAATGATTATTGTGGGGTAAAATTCACAGTCGTCGCCGCAGTCTGTTCTTTTTTCGGCGGCAAAGGCGCCCACGGTGCCGATGCAAGCCATCATCGCAAAGCAAAGGATGACGGAGATTGCTTTTAAAAGTGTTTTCTTCATACAATAAATACCTCCTGCGTGTTAAACGCTGTAATTGTTATTATATTAACATTTATTTACATCGTTTTCAACAACAAATCGGCTCTTTTTAGTTTTTTTCTTCTTGACAGCAGATAGGCGTGGGATTAAAATGAAAACAATCAATCATAAGCGAGGTATTGTTATGTCAGTTTGCTTTATTGCCCACAGGGGTTACAGCGGAAAATATCTTCAAAACACCGAGGAAGCTTTTATTGAAGCGGTAAAACACGGCTCAGGCGGCATTGAAACCGATGTGCGTGTTACAAAGGACGGTGTTCTTGTTGTTAATCACAACTCCACCGCGGTTTTTGAGGACGGTACGGAGCTTGAAATCGAAACCTCAACCTATGCCGAGCTTACCGCAAAGCCGCTCCAAAATCCTTTCACCGATACAAAGCTTTATGTCTGTACCTTTGAAAGATATCTTGAAATCTGCCGTGACGGTAACATGGTGTGCTTCATTGAGTTCAAGGGTGAATTCTCTGATGAAATGATTAACGAAGCGTTTCTTATGGCAGACAGGGTTTATGACCTTGAAATGTGTCAGCTTCAGTCGTTTAATTATGACAATCTTGTCAGGGCGCACGAGGCTTTCCCCAAGCTTAAAATAATGCTTACCTGCTGTGAGCACGATGAGCTTGTTGACAGATGCCTTGTTGACGGCTTCGATATTGATATGGCTTATGACGGCATAGAGGACAGAACTGTCGAAATGTTCCACGAAAAAGGTCTCAAAGTTGCCCTCTGGACCGCCAACACCGAAGAAGCTTTCAAATATTGCCTGAGCAAAAACGTTGATTTCATCGAATCTGACGTTTTCAGCGGCAAAGAACAGTTTTAATTGATAAAGAGCCTGCAACGAGCAGGCTCTTATTGTTTTATTCCGATAAATTGTAAGCGCCGCGCGCCCAGAGAATCCATTTTGAGCGGTCAAGGGGATTTACACCGCGCCTTTCGTTGATGTGCTCAAGGCTGTCACGGCATTCGCGGTAGCCGTAAAATGAGCGGTTCATCACCGCTTTGCCCGAGGACATAACAGCAAGCTTTGTCGGGAAATCCATTGACGTTGCAACGGGTACGATTGCTTCAAGTGTTGCCGTCTGACCGAAAATGACGGGGGAATCGTATTCGCCGCCCATTTTTATGATTTCGGAAAACAGCTTGCCCGTAAGCTCGGCAGGCAGTGACACTCTGATTTTCAGCAACGGCTCAAGAATTGTTGAACCGATTTGCGAAAGACCGTTCATAAAAGCCATCGGTGTGCACACAAAAAAGTCGAGCGGATGGGTGTGGATTGTGTGATGTTCGCCGCCGACAAGCGTGCATTTGAAATCCGTTACCTCCCACCCGTAAAGTCCTTGTTCAAGACAGGTGTTGAATGAGGTGCGGATATGTGACTGGTATCGGTAAAAGCATTGGTTTGACGGCAGTCTGCCGTGATACGATACACCGTAGCCGCGCGGCATCGGCTCAAACAAAAATTCAACAACCGCCCAGCAGGGTTTTGGCATTGTGTAGCTTGCCCTTGCAAATCCTTTGGCAGACGGAGTTTCTTTATAAATTACCGTCGGCGGTGAAAAACGTGCCGAAAGATTGTAACGTTCACGCAGAAGCGATTCAATAACCTCAAGCTGAATTTTGCCCGTGGTGCTGATTGTTATTTCCTTTTGACCGTTTTCCCATTTGGCATCAATGTAAGGCTCTTCATCCGAAAGCTCGCCCAGCGCGGCGGCAAGAACGGGGATTTTCAGTGGGTCGTTGTCTCCGGGTGTTACTTTGACCCTGAGAAAAGGGGTTACAAGGTTTGCTGTTTCAGTCAGCGCTGCAGAACCGATGAATTGTCCTGCTTTTGCCGAGGGTAAACCGCAGACGGCGGCAATATCGCCGCTTGTTACAAGTCCCGAATCGCTGTATTTTGCACCGACAAATTTTTTGATTTGCGAAACCTTTTCTTTAACGGGCGCACGCTCTTGAGCCTCAACAGCATCACTGTTTTCGTCCGCAGATCTGTCTTTGGCTTTGTTGGCAGGGGAGAGCAGAACAACCTCGTCGCGGTTTGCTATTTCGCCGCCGAAAAGTCGGACGTGCGAAACCTTGCCGAGACTTTTATCGTGTTCGATTTTAAAAATAATTCCGCACAGACCGTCTGTTTTTCTGCGTTCGGATGACGGCATATAATCAACAATGAAATCGGCAAGCTCTTTAATGCCGATTGAATATTTTGCGCTGCCGCATAAAACGGGGGTCAGTCGGCAGGCGGAAATTTCCGCTTTGAGAAGCTCGCTTGCTCTGTCTGCCGAAAGCGTTGTGTCACTTAAAAAAGCATCTGCCGCCTCATCGCAGATTTCGGCGAGTGCCTGAGTTGCCGCCGTTTCAAAAGATGCACCTGATACCGTATGAACGCTCGGTTTTTCTTCACCCTCATTTTCCGCAACCGAAAGCGGCAGATAAGTGTTGGGTGCAACCTGAGCCAAATCGCGCAGAATTGCTTTGATATCCGAGCCGGCTCTGTCAATTTTATTTATAAAAATCACTCTGGGTAATTTTGCGTTATCAAGAGCTTTCAATATGTTTTCCGTGTGTGCGCGCACCCCTTCAACCGCCGAAACAACGACAACGGCATAATCGAGTGCCCAGAGGGCACGCTCAACCTCACCGGCAAAGTCAATGTGACCCGGTGTGTCAATGATGTTGACCGTTTTGTCCTTCCATTGCACGCAGGCGCTTGCGGTGCGCACAGAGATGCCGCGCGTTCTTTCGATTGACAGGCTGTCGGTGGCGGCTGTGCCCTCGTCAACGCTTCCTGCGCGGTGAATTGTGCCCGTAAGGTAAAGCAACTGCTCTGTAAGCGTTGTTTTGCCTGAGTCAACGTGGGCGAGTATTCCGATGTTGTGAAACTTGTCGGACATTTAATCACCTTTTAAGAAAATATAAATTATTATAATGCAAATCTCACATTATTGCAACAGTGAAAAAAGCGTTGAATTTAACTGCGGCGTGTGTTATAGTAAAAACATGAACGGAGGTGCCGATATGGCAGGTAGAATTTTAAAGGTTTTTATTTCTCTTTTGATGCTGATTTCCCCGTCGCTGCCTCATGCAATTGATTTGCCCGCTGTTCCGAGAGGTCAGGAACTTAATCTTGAGGAGCGCTTCAAGCTTGTCTGGCAGGATGAGTTTGACGGCAAAGCGCTCGACACAACCAAGTGGAACGATAACCAGAGTGTCGATACATTGCACTGGGGTCCCATCCGTAAGGGCGGTTATTGGCACAAGGATATGATAAGCGTTCACGACGGCAATCTTTACATTGCAACCGAATACAAAACAACTCCGCTTGAGGGTAATACCTTCGGCTCACCCGACAAATACGGTGAGGGATATTATACGGGTATGATTACCACCGCAGGTTTGCACGATTTCCGCTACGGCTATTTTGAGTGCCGCGCGATTTTACCCGCCTCAACGGGAATGTGGGCAGCGTTCTGGATGATGAATGCAGGTGTCTATGTCGTTGACGGCTCGGGCGAAGACGGCACGGAAATTGATATTTTTGAGTCTATGTATTATAAAGACCACTGGTGGGGCGCAGATTCCGTTATCAGCGGAATTCACTATGACGGCTACGGCGATGACCACAAGGGCGCAAGCATCGGACGTTGGTATGTCAACAATCCTTACGAGGATTACAACACCTACGGTCTTGAGTGGAACGAAAATGAATATATCTTTTACATCAACGGTGTTGAGTGCAACAGAATCAAGGCTGATGATATCAGCAAAAACCCCGAATATCTCATCCTTTCCTGCGAAATTGCGGGCGAAAACGGTGTTGCTCACGCTGACCGCCATGGCACAGGCAAAATAAGTCTCGGCAAAGATGAAAGAACGGATTTCATCGTCGATTATGTAAGAGTTTACGAATATAAATAAAACCGTAAAGTCGGTGTCCGCACGGGCATCGGCTTTCTTTTTTTGCCTCGCTTTGTTGATTTTTACTAAATAACACCATATTGTATTCGTCGAAATGTCAAGGCGAAAAATGTTGTATTATTAATGTAAAAATGATACAATTATAAAAAATGCGGAGGTGTGTTTTTATGCTTGAAAATTCCCGTTTTATTACAAACCGATCATTCACAGTCAACAAGTCAAGGCCTTGGACAAGTTCAAAGTACAATTCCAGGTCAGATTCATTACCGAACAACGAGGGTATTTCCTGCTTTAAAAAGGAAATTGTAATTGATAAAGAGCTTGCCTGCGCCGCCGTCACCTCAACTGCACTTGGTATTTTTGAAATTTATGTCAACGGTGTCAGAGTCGGCAACAACGGTGTTTATGACGAGTTGAAACCCTATTGGACAGAATACAAAAAGAGAGTTTTTGCTTTTACTTATGATATAACCGACCTTCTCAAACCGGGTACAAATGTTATTGTTGCCGAGGTTTCATCGGGTTGGTACTGCGGCAGAATCAGCTTCGGCTCCTACGGCTACAATCACCCTGCTTTCTGCGGTGAAATCAGACTTGATTTTGCCGACGGCTCAAAAGATACTGTCTGCACAGACGAATCGTGGCTTGCCGCAATCAACGGACCTTACTGCACTGCCGAAATCTGGGAAGGCGTTTTGTACGATGCACGCATCGACCGCGAAATTGCCGAATGGAAAGCGGCAGAAATCTGTGACGATTTCAACGGCGAAATTTCACCCGTTATCGGTGTGCCCATCCGTGTGCGTGAGGGACTTGACAGGCAGCCCGAAACCGCAACGGTTTACGATTCCGTTATTGATAACGGCACCGATTACGGCGAAATCAATGTAAAAAGCTTCAAATCGGGTGCGGGTTGCGAGTGCGGTATTCTCAAAAAGGGCGAAAATCTTATTCTTGACCTTGGTCAGAATATGGTCGGCAGACCTGCTTTCACTGTTAAGGCCGAAGAGGGTACACAGATTGAATTCCTTTTTGCCGAACTTCTTAATGACAGCGGTGTTGAAGACAGAGGTAATGACTTTGCAAAGGGCAGTGCCTACATCAAAAACTACCGCTCCGCACTTTCAAGACTTGTGTATATTGCAGACGGCAGCGGGGAACAGAGCTTTGCGCCCTGCCACACTTTCTACGGCTTCCGTTATCTTGAAATCAGTGCAACCGAGGATATTGAAATTCTTCGTGTGACGGGTGAGGTTATCGGCAGCGATAACACCGAAACGGGCACTTTTGAGTGCTCCGATGAAAATGTCAACAAGCTTTTCTCAAATATTGTCTGGGGGCTCAGAGGTAACTATCTGAGCGTGCCCACCGACTGTCCTCAGCGTGACGAGCGTCTTGGTTGGACGGGTGACACTCAGGTTTTCTGCGGTGCGGGCAGTTATATTGCCGACACAGAGCAATTCTTCAAAAAGTGGCTTCAGGATGCGCGTGATACTCAGTCGCGGCGCGGCAGCTACGGTGATGTTATACCCAATGTCTTTGATAACGACGGAGGTAATGCTGCGTGGACAGATGCGGGCATAATCGTGCCTTATCAGATGTATCTCAAATATAACAGCACCGATATTCTTGCCGAGCATTATGATTCTATGGAAAAATATATCAGCTGTCTTAAGGCAAACAAGCCTGAGGGTCCCGGCACTGCTTACGGCGACTGGCTTTGCTACGAGAACACCGACAAACGCTACATTGCCGACTGTTACTATGCCTATGACCTTGAGCTGATGGTGAAAATGTCAAAGCTTCTCGGCAAAGCTGATAAGGTTGCATATTACGAGAGTGAGCACGCACGTGTAAAGGCAATGTTTGCCGAAAAATATATAAATGCTGACGGCCTTACTGAAAAAACGCAGACCGGATATCTGCTTGCACTTAAATTTGACCTTATCCCGGCTGAAATGAGAGCGGCTGAAATTGAAAAGCTGCGCCGGAAGATTGTTGATAACAACCACACTCTTTCCTGCGGCTTTGTCGGCACGGGCACACTCAATCAGACTCTCTCGGCACTCGGTATGGATGACCTTGCTTATTCGCTTCTGCTTCAGGATAATGACCCCTCATGGCTTTACAGTGTCAAGCAGGGCGCAACAACAATCTGGGAACGCTGGAATTCTTACACGCTCGAAAAAGGTTTCGGCGATGTCGGTATGAATTCATTCAACCACTATGCCTACGGTGCTGTTGCCGAGTGGATGTTTGCTTATGCAGCGGGTATCGGCATTGACGAAAACAACCCCGCTTTCAAGACGGTTGTTCTTGAACCTCGCCCCGATATGAGAAAGAATCCGCCCTGCGGACAGAAAAATATCACTTGGGTAAAGGCTTCCTATAACTCACGCGCAGGCCTTATCAAATCCGCTTGGTGTGCCGAGGGTGACGGTTTTGTCTATGAGTTTGAAATTCCCGAGGGTGCAACCGCAAAAGCCGCAATTTTCAAATGCCTTGACGGCGTTGAAATCAACGGCAAGGCGGCAGATGCCGAGCTTGTAAGCGGCAAATGGCAGTTTACGCTTGAGGCAGGCAAATACACAGTAAAAGCATAAATGAAAAAGAAAAGTGACCTTCGGCGAAGGTCACTTTTTTATTACAGAACAGTTTTCTATTGAGTAATATTTAAAAATTTCAATTACTTTTTCGTCAATTTTTTCGCCCGAAACAACAACGGGAACGGCGGGCGGACAAGAGACGGTTGCTGTTGCAAGAATTCTGCCGAGACTTTCCTTAACCGCCACGGTTTCACATTCGCAAAGCGCTGCACTTCTTACCGAAAGCACTTTTTCGGGCTTGTGAAGCGGTGGCGCTTTTTGCGTTATTTCATCATTCTTACCGATGGCAAGCATTGCTGCTTTTAGTCTGTCAAGCCCTTCGTCACCGATTTCGGGCGTGAGCATCATCACGGCGAAATCGGTGTCGGCAAATTCACAGACAATGCCGCTTTCTGAAAGCTTATCGGCAAATTGAATACCTGTATAACCGTATTTTTTTGCATCAACGGTCAGCTTCAATATTTCGTTGCCGACAAGGGTGTAGCCGTTTTGACAAAGCTCGGTTTTGAGTGCACCGACCTTTTTTGCAAATGCATCAAGCTTTGTTGCATAGTCACCGTCAAGCACTTTGTTTGCATAGTCAAGCGACTGAAGAATGATGTATGACGGACTTGTTGAACCGAATAACGAAAGTGCATTTTTCGCCTGTGCGGCAAAAAGGGGAGAGGTGTTTTCGGAAATATGCAGATATGCGCCGCCTGTGATTACGGGCAGAGTCTTGTGCGCGGAAGAACAACACATATCGGCGCCAAGGTCAATCGGGAATTTACTGTCGGACAGAAATCTGAGATATGCGCCGTGGGCATTGTCAACAAGCAGCAAAACACCGTGTTTTTTGCACACTGCTGAAATTGCTTTGATGTCAGCGGTGTTACCGAGATAATCGGGACTTGTCAGATAAACTGCGGTCGGCTTTTCCCAAGCGTTTTCGAGTGCTTCGTCAATTTCTTGTGCACTAAGCGGGCAGGAAAGGTAGTTGCCGTTTTCTTTTGGGAAAAGCCACGTTATTTCAAAATCAAGCAGTGCGGCGGCACTTAAAAAGATTTTGTGAGCGTTTCTTCCTGCGGCAATGTGCGCGCGCTTACCCTGGCTTTTTGCGTGTAACACGGCAAGGTAAAGCATTGCTCTGATTGCAAGCGAAGAACCCTCGGCCGAATAAAAAGTATCACAGCCGAAAAGTGTACTTGCATTTTTCTCGCTTTCGGCAATGATGCTGTTTGCCTCGTAAAGACTGTCAGCACCGCTGATTTCCGTTATATCAAGCTTTTCAATGCCGAGAAATCCGTTGCCCTTGTGACCGGGCATATGCAGGCGCAGGCTGTTGCCGGCGGCATATTTTTCGACAAAATCGCAGATGGGTGTGTTCATTATTCGTCATCTCCGAGTGACCTTGCAACATTTAACATGATTGCACATTCCATTCTTTTACGGAAAAGGTCACAGCCGTATTTGTAAACGCCCTTGACGGAGCCTGTTGAGTGATAGGCATTTGCCGCACAGCCGCCGGAGCAGTAAAGCTTCGCCCAACAGTCGCGGCATTCTTCTCTTGAATAAACGTTGCATTCGGCAAATTCATTCTGCGTTTCAGTGTTTGTCACGCCGTCAAAGATGTTGCCGAGCTTGAATCTTTCTTCGCCGACAAACTGGTGGCAGGGGTAAAGGTCGCCTGTGGGGGTGACCGCCATATATTCCGTGCCTGAACCGCAGCCTGAAATGCGTTTGTAAATGCACGGTCCGCCCGTCAGGTCAATCATGTAGTGATAAAAAGTGAAAGGCTTGCCGTCTCTCTCACGCTTGAGCATGAGCTCCGCGAGCTTTTCATACTGTTCAAAGACAATCGGCTTGTCCTCATCTGTAAGCTCGGATTCTTCGCCCGGTGCGCATACAACGGGTTCCATACTCAGCTCCGTAAAGCCGAGGTCGAGCATCTGCTTTATATCTTCAAGAAAATCGGGGTTTGCGTGAGTAAAGGTACCGCGCATATAGTAATCTTTGCCGCCCCTTGCTTCAACAAGCTTTTGAAATTTCGGCACAATGCGCTCCCAACTTCCGTTGCCGGAGTAGTCAACGCGGAAGCGGTCGTGAATGTGTTTTCTGCCGTCAAGACTTAAAACGACATTGCTCATTTCTCGGTTAGCAAAGTCAATGACATCGTCATCAATCAGCACACCGTTTGTAGTTAGGGTGAAACGGAAATTTTTGCCGTGTTCCTTTTCAATGCTTCTTGCATAAGCGACAAGCTGTTTGACAACGTCAAAATTCATCAGCGGCTCACCGCCGAAAAAGTCAACCTCAAGGTTGCGGCGTGTACCCGAGTTTGCAACGAGAAAATCAAGCGCCTGCTTACCGACTTCAAAGCTCATAAGCGCGCGGTCACCGTGGTATTTGCCCTGACTTGCAAAGCAGTAAGAACAGTTAAGGTTGCAGGTGTGCGCAATGTGCATACAAAGTGCCTTGATAACTCCCGAAGTCTTTGCTTTAAGATGACCTGCCATCGGCTCAAAGGTTTCGGGTGCAAAAAGCTTGCCGCTCTCTTTGAGTGCGACAATCTGCTCATAGCATTCTTCTGCATCCTCGCGAGTTATACCGTCGCTTTCTGCATATTTCTTCGTAATTTCATTTATAACACTTTCACGGTCATTGCCCTCGAAAAGTGCAATCATATCATAAGCCGCTTCGTCAACGGCGTGCACCGAGCCCGAGCAGACGTCAAGAACAATATTAAAACCGTTAAGCTTGTACTGGTGAATCATAAAAGAGATATCTCCTTAGTCTGTGATTAAAAATGCCGCCTGACAGGCGGCATTTTGACGGTGTTCTGATTATTTGCTTTCCTTGCTCTGGCTTTCGCACTTCTGGTTTGCGATACCGCAGCTGGTTTTGCAAGCTGACTGGCAGGAAGTCTGGCATTCGCCGCAACCGCCGTTCTTTGCGCTTTCGCAAAGGTTGCGTGTTTCAAGAGTTCTGATGTGTTTCATTATATTTACCTCCACAAAATTTGCTACTATAGATAATATCACACGCAGTAAATAAAGTCAATAAAAAATAAAGAAAAAAGCAAGCTGTCCGCGCGGACAGCTTGCCGTGTTTGTCTGAAATTATGCCTTTGTTGCGGCCTGCTCTTTAAGTGCTTTTGCCACAGCCTCTTCAACCGCCGCATCAATAACCTTTTGTCTGTTCTGATTTTCGGTGCGGTTGTCAACCCACACAACGGCAACAAATGTGCCCATTGCAGTGAACAGGTGCCACAAGGAGTGACCCTGGAAGTTGCCGAGTGCGATTGAGTTGATTTCGTTGTCGCCCCAGATGGAGGTGATGATGAAAGCGGCTACAAAGCAACCGAGAAGTGTAATGACAAGGCCGAGCTCATTTTTGGGAATAGCCTTGAATCTGCTGATAACGATGAAAAGAAGGGGAAGGCAGGTGATGAAGCAACCTGTTTCGGCAAGTGAAAGACCGCCGTGGTCGCCGCCCATGTCGTAAGGAATACCGAATTCGTCTCTGCCGCCAATCCAGAGAGGACGGTTCTTCTGAACAAAGACCTCAAAGGTGAGAACAAGCAGAACGATGATTGCCCAGACGGTTGTGGCAATTGCAATTTTGTTGCGTGTTTGCGGTTTGTCGCCGTAAAGCTCAAATGCAAAGCAGATAACGCCTGACCAGGCCATAAGCTCGGTGAAGCTCATATCAACGTAGCTTGCAAGAAGCTTTGTGGTGATGATGCCGGGTGCAAATTCGCCGTAGTCAGCGGTGTGCATACCGACAGAGGTGACGCTCATAACGGCAACGATTGCAAAGAAGGAGTACCAGTACCATTTCTTGTTCTTTTTGCAAAGAAGAATGATAATGCTGAGGATTGCGGCAAGGGTGTAAGCCCAGTTGGTCATTGTTGCGGAATACTGTGCGCAGTACTGACCGAAGCTTGTTGCGGCGAAGCTTGTGTCGCCTGAAATAAGGGCAACAATTTCATCCCAACTCATGCAGTAGTAGTCAAACCAGGTGATGAAATTGAGGTTGAGTGCTGCTCTGACCTGTTCAACAGTGTCAGCCCAGCTGAAGTTGACAATGGATTCCCATGCGAGTGAAAACGGATTCATAGGTTGTCATCATTCCTTTCATAAAATTCATTCATAAATATACCAAAATAAAAAGACAAAAAGCAAGTGTTTTGCCAAAAAAAATCAGATTTTTTTAATTTAAGGCTGTTCTGTAATCGGTCTGTCTTCACTTTCGTGCTCAAATGAGATGAAATTGTTGCGTTTTGCATAAGCCCAGCGCATTTCGAATGCCTCAACAGCATCTGCGGGAGCATAAAGCTGTCCCTGCTCGCCCCTGAAAACCTTTGCCGGCAGAGTGACTGTGCCGCGGTCGGTTTCCATAACATCGCTGTCTTCGGTCAGAAGCGCTGAATGACCGTAAACCTCAAGATAAATCTGACCCTTGCGTTTTTCAACGAGGCCGCCTATGTAGCCGATAAGTACGCCGAGCGGGGCAAACCAGATGCCGTCTTTGTTAACGCAGGGGGTTCCCGCCTGACAAAGTCCGAGGTCGGCACCCTTGAACATCATTCTTGTGCGGTTGAAAATCGGAGCAACTGCATAAGGAACGATTGTGTCCGTTGACTTGTCGATTGTGCATTTGTCAACAATTCTTCCGTCATCAAGCAGGGCGGTCAGCGTAAGACGGTCGCCCTCAACCTCAACAATCGCGACCATTGCGTTATCCTCTTCCTGAGGATAAAAAGCTGAGTGCCAGACTTTTGAAATTGTTCTTGCACCGGGCGGATTACAGTTTGAATTGCCCAGCATATAGTGCACCGTTCCCTGAGAGGGACGGTCAAAAAGCTCCTCTTTCCTGAGAGGAAGGCTTCTTGCAAAATTATGTTCGTGACCCGAGAATAGAAGGTCGAGCATTTCCATTCCCTCGCGCATTACGGGGTAAGCGTCATAATTTTGCAGATTTGATCCGGAATAGCAAACGGGAAAGTGATATGTGCCGAGTTTCCACGTTTTATCGCTTGAATTAATGTCGTTTATGAGCCATTCGTTGACAAGCTCCGGCTCGTTGATGCCGATAACGCAGAAATGCATATTGCCGTAATCAAAGGAATAGTTTTCCGTTTTCCAGCCTTCGGGGCCGTTAAAGGGATAAGAACCCTTGAATTGCTTGTTGAAATATTCTGCGGGCTCGGCGTAATAGCGGCCGATGCCGTTGCGGTAATCCTCAAAACCGCGGTTGTCGTGGTTGCCGACATTCATCATCATAGGCGTTGATTCCACAATACCTTTAAGACCCGAGAAAATTCCGTTCCACTGCACTTCGTGCTGACCGCAGTCGGTGTTGTCGCCGCCGGTGACGATAAAACGTGTGTCGGGATTTTCTTTGATTATACGCTTTATAAACGAGTTGAAATATGAATAATCGGGACAGTCGTGAGGCTGACCTTTCTGTTGGTCGGAAACACAGATGAATTTGAATTTCTTGATATTCTCTTCCTGTGTTACAAAGGAGTATTCTTCACTGCGGTTTTCGCTGTCACCGCAGGTGTAGTAATATCTTGTTCCGGGTTTTAAACCCTCAAGGTGTGCCCAATAAAGATTACTGATATCAATGTCGCTTTCAAAAACTTCCGAAACGGCGAAGGTCTTCATTGTTTGGCCGTTTTCTTCACGGTATTCGACATAACCCTCGGTAATGTCCGTGCAGGTGCGCCAGGTGACTGCCATTGAGGTCCTGGCATCACCGTAAATGCTTATCATAATGTGGTCGGGTTGCTTTGCTGAGCCTCTGACGGGCTTCGTTTTTTGTGTCATAATTGCATCTCCTTAAAAAGTGCTTGTAAAATTATACCACAAAAAATGCAACAAGTCCACAATTTATAATTTGTGTTGACTAAAATAATGAGTTAAAGTATAATAAATTTAACTATTTTATGGGGTGATGAAATGTCAGAAAAAATTAAAACCGTCAGTTTCAAGTTCTATGCCGTTGTGTGGTCGCTGTTTCTTGCCGCCTACGCATTCTGGATGATTGTTCCCATGGACTATGACACCTATCCCGTTGCGGACTCCGGTCTTTACAAGCCTCTTTATTACTGGCTGTGGATTGCCGTAAGCTTCAGCTGTCTTGCTCTTATGTTCTGGTTTGTAAAACGCTTCCTTTACGGCAAAGAGATTACAAAGGCACTGCGTGTTTTCTGCCTCGTTTCGCTCATTTACGGATTTATTTACATAACCTGGTACGGCGCATTTGACAACCCGGGATATGTGCTCACGGCAAGTGTTGTCGGTCTTTCTTTCCCGTGGCATTTCAAAATGTGGGGCATCTTTTCGGCGCTTTCCGTTTTCCCGAACATTCTTTATATGTACCGCCTCAATAATTACAATACCAAAACGGGCGTTTTCTGTGCCTCTCTCGGCTGTGCCGCGCTTTACATAACCGTCAACGTTCCCTCTGCCGGCGAATCCACCGCATTCTTTACCGACCTTCGTTGCGGTGCACACTGGTTTTCGGCGCTTGCATTTGCCGCATTTGCCGCTGCCGCAATCGTTATTTTCTACCTTAACAGAATCTTCAAAGAGAAAGACAAGAGATATCTGGTTCCCGTTCTCATTCTTTGCGTTGTGCTTCTCACAATGCTTGCGGTCCTCGTCTTTGTCGGCAAAAGCGGAATTATCGAAACTCTGCCGATGTGGCTTGCCTATGTTTTGCTTTTCCTTACCAATTTCACAAAGTTTTTCAAGCCCAAAGCTTCTTTGAAAAAAGAAAAAGTTATCGCTTGAATATAAATTTAAAAGAATTCTGTGCGGCGATTGGTTTAATGTGAGCATTTGAAGAATTAAAAAATCTCCATAAATTTCAAAAAAGTTGAACAAACTTTATTGCGCTGATAAGGTGAATATTTTGTTGCTTCTTGTTGAAGAGTAAAAAACCATATGCAAAGCGCACAAAAAATATACATGTTTTTTGTAACTTATGTCGAACGGCTCCAAAACTGCATATAGCATTTTCTTGGTAAACTTGCACAAATAACTTGTCTGATATTTGTGCAAGTTTACTTGACTTTTTTGTGAAACTGTGTATAATAAAGACACAACGAAAAACAAGGAGGTGCAACAAATGTCAGAAAGAGACGTCATGTTCGCAGAGCGCAAGCTTTTAAAGGACATTGAGGCAGAAAAGAAATTCAGCTTTAAAAAGATTGTCAAGCTTATCCAGCTCAACGCAATTTACAGCAAGTAATTTTCTGCGCTTCAAAAACGTGAAAGGTCAGCCCCTACGGGTGTGACAAACTCACTTCACTGAAAACTGCGGCTTGCCGCATTTATATAAAATCCGGGTTTTCCGGATGTAAACGGATTTCTCCTCACAGCCGACAGGGCAGATACATCCTATTCCTTTCTGATGTATCTCACCGCCTGCGGCTGTTTTTGTTTTTTTTACTGCTGTTTTTTCATATAGTGGTTACGAGGTGATGTTATGAATAACTGCTGTATTACAGACCTTCGCAACAAAGAGGTGATTAACAAAAGCAACGGTTGCCGTCTCGGTTTTGTCAACGACATTGAGGTTGATGTTACCTGTGGAAGGGTGACGGCATTGATTGTTTACGGAAGACCTCATATTTTCGGCATTTTCGGCAGATGTGAGGATATACGCATTTGTTGGGAAGATATCGAGGTTATCGGCGATGATACAGTGCTTGTGACCAAGTGTCAGAGTGCACAACGAAACCGGAAAAGACAGATTCGCCGATTTTTTGACTGAAAACTGTTATTTATGTACAAAAATGTTGAAAAATGTGTAAAATAATGGTATAGTGTGATTGCAGTTAATAAAATGCTGTAAAGGGGAAGAAAAATGGAAAAAATTAATGTAATCACAGGCGGAAAAGGTTATGTCGGTTATGCTCTGGTTAAAGAGCTTGAGGCAAGGGGTGAAAAAATGCGGTTACTCCTGCGCTCAGACAACGGCAGCTTTGAGGGGATCCCCTGCGAAAAGGTGATGGGCGATATCACCAACATTTCCGACCTTGAAAAAGCGTTTGAGGGTGCCGACACGGTTTATCACGTTGCCGGTCTTGTTGACATCACAAACCAAATTACCGAAAAAGTCTGGAATGTAAACTATGAAGGCACAAAAAACGTTGTTGCGGCGTGTAAAAAGTGCGGTGTAAAAACACTTGTTTATGTTTCTTCTGTCGATGCGGTCAGCGTGACTGACGATATGGATATCATAACCGAGGTTACGCATTTTGAACCGGATTTGCTTGAGGGCGACTATGCTCAGTCAAAAGCGGCAGCAACGCAGTATGTGCTTGACAGTGCCGATGAAAATCTTAAAGTCTGCGTTGTTCATCCCAGTTGCTGCATCGGTCCTTACGATAACGCAATGACATCAAGCATCGGCACAATGATAAAACTTTACACAAAAGGTGTTTTTGCCGTCACTTTCAATTTCGGCGCTTACAATTTTGTTGATGTGCGCGATGTTGCGAAAGGAATGGTTGCCGCGGCAGAAAAAGGAAGAAACGGCGAATGTTATTTCCTTACCGGCTACGCACATACACTTGATGAGTTTATGAAAATTCTTGCTTTTGTCTGCGGTGACAGACCGCCGCACCTTAAAATCCGCAAAGATTTTCTGATGCGCATTTTGCCCGAAATTGAAAAGGTTTTTGAGTTGCTTAAATTGCCGCCGGTACTTAATGATTATTCAATAAGAAAGCTTTGTGAAAACTGCAACTTCTCGCACGAAAAGGCGCGCAGGGAGTTGGGCTATGAGCCGATGGGTCTGCTGGAATCCTTACAAGGCACCGTCGATTGGTACAGGGCACACGAAGAAGCTGAAAAAGAGAAAGAAGCTGCCGAAAAAATTTACGAGAAAGTTACGGCGCAGTTTGACAAAATGGAAGAAAAGCTCAACCGTGACCTTGAAAAAGCTCAGCAAAGATACGCAAAGAAAATCAGCAAGCTTGAGGAAAGGGCAAGAAAACGTCAGGAAAAAATCAAAAAATAATTTTTACAAGGTGACGGCAAGGTGTTCTTGCCGTCATTTTTATTTAATTTTTTATAAATTTTAAGCTTTACTGTTGAATTTTTAAAGATTTAGTATTATTATATGTGTTAAATTTATTTCTCTTACAGAGAGGATGGAAAACTTGAAACTGCTTTTGGGAAACGAGGCGGTCGCAAGGGGACTTTATGAGGCGGGCTGTCGTGTGATATCAAGCTATCCCGGCACACCCAGCACAGAGGTTACCGAGTATGCCGCAAAATATGATGAAATGTACAGCGAGTGGGCACCCAACGAAAAGGTTGCCGCTGAGGTTGCTTTCGGCGCCTGTGTTGCCGGCGCAAGGTCTTTTTGCGCAATGAAGCACGTCGGTCTTAACGTTGCCGCTGACCCGCTTTTTACCGCATCTTACACAGGTGTCAATGCAGGTATGGTTTTGCTTGTTGCCGATGACCCCGGAATGCACTCATCACAGAATGAGCAGGATTCCAGACATTACGCAATGGGCGCAAAAATTATGATGCTTGAGCCTGCCGATTCAAGAGAGTGTCTTGAATTCACAAAGCACGCTTTTGATTTGTCCGAGCGCTTTGACACCCCTGTCATTATGCGCCTTACAACCCGTGTCGCTCACTCAAGAAGCGTTGCACCGCTTTCTGAAAGAGTTGACAACGGACTCAAGGAATATGTCAAAAATCCTCAGAAATACGTTATGGTGCCCGCAAATGCGAGGGGCAGACACGTTGCTGTTGAGCAGAGAATTCTCGACCAGACAGCCTTCTGTGAAAAAGAAGCTGTTGATATGGGTATTAACAAGGTTGAATTTAACAGCAAGAAAATCGGCGTTATTGCCGCAGGTATCTGCTACCAGTATGCAAAAGAGGCACTTGGTGAAAACGCATCCTATCTTAAACTTGGCTGTGTTTATCCGCTTCCCGTTGATTTAATCAGAAGCTTTGCCGCAGAGTGCGAAAAGGTTTATGTTATTGAAGAGCTTGATGATTTTATCGAAACGCATTGCCGCAAAAACGGCATTGATGTTATCGGCAAGGAAGCTTTCACTCTTCAGGGCGAATATTCTCATGCTCTTATCGCAAAGGTTATCCTCGGCAAAGAAAACAAAAACCTTTCCGCTGATGTCAACATCGTGCCCAGACCTCCCGTGCTTTGCGCCGGCTGTCCCCACAGAGGACTTTTCTATGCGCTCAAAAAGCTTAACGTAACCGTCAGCGGCGATATCGGCTGTTATTCTCTCGGCGGTGCCGCACCGCTCGGTATGATGGATACAATTCTCTGTATGGGCGGCTCTGTTTCGGGTCTTCACGGCAGAAATGCGGCAGACCCCGCAAATGCCAAAAAGAGCGTTGCCGTCATCGGCGATTCTACCTTCATTCACTCGGGTGTAACGGGTCTTATCAACATTGCTTATAATGCCACGGATTCCGTTGTTATAATTCTTGACAACTCAATCACGGGTATGACCGGTCATCAGCACAATCCCACAACCGGCTATAATATCAAGGGGGAGCCCGCAAACGCAGTCAGCCTTGAGGCTCTTGCGAAAGCTGTCGGTATTGACAATGTCATTGTTGTTGACCCCTATAATCTTGATGAAACTCTTAACGGAATTAAAGAAGCACTTGCGGCTGACGGCCCCGCAGTTGTAATTTCCCGTCGTCCCTGCGCTCTTCTTAAGACTGTTAAACATAATCCGCCTCTCAAGGTCAATGCGGAAAAGTGCGTTGCCTGCAAGGCTTGTATGAGAATCGGTTGCCCTGCCATCAGCATGAAAGACGGCAAGGCTCACATTGACTTTACTCAGTGCCTCGGTTGCAATGTCTGCAGTCAGCTTTGCAAATTCGGCGCAATCGAATAATCGGGGAGGGGAAAGCTATGAACAAATCAATTATGATTGTCGGTGTCGGCGGTCAGGGAACATTGCTTGCAAGCCGAATTCTCGGTGCTGCTCTTCTCGACTGCGGCTATGACGTAAAAGTTTCCGAGGTTCACGGAATGAGCCAGCGAGGCGGTTCCGTTGTAACCTATGTAAAATACGGCGAAAGCGTAAATTCACCCGTTATTGAAAAGGGTGAGGCAGACATTATTCTTGCGTTTGAACAGCTTGAGGCGGCAAGATGGCTCGGCTATCTTAAACCCGACGGCAAGATTATTGTCAATTCGCAGAAAATTGACCCTATGCCCGTCGTTATGGGTGCAAGCGAATATCCCGAGGGTGTTATTGACGCTCTCAGGGCATCCGGTGCGTGCATTGAGGAAATCGACGCTCTTTCAATGGCGGTTGAGGCAGGTAACGCCAAGGCCGTAAACGTTATTCTCATCGGTGCAATGGCAAAGAATATGAACGGCATTGACAAGCAGACGTGGATTAAGGCTCTGACCGAAAGCGTGCCTTCAAAATTCCTTGAACTCAATCTCAGGGCTTTTGATATGGGATACGGCGAATAATTAAATTAACCGACAAATCCTCCGAAACACGGTAGTGTGCGGAGGATTTTTTGTTGTAAAACACTTGCAATTCTCCGGTTTTTTTGCAACAATAAGTAATATGTTATAATGTAAATATAAGGAGGCGTTTTTGTGGAATTTACAACTGCATTAATCTGTGTTGCGCTCACAACCGTTGCTCTTTGCTACGGCTGGGGTATGCGCGGCACCGTCATCGGCGGTGAAAAGGGCGCAATGCTTCCGGGTCTTTATCTCGGAATGCTTCTTGCGTGGTTCAGCGGCTCGGAAATAATCCGTGAAAATTTTTGGTTCTTCGGTGCGGCGGGTCTTATGGGTATGACCTTCGGCGGCACGGAGCCTTACGGCGAAACAATCGGTTTCGTTCTTCATCACGGCAGATTTGATTACAAACCCGTGCGCGGTTATACGGGCCTTGCCTTCAAGGGCGCGTTGTGGTTTGCGGTTGCCGCCGCTTTTATTGCAATGTCATTTTCCGCCGCCTCGGGTCTTTATTACAAATGGTATGACCTTGTAATCTTTTTTGTTGCTCTGCCGCTTGTTCAGGAGGCGGGCTATCACCTTTTCAACAAGCCTTATGATAAGAAAAAGGGCATTTATCCCAAGCTTTTCTTTTCTCTTACCCGCCGTGAAGAGTGGGGCAGAAACGTAGCAACCCTTATTGCGCTTATTACACTCGGACTTATCCGCAGTGACGATTTTATGCTTGTAATGATAACGGCAGGACTTTTTTCGGGTGCTGTCGGTTGGGTGCTTGCAATCTGGTTTTTCGACATTTCCAACCGCCCGCTTTCAAACGGCAAATGGCTTTTCGGCAAGCTTAATGAGCTGAAAATGATCGGCGGCTGGAAGTTTATGGAATTCACGCTTGGCGCAGTCGGCGGTCTCGGTATATCACTTTGCTATTGCCTCAATTTCTCAATGGTGTGCGAGCGCATTGATGCCGTCGGGCAAAACGGCGGTGTGTGGCAGGCTTTTGAGGGCATTGACAAATACGCGGTCTTTGCCGTTGCTCTGTGCTTTGTGGGCATTTATCTTATTAACAGCGTTGCATACTTTATGGAGAAAAAAGAAAAGTTGGTTAACTCCTTTGTCAGTGACCTTATCGAAAGACCGCTTTATAATGTTGTTCCGATGCTTCTCGTTATGCTCGGCTCGGGTGTTGCCGCAAGGCTTATGACCTTTGCAATGCTTTATTTAGTGCTTGCCATAAAGTGCGCATTTGAACGCTTTGTGAATTTCCGATTCCTGCCCGCGTGGCAGACTGTGCTGTCACTTGCTGCCGTTGCCGCGTTTGTCGGTGACTTTTATCTCGGCGGATATTCTTTCAACGCAGTATGGCAGTTGGGTCTTGCACCATATTTCATTTTTGAATGCCTTTGGGTATTTGCTCCCGGTGAGGTCAGAAAAATCACCGCCGGTGCGGTCGGTGCCAAGGCAAAAGCGCTCAGATTCGGCTCTTTGTGGACTGTTTATACCTTTTTCATTGTGCTTATAGTTGCGCTTTCCGTTGTCGGTTTTCTTTGTTTTGCATAAAATTTAGCTTTTTTGTCTTTACTTTTCCTGTTTCGCGTGATAAAATGTTAAAGTATGAAAGTATAAAGGCAGGAGGCATATATTAATGAATAATAAAATAAAAGATGAAAATTCAGATTTGTTGTTCAGCGCAATCCTTCAGCTTGAAACACTTGAGGAGTGCTACAACTTTTTTGAGGATTTGTGTACAGTGCCCGAAATAAAGGCTTTTTCTCAGCGAATTGCTGTGGCAAAAATGCTTCGTGACAAGCAGGTTTACAGTGACATTGTTTCAAAAACGGGTGCCAGCACGGCAACAATCAGCCGCGTTAACCGTTCCCTGCAATACGGTTGCAACGGATATGAGGCTGTTTTCAAACGTATGGAAGAAGGGGAAAAGTAATGTCTTACGACTGTTTTTCCGCTTACTATGATTTGCTGACGGACAATGTTGAATATGAAAAGCGTGCAGACTGTTTATGCAAGCTTATTGCCTCGTCAGGGGTGGAAAAGGGCATTTTGCTTGACCTTGCCTGCGGTACCGGCAGCCTGAGTGTTGAGTTTGCAAAGCGCGGATTTGAGGTTATCGGTGTCGATATCAGCGCGCAGATGCTTACCGTTGCCCGTGAAAAGGCTTATGAGCAGGGGACGGATATTCTTTTGCTTTGTCAGCCGATGCAGGAACTTGACCTTTACGGCACCGTTGATGCGGCGGTTTGTGCTCTTGACAGCATAAATCATCTTGAAAGCGCCGAAGATGTAAAGGAAACCTTCCGCAAGGTGTCTCTTTTTATGAATCCCGGCGGTGTTTTTGTTTTTGATGTCAACACAATATATAAGCACGCACGTGTTCTCGGTGATAACGCGTTTGTTTTTGACTGTGAAGATGTTTTCTGCGCGTGGCAAAACAGCTTTGATCCGGCGGATAACAGCGTGCAGATTGACCTCGATTTCTTTGAAGATGACGGCAGCGGAGCATATATCCGCACAAGCGAAAGCTTTGTTGAAATTGCTTTTGAACTTGATGAAATTTCAAATTGGCTTTGTCAGGCAGGCTTTGAGGTTTTGGGGGTTTATGACGACCTGAGCACATTACCCGTTAATGAAACGAGTGAGCGTGCAGTATTTTTGGCAAGAAAGAAGTAACAGAAATGGATAAACTTGTAAGAATGATTTCAAAAGACGGCACTCTGACCGTTATGGCGGTTGACTCAACCCAAATGGTCAACAGAGCTGCTTATATTCATATGACATCTGCAGTCACTTCCGCAGCCCTCGGCAGACTTCTCACAGCGGCAAGCCTTATGGGCAGTGTCTTAAAGGGCAAGGATGACAACATAACTCTTCGCATTAACGGCGGCGGCCCTGCCGGCTCGGTTATTGCCGTTTCCGACAGTGAGGGCAATGTGCGCGGTTATGTTGCAAACCCCGTTGTGGAAATTCCGCTTAATAATAAAGGAAAGCTTGATGTTGCGGGCGCAGTCGGCACCGAGGGAACACTTACCGTTATGAAAGACCTCGGTATGAAGGAGCCTTACATCGGTCAGATTCCTATTGCAACGGGTGAAATTGCAGAGGATATCACAAGCTATTTTGCCGTCAGCGAGCAGATTCCCACCGTTTGCGCTCTCGGCGTACTTGTTGACACCGACCTTTCAATCAAACATGCGGGCGGTTTTATTATTCAGCTTCTGCCGACCGCGCTTGATGACACGATTGATAAGGTTGAAGAATGTATAAAAGATATTGAGCCTGTTACAAAAATGCTTGAAAAGGGAATGACCCCTGAGGAAATCTGCCGTCACGTGCTCAGCTGCTTTGACCTTGAGTATCTTGATGATTCCGAGCCCGAATATAAATGCAACTGTTCACGTCAGAGAGTTGAGCGTGCGTTGCTTTCAATGGGTGTTGCAGAGCTTGAAGAAATGGCAAAGGAAGACAAGCACAAAATTTCTTGTCATTTCTGTAATAAAAAATATACTTTTAAGTCTGAGGACATCAAAAAACTTATCAGAGAAAATTATTAAAAAAAATCGAAAAAAATTTAAAATAAAGGTTGACAACCGAGGAATTTTATAGTATAGTAATTTTCGCCGCTTGTGAGAGCGGCACCGTGTGGGAGCATAGCTCAGCTGGGAGAGCACTTGCCTTACAAGCAAGGGGTCACAGGTTCGAGCCCTGTTGTTCCCACCATATGGCCCGGTAGTTCAGTTGGTTAGAACGCTAGCCTGTCACGCTAGAGGTCGACGGTTCGAGCCCGTTCCGGGTCGCCAACAAAAAGCCTGCACTTTTGTGCAGGCACATATGCCTCTGTAGCTCAGTTGGTAGAGCAGTGGACTGAAAATCCACGTGTCGCTGGTTCGACTCCGGCCGGAGGCACCACGTGTGCGGATGTAGCTCATCTGGTAGAGCGCCACCTTGCCAAGGTGGAGGTAGCGAGTTCGAGCCTCGTCATCCGCTCCAAATTTTTTTCGGTATCTTTTTTACCGAAAAAGCATATAACTTAATATGCGGCGCCATAGCCAAGTGGTAAGGCACGGGTCTGCAAAACCCTGATTCCCCAGTTCAAATCTGGGTGGCGCCTCCAAAAAATACGACAAGTTTCGACTTGTCGGATTTTTTTATCCAAGCCGACAGGCTTGGTATATCATCACACGAAGTGTGCATAACTGTCGGCTTGATGATATACAATGCTTCGCATTGATTTTTTGACACCCGCACCTGTTGTAATTATTTTTTTGATGTGTTATAGTTATTATACAACAAAAATATTAAGGAGTTGAAACAATACGAAAAAACTGATATCTGTAATAATGTTGGTTTTGTTGATTCTCAGCTTATGGGCTTGTAGTGGTGGTAAAACCGATGGTGTAACGGTACCTTTTGTTGAGTCGAAAATATATTCACAGGAAGATATTTCTTTGGCGATTAGCACAATTACAAAGGAATTTAAAGCAGGGTGGAGTGGTTGTACTCTTACTGAAATATATTATGCCGGTGATGATGTGTCCGCAGAATATCAGGATTGGGCGGAGCGGTATAATGCTGACGAAGTAATTGTGCTGTTGTCGTCGTTTGATACAGATTCTCCCGCAGGAAACAGCGGTCTTAATTCTGATTTTACTTACAAAAACTGGAATTGGATATTGGTGAGAACTTCAGGTGGCGATTGG
>JAZNVG010000036.1:0-38969 GCA_045592705.1 Acutalibacteraceae bacterium | reverse complement strand
CTTGGCTCACAGAACGACATGGCTACGATCCGACTTAATATTTTGTTGTCCATAATTTTGTGGTCAACGGTGACAGTTATACGGGCAGTATGATTCACAACTATTATCTCTATGAGAAAGATGGCGTTATGTCTATGCTTCCGTGGGATTATAACCTTGCGTTTGGAACGTTTCAGTCATCCGATGCAACAAGTACAGTAAATTCCGCAATAGATTCTCCCGTTTCTGGCGGCGACATCAGCGACAGGCCGATGATTGCATGGATATTTGAAAACGAAGAATACACAGATCTTTATCACGAATATTTCACACAGTTTATATCGGAATTTTTCGATAGCGGCAAGGTCGAAAAGATAATTGACGATACCGTTGAAATGATTTCTCCCTATGTTGAAAAAGACCCGACGAAGTTTTGCAATCATGACAGCTTCGTGCTCGGCGCATCAACCTTGAAAAAGTTCTGTATGCTTCGTGCTGAAAGCGTAAGCAGACAGCTCAACGGAACTATTTCCTCCACAAACTCACAAAGTTCTCTCTCCTCGGTTGATGCGTCGGGTATTAATATATCGGATATGGGAACGATGTCGATGGGCGGCAGAGGCAGAATGCCTGATATTCCGCAAGACAGCAACAAACCGCAAAGAAACCCCAAAACAACTGAACCTGCCGAGGAAACAACAAGCATTCCGAACGCAGATGTTCAAACAACTCAACCGCAACCTCCCCAAATGAACGGAGAAATGCCGAATTTTAACGGTCAGCTTCCGCCCGACTTCAACGGACAATTACCTGAAGGTTTTTCTCCGCAAAACGGTCAGATGTCTACGATGAACGGTAACCAAACTGCATAACTTTCAAATTATTAAAGCCATACAGATTTTTCAGCTGAAAATCTGTATGGCTTTTTATAAGGTTATCTCAACTCTGATAATGGAGTATAATCCGTATTATTTCGCAGATATTCTTCCATCTTACCACTGAGCAGTAATCTTACATAACTCTTTGGTTCATTATAGATGAGAAAGTCGAGTTCCGATACTTCGTACATATTGTTTGCATATTCGTTTTCAACGGAAATGCAGTCGATTGACACCATTGAGCCGTCCGTGAGTTTTACTTCAACACAAGCGGTGTCGATGTTGAATTCACAAGATTTTATAGTGTTCATAAGGATACCTCCAAAAAATTCAATAAATATTTCTGAAAGTATTTTAGCGTGGGCTGTTTTGTTTCAGTATCCTTAATTCGTACAAACGTACACCGTCGCTCCAAGAAAACGACATTCATCTGCTTTTCTCACAAAAAACTTACCTTCCGATAAAACCGCTGACTGCCGTTTTTTGTCGCTCGGAGTACGCCGTCACTCCAAGAAAACCCTGTTCACATTGATATTTACATTTACAATAAAGAATGTTATACTTTAATTAGCTATATTTTGTGAGGTGCTGTTATGAAAAACGGGTCTGCTTATAAACACGTTGTTGTTGTCGGTGTTGACGGAATGGGTAATTTCAACAGTAAAGCCGACACTCCCCGAATGGACGAAATCTTCAGAGATTACGCTGTTACCTATTCTGCTTTGTCGATGGATCCGACAATCAGTGCACAGAATTGGGGCGGAATGCTTCTCGGTGCGACTCCGATTGTTCACGGCCTTACAAACGGCATTGTCAGCACAAAGGAATACACCAATAAAGAACTGCCTACGGTTTTTACACGCCTTCGCAAAGAGATGCCCGATGCACATTTTGCCTCAATTTGCAACTGGTCACCCATCAACCGCGGTATTGTTGAGCACGATGTAAATGTACATTTTGATACCGCCGACAATGACAAGGACTTAGTTGTTAAAATTAAAACTTGCGTAAAAGAGAATAAACCCGAGTTTTTGTTTATTCAGCTTGATGATGTTGACGGTGCAGGTCACAGCTCCACCTACGGCAGCGAAGAATACCTTGAGGCTGTCACCGAGGCCGATGCTTTTGTCGGCGAAATTTTTGATGCCTATGCCGATGCGGGTATAATTGATGACACTCTTTTTGTTGTGATTTCCGACCACGGCGGAATCCGTAACGGTCACGGCGGTTATACGGACAGCGAGAAATATGTTTTCCTCGGCGCTCGCGGCAAATATGTGCCTAAGGGCGAAATCGGTTATGCTCAGACAAGGGATATCAGTGCAATTGTGCTCACAGCTTTCGGACTTGATGTGCCGGAATATGATGAAAACGGCTACAGCTCACAGGTGCCTTACGGCATTTTCCCCGACTATGACAAAGAGTATATCCGTGCCGTGCCCGTTGTTTATGACCCCGGCACAAGACCTACCCCCGATTACAACGGTGAAAAGGGCCTTACTGCTTTCTTTGCCCCCGAAAGAATAAAGCTAGCAATGTTTCTTGACGATTCATTAAAAGATGAAAGCGGAAACTGTACGCTGAAAGAAAACGGTACGGTAAAATATTATTCAACCGGTGTTTACGGCTCACGCGGCGAATTCGGAAAAACAGGTTATGCTGTTGTTGACGGTATAACCTTTGGCGAAAACAGCTTCACAATTGCCGTGTGGCTTAAAATTGACCGTTCGCTTGACGAGTTGCCTGCCGTGTGCGGAAACAAAGACTGGTGGTACAGAAACCGCGATACAAAAGGCTTTTTGCTTGCGGTGCGTTGCAATGATACTGTTTTCAATGTCGGCAAGGTTGATGACTGCATTGAAATCACAACACCTTTCCCTGACGAAATTTCCGACGGATGGATTCACACTGTTGTTTCCGTTGACAGAGAGGCGGCAAAACTGCGTTTTTACTATAATTTCAAATATATTCACAGTATTGACATTCCGCCCGAATACGCAGGAATGTTTGACGGTCAGAATGAATTTGTTGTCGGCAATGACGGCGTGCGCAGTTATAACGATATTTTGCACGACCTTATTTTCAATATGGACGATTTCTTCATTTTCGACGGTGCATTTGATGTTGTCGATGTTGCAAAATTAGAGGAATATTACAAGAGATAAAATGATTAACAACGAAATTTACATAAACGGAAATTTAATAAAAAACCGTGTTGTCATTCAGCCTATGGAGGGTTGTGACGGCACGCCTGACGGTGCAATCGGTGAGCTTACGCGTCGCCGTTATCTGCGCTTTGCCAAAAGCGGTGCGGGTATAATCTGGTTTGAAGCGGTTGCCGTTACCAATGAGGGCAGGGCAAATCCACGACAGCTTTTCATAAACGAGGCTAACAAAGACTCTTTCAAAGTGCTTCTTGCCGAAATCAGACAAACGGCGCTGGATGAATGGGGCTTTGCGCCCAAAATTATCGCACAGCTCACGCACAGCGGCCGTCAAAGCCGTTTTTCGAGTGTGCCCACCCCGATTGTCGCCTACCGCAACGAATTCCTTGAAACGGGCAAAGAGCACCTTGAATATACCGTTGCAACCGATGAGTATTGCGACACCTTGCCCGAAAAATTCAGCGCGGCGGCAAAGCTTTGCGTTGAGGCAGGCTTTGACGGCATTGATGTCAAGTGCTGTCATGCTTATCTTATCAGCGAGTTTCTCGGTGCAACCGAAAGACAGGGCAAATACGGCGGCAGCTTTGAAAACCGTGTTTCCCTTTTTATGAGCTGTCTTGATGCGGTAAAAAGCGTTGTGCCCGAAAACTTCATTCTCACATCGCGCCTTAATGCAAGCGATTGCTACCCTTATCCCAACGGCTACGGTGTTGACGAAAACAATGAAATCGACCTTACGGAATGTGTAAAAATTCTCGGTTTGCTTAAAAATCGCGGTGTTGAAATGGTTAACATAACCCTCGGCAATCCTTACCGAATTCCGCATATCAACCGCCCTTGGCGTACCGATATTGAAAGCGTTGAAACGGGTATGTCGCGCTTCCGAAAGGTGATGTCCCAACTCAAAAAGCAAACGGATTTAAAGCTTGTTTATTCTGCGCTGACACCCCTTGCCGAAAATGCGATTGAGGGTGCTCAAAGCCTTATGAATCAAGGTTTTTGCGATTTTGCGGGCTTTGGCAGAATGGCGTTTGCTTATCCTGATTTTTATGCCGATTATCTCAAAAACGGCGGTGTTGACAAGAAAAAATGCTGTCTGCTTTGCGGCAAATGCACCGAACTTATGCGTGCAGGCACGGTGTCGGGCTGCCCGGTAAGAGACAGTGAAAAATATTTCCCTTATTACAAAAAATATGTTCTTAAAAAGGAGGGGTAATATGATTTGTGTTGTTACGGGTGCCAGCCGCGGAATCGGTCTGGGCATCACCAAGGCATTGCTTTCAAAAGGTATGACCGTTGTGGGTACGGCAAGAAACGAAAATGAAGAAATGCAAGCGCTTGCCGCGCAAAATGCCGACAGATTTTTCTTTGTACCCTGCGATATTTCATCATCGTCTGACAGAAAAGCTTTGTGTGATTTTGTAACAGAAAATTTCGGCAGGGCAGATTTGCTTGTCAATAACGCAGGTGTTGCCCCGAGAGTGCGCAAAAATATTCTTGAAATCAGCGAGGATGATTTTGATTATCTTACCGATATAAATTTAAAAGGTACCTATTTTGTCACACAGCTTTTTGCGAATGTGATGAAAAATCAGGGCGGAGGCAGAATTGTCAACATCAGCTCCGTTTCAGCTCAAACCGCTTCGGTAAACCGCGGTGAATACTGCATTTCAAAGGCGGGAATCTCAATGATTACAAAGCTTTTCGCCGCTGAAATGAGTCAGTACGGAGTAGGTGTTTTCGAAATCCGTCCGGGTATAATTGAAACGGATATGACTGCCGCTGTGCACGAGAAATATGAAACTCTGATTGAAAACGGCTTAACGCCTATTAAACGCTTCGGCACACCCGATGATGTTGCGGGGTGCGTTATTGCCGTTGCAGAGGGGTTGCTTGACTTTTGTCAGGGGCAGGTGCTCAATGCTGACGGCGGCTTTCATATTTCAAGACTTTGATGTGAGGTGATTTAAAGTGCAATACTTTGATGCTGTTGTTGTCGGGAGCGGCGCGGCCGGATATTCTGCGGCCGAGTGGCTGTTTTCGCTCGGTGTTAAAAATATTGCCGTCGTCACCGAAAACCGCCTTTCAGGCACATCACGCAACACAGGGTCTGATAAGCAGACCTATTATAAACTCGGCCTTGACGGCAACCGTCCGGACAGCGCACGCAAAATGGCAGAGGCTTACACCGCAGGCGGTGCTTGCGACGGAGTAAAAGCCTATATCGAGTGCGTCAACAGCGCAAAATGCTTTTACCGACTTGTTGACTGCGGCGTGAATTTTCCGCGCGATTGCTACGGCGGCTATGTCAGCTATCTTACCGACCACGACGATGTCGGCAGGGCAACCTCGGTTGGTCCTTACACCTCAAAAATAATGACCGAAGCACTCGAAAAAAGAGTGACAGAACACAGAATCCCCATTATTTCGCCCTTCACCGTGCAAAAAATCGTCACCTGCGACGGTAAAGCGTGCGGAATAATCGGTTATAATAATCAGACAGATGAAATAACCGCAATCAAGTGCCGCTATGTCATTGCCTGCACGGGCGCACCTGCCGCTGTTTATAAGAATTCCGTTTTTCCCGTTTCACAAAAGGGAATGACGGGTGTGCTGATTGATGCAGGCTGCTCACTTGCCAATTTTCAGGAGTGGCAGTACGGAATGGCTTCGGTTGATTTCCGCTGGAATGTTTCGGGCAGCTATATGCAGGTTTTGCCTCGCTTCGTTTCGGTTGACCCGAGCGGCAACGAAAAAGAGTTTCTGAATGAATATTTTACCGACTTTGCAGCTCTCAGCGAAAATGTTTTTTTGAAGGGATATCAGTGGCCCTATCACGTTGAAAAAGCTTCATCTGTAATTGATGAGCTTGTCAACAATGAAACTGCAAAAGGAAACAGTGTTTACCTTGATTTTACAAATAATGCTGACGGATTTTCTTTTGAAAAGCTGAGCCTGACCGCAAAGGATTATCTTGAAAAAAGCGGCGCTTTGTGTGAAACACCTGTCGAACGGCTTTTGAAAATGAACCCGAAGGCTTACCTGCTTTATAAGGAAAACGGCATTGAGTTAAAGAAAGATTATCTGAAAATTGCTGTTTGTGCCCAGCACAACAACGGCGGTGTCCGTGTGGATGACGATTATCAGACGGATATTAAAAATCTTTTTGCCGCAGGTGAGGTTGCAGGTGTTTTCGGCGTTACGCGCCCCGGCGGCAGTGCGCTCAACAGCACACAGGTTTCTTCCCTGCGTGCCGCCGAATATATAAGCAAAAACTTTAATTCGGGTTTTACCGAAAGCGAAAATCTTGCTCTGACAGCCGCATTTGCGGCGGCAAAAAGTGAGAAGGAAGCATTTGCAGGTGGTGAGGAAAATTACTCTCACATCCCCGCAATGATGAGCACCTTTGCCGCATTTAACCGTGATGAAGAGGGGCTTTGCCGAACCTGTGAAGAGATTGAAAAGATTTTTTTACACGGTGTAAGTGCCGCAAACTACGGTGATTTTCTTGCTGCAAGGGATATGCTTTTGTCCGCTTATGCGCTTGCAAGGTCAATAATGCTTACAATGCCGCAAACGGGCAGCCGCGGAAGTGCACGCTTTATAAAAGACGGCAGGGCTTTGCCCGAAAACAAAGAAATGCGCCAAAAAATTGCCGTTTACAAAGACGGCAAGGTGACTTTTGAAAACTGCCGACCGATACCCGTTGCGGATTTCTGGTTTGAGCAGATATATAACGCTGAGGAATAAATTTAAATGAAAAACATCTACTTTATTCAACCGAATAATGTTTACGGTAATGAGCGCAGGTCGGTTTATCTGCCTTATGCCTCGGGTTGCATTGCCGCTTACGCTTTTGCTGACGCGAAAATCGGTGCTTCGTGCCGCTTCGGCGGTTTTGTATATACGCACGAGCCGATTGATGACGCTGTCGGCAGACTTTGCGACCCCTTTATTGCGGCATTTTCCTGCTCCGTGTGGAATTATGAATACAACAAGGCGCTTGCAGCGGCGCTTAAAAAAGAGTATCCGGAAGTTAAAATAATATTTGGCGGACACAATATTTTGCGGGATTTTGAAACGCTCAAGGAGTGCTCAGCGGTTGATTTTCTGATTTACCGGGAAGGTGAAGAGGCTTTCAGACAGCTTGTGCTTGCTCTGCTTGACGGCGGTGACCTTTCACAGATTGCAAACATAGCTTACCGTACAGAAAAATGCTTTGCCAAAACCCGTGAAGAGGGCTTTTGTCTTTACGAATATCCGTCGCCCTATCTTAACGGTTATTTTGATTGTTTAATTGACGGTGAAACGAGCTTTTCCGCAATCCTTGAAACAAACCGAGGCTGTCCTTTCCATTGTGCTTTCTGCGACTGGGGCACTCTCGGCAGCAAAGTGCGTCTTTTCCCGATGGAAAGAATCAAGGCGGAAATTGACTGGATTGCAAAGAATAAAATAGAATACGTTTATTGTGCCGACGGTAATTTCGGCCTTTTTGACCGCGATGAAGAAATAGCGGAATACATTATTTCATCAAAGCAGGCAACCGGTTATCCTCATAATTTCAGGGTGTGCTTCACAAAAAACAGAACGCAGTTTGTCAAAAAAATCTGCCTGCGTTTCAATGAAAACGGTCTTGATAAAGCGCAGACTCTGTCTTTCCAGAGCCTGTGCGGTAAAACACTTGAAAACATCGGCAGAAAAAATATTACTCTTGACCACTTCAGAGAGCTTATGAGTGAATACAGCCGCTGCTCAATTTCCACATCATCGGAATTGATTCTGGGATTACCCGGTGAAACGCGCGAAAGCTTTACAAAAGGCCTTTGTGAGCTGATTGAGTACGGTCAGCATAAGGCAATTCAGGTTTATCCCTGCGAGCTTTTGCCCAATTCTCAGATGGGTGACAAAGATTACATTGCAAAACACGGTATTGAAACTGTAAAAACTCCGTTTGTTCAGGCTCACTGCAACGCATGCGATATGCACGAAATCACCGAATACACTCACAATGTTATTAAAACCGCTACCCTCAGCAGTGAAGATTGGGTTTACTGTGTAGCTTTTTCCTGCCTTGTGCAAGCATTTCACAACATCGGATTTTTCAGGGCGGTGGCACTTTACCTGCGAAATGAAAAAGGAATCAGCTATTATGACATTTATTCTGCCCTTGCAAGTTTTTCTCAAAATGAGGAAAACACCGCCTGTAATGCTGTGTGGTCGCTGATTAACAATTTTGCATCGGGCGTTGTTCGCGGCGAAAACTCGTGGGTTGTGCCGTGTGAAGGACTTGGTGAAATAAGCTGGCAGTTTGATGAAATATATTTTCTTAAAAGCCTCGAAAATGCAGAAAAAATCTATGAAGAGCTTAGCCGTTTTACCGTTTCACTTGCCGGTGACACACCCGAAGTGTGCGCGCTCACACAGTATCAGAGTGATATTCTCAAGCGGATAAATTCGGGCGGCGAGCGGATTATTGTAAGTGATTACGATTTTCATTCTTATTGTAAGCGTATTTATAACGGCGAATATCAGCCGCTTGAAAAGAAGAAAACCGTGATAAGCGTAAACGACACCGAAATTTGCCGAAATCTTTACGAATACGCAGTCAGGTGCATCTGGTACGGCAGAAATCACGGCCTTGCGCTTTATGTTTCGGATTACTACAAACCGCAGATAACAGAATAAAAATCAACCGCCTCGGAGGATATCCCCTGAGGCGGATTTTTCATCTGAAATATTTGAATTTGAGGTTATATTTTTTCTTGACTGAGGGATAAAAAGTAATGTTGAAAACAACTTTCAAAAACTCCGTGCCCGAGTAATAAGCCTCTTTGAAAAAATATCCGATGCCGTGTTTGCGTGTGCTGTCGAGCGCATCTTTGATTACCTTTACGGCAAAGGAGTTGCTTTTTTCTCCGTCGGGCGCATAACCTTTTGCGGTGAAACTCAGCCACATAAAGAATGCACGCAACACTTTCAAATCCTTGTAAGGAATGTTGCTGAGGTTACATTCAAGAATTTCGCCGAAGCGTTGGTCACGGAATTCCGAAAGCCGTTGCGGCCGCGGCAGCTTTCCGCTTTCAATGGCTTTGTAATAAAACTCACTGCCGGGTATGATGGCAAGGTAATTGACGTTAAAAAGTTTTGATTTAATGCCTTTGACAAGGTCAAGTGTCTGCATAAGGTCCACAGGTGTTTCGTCGGGCAGACCGATTATGAAAGAGGAAATTGCAATAAGACCCGCTTTGTTGCAACCCTCAAAGGTTTCGGCAACTTTGTCCAATCGGATATCCTTGTGCATAATTTCAAGCATTTTTTCGCTTCCGCTTTCAATGCCGAAGAAAATCCAGCGGCAACCGCTGTCATACATATATTTGAAATCTTCCTCGTTGAAAATGCCGATTCTCGTCTGGCATCCCCAAACAAAGTCAAGGTCAAGCGAGCGCAGTGTGTCACAGATTTCGTGCATTTCCTTGCGGTTTCTGCAAAACAGCTCGTCGGCGAAATAAATTCCGTCGGCACCGTGCTCGCCGACAAGGCAACGGATTTCGGCAACAACGCTTTCAATCGGTCTTTTGCGGTAGCAACGGCGGTGAAACTCTGCGTTGTAACAGAATGCACAACGGCACGGGCAGCCCTTTGCCCAATAAACATAAAGCATTTTTTTACATTTGTAATTTACCTGAAAATACTGTTTTACATCAACAAGAGAATAGTCAATAACAGGCAGCAGGGCAGGGTCGGCAAATTCTCTTTCGGGGGTGTAAACAATCTTGCCGTTTTCCATGTAAGCAAGACCTGCAATCTGTTCAAAAGGCTTGCCTCCGTTAAGGTTGTCCGCAATTTCAAGCCAGGTGAATTCTCCCTCGCTGACCGAAATATAATCAAAACAATCTTCCTTTAATACAAGTTCGGGAACGCTTGAGGCAAACGGACCGCCGCACACAACCGTCAACGAATGCTCTTTGACTTTGCGGGCAACAAAAAGCGCGTCATCAATTGACTTGTTGGACATCAGCGAAATGCCGACAATGTCGGGCTTGAATTGGTTTAGCTTTTCGTCAAGGTCGCCCTTAGCAATTGTGCGGTCAAAAATTTCGGCGGTGTGACCGTTATTATTGAGGTGAGTGGCAATCGAAAGCAGACCCAGCGGGCAGGTGAATGCACGTGCGTAGTTGATTGTTGCGGGGTTGATAAGCAAAATCTTCATTTCAACGCCTCTGTGAATATATTTTTTGCGGATAAAGCACTAACTTAAAGCATAGCATATCGCACCTTTTTTGTCAAACAACACACCCGTTTTTTGCCGCTTCTTCCTTGATTTGCACAGCATCGAAACCTTGACAAATCAGCTATATATGATATTATTATACTGTATAATTATATGCGGAAAGCTTGTGATTTTTTGTCCGGACAAAAGAATGTCTATTTTGTTCAGGTCGATGTTTCCTCCGGTGAGGATTCAAAGGTCGTTTACCTGCCTTACACGGCGGGGGTTATAGTTGCAAATGCCTGGCGTAACGGTCGGGTCGGTTCCGCATACTCTTTTAAAGAATTCATCTTCATCCGCAAAAATGTAGAAGCGGTTGTTGATTCAATGGAAAATCCGCAGGTTGTCGGTTTTTCAAACTACTGTTGGAACACGCGTTACAATCTTGCTCTTGCAAGCAGAATCAAAGAGGTTTATCCCGAATGTGTCACCGTTTTCGGCGGTCACAATATTGCGCAAAACACCGCTTTTCTCCAAGAAAATCCGCAGGTTGACTACCTTTGCTTCGGTGAGGGTGAAATCACCTTCGGTGCGTTGCTTGAAGGTCTGCTTGACGGAAATGTTGAAAACGTGTCAAACATCGCTTACCGTGACGGTACACAGTGCGTTATGACAAAGCAGGAAACGCTTTGCTCAACCGATTACGCCTCACCCTACCTTGACGGTTGGTTTGACGGCTTTGATAAAAAATATGAGGGATATGAGTTCAATTCAATCATTGAAACCTCGCGCGGTTGTCCGAATAAATGCGCCTATTGCGATTGGGGTCTTCTGCAAAGCAAAACCCGCTTTTTCCCGCTTGATAAGGTGCTTGCGGAAATCGAGTGGCTCGGCAAAAACAAAATCCGTTTCGTCTGGGGTGCCGATGCAAATTTCGGCATCAGCGAAAATGACCTTGTAATAGCAAATGCGTTTGTTGAAACCAAAGAAAAATACGGCTACCCCGAAAGGGTCAGAATAAATTATTCAAAAGGCAATGTCGAGCGTGTGCGTGAAATAGTGCGCCGCTTTAACCGCAAGGGGATTGACCGCGCAGGCGCAACAATCTCGTTACAAAGTCTTTCCCCCGTTGTGCTTGAAAACATCGGCAGAAAGAATATGTCCCTTGAAAGCTTCCGCAAAAATTTCAGTATGTATCACGAGGAAAAGTTGCAGGTTTATTCCGAACTGATTCTCGGCTTGCCCGGCGAAACCTATGACAGCTTTGCAGACGGAATCTGCAAGCTTTTCGAAATCGGTCAGCATTTTATTTTTGAGGTTTATAATTGCATCGTGTTGCCAAATTCCGCGCTCGGTCAGCCTGATTATATGAAGCGCCACGGTATCGTTACATCGCGTTGCGAAATTGTGCGCTACCACTGCACGGAGGATGCTTATTATATCCCCGAAATGACCGACATTATCACGCAGACAAACACAATGTCGCGCGAAATGTGGCAAAAAAGTGCCGTTTTTGCGGGCTTTACTCAGGCAATGCACGGCTGCGGTCTGCTGCGTTGCTTTGCCCTTTATGCTTCTTACGAGCTTGGTAAAAGCTACCGCAGTTTTTACGAAGGTCTTATCGATTACATCGAGAGCGGAAAAGCCCCCTTTACAAAAAAGGCTTTTGACAGAATAAAGGCTTATTTTGCAAGTCTTGCAAGGGGCGAAAACAACCGTCTGAGTGTGCCTTATGCAGGCGGTCTTGTGTGGGAAAATTATGAATATCTTTTCCTCACCCTCTGCGGCAATCTTGATGAGTTTTATGAGGAAATGCACCCTTATCTGCTTACTGTCATTTCCGATGAGAATATTCTTTCACAGCTTACCGATTATCAGCGTGCGGTCATCAGAAAACCTGACGAGGCGCAGAGCAGTTGCCGCACGGAGATTGATTTTTATTCCTATTTCAAAGGAATTTACGTTAATGAATATTCAAAACCCGTTTACGGAAGCTTTGACACTGTTTTTGTTGACAGCGACCCCGCCGCAGGTTGGGAAGATTTCGGCAAAAGGGTTGTCTGGTACGGAAAAATGGGCAGTCGCTCTTACAAAGACACTGTCAGTGTAACGGCAGGGGAGGTTGACCGATGAAAAAAAACATCTTTCTTGCCCAGGCGAACTACCTTCACGGCCGTGCAACGTTTTTGCCTTATGCCGCAGGTACACTCATCGCAAATGCAAAGGCAGACCCTGCACTTTGTGATTATTATGAATTTGCCGAGCCGCTGTTCCTGCGTGAAGATGTGGAGGCAGTTGTGGCTAAAATTGATAATCCCTGCCTTTTCGGATTTTCAAATTATATCTGGAATCACGAATATAACCGCGTGCTTGCAAAACGCATCAAGGAAAAACATCCTGATTGCATAATTGTTTTCGGCGGTCACCATATTACTCCCGACAGTAAGCTTATGCAGACAGAGGATTACATTGACATTATGATTTTCGGTGAAGGTGAGGAGATTTTTGCTTTGCTTCTCACGGCACTTAAAAACGGCACGGATTTATCGGAGGTGCCGAACATTGCTTACCGTGAAAACGGCAGGCCGGTTGAAAGCAAAAAAGCGAAAATCTGCGGGATTGACTACCCGTCACCTTATCTTACCGGTGTCTTTGACTCGATTTTTGAAAATTATCCCGAGTATGATTTTCACGCAATTTTTGAAACAAACCGCGGCTGTCCCTACAATTGCGCTTACTGCGACTGGGGCAGTTTGCATTCGGGTGTGCGTTTCTTTTCCGAAGAAAAGATTCTGGCAGAGCTTCGCTGGTTTTCAGCACACAACATCAGCGCTTTCGGCTGTGCGGATGCAAACTTCGGAATGTTTGAGCGTGACGAAAAATTTGTTGATGAAATGGTGCGACTGAAAAAAGAGCAGGGCGTGTTTTCAATGCTGCAGGCATCTTATGCAAAAAACAGCAACGACCGCGTTTTTTCAATCACACAGAAACTCAACGATTGCGGTATGAATAAGGGTGCAACCCTCTCTTTCCAATCATTGAGCGAGGCTGCTCTTGCAAACGTAAACCGCAAAAATATTTCAGTTGACACTTTCACCTCACTTCTTAACCGCTACAATCAGGCGGGTATCGCAACTTATACAGAGCTGATTCTCGGTCTGCCCGGCGAAACTTATGAAAGCTTTGTTGACGGAATTGATGTTTTGCTCAATTCAGGCCAGCACAATTCAATTTATATTCACGACTGCGAGTGGCTTCCCTGCTCAACAATGGGCAGTAAGGAATATACCGAACATCACGGTATAAAAACCGTCAGGGTGCCGCTTAATCAGCCGCACAGGGTGATGGAAGAAAACGAAATTCAGGAATATTCGCAATTGGTCGTTGCAACCTCGTCAATGAGTGTTGAAGATTGGGTGAATATGAATATTTATTCCGCCGTCATTCAGTGCTTCCACCACGAGGGGCTGCTGATGCTGTTTGCGCTTTATCTGCATGACACCCTCGGAGTCAGATACTCAGACTTTTATGTGAATTTCACCGAGTTTATGCTCGCATCGCCCGAAACCGTGGGCGGCAGGGCGCTGAATGCACTCAAGGACAGACTTTATGCCGTTGCCGCAGGCGAGGCAGGTCTTGTCTGGGTTGACAAACGCTTTGGTGATGTTGGTTGGCCCAACGAAGAATATCTTTTCCTTTGCTGTGCGTTTGAGGCGGAAAAGTTTTTTGAAGAAATCCGTTCGTTCCTTGCGGAAATGTTTGAGGATAAGGAGCTTTTTGAAGAACTTTTCAGTTACCAGAAAAACACGGTGAAGCTTCCGTTTAAAGATAAAATTGAATTCCAAAGCGGCTATAATTTCAAAAAGTATTTCCTTGCTCTTCTCAGGGGTGAAGCCGCTGAGCTGAAAAAGGAAAACTGCCGTTTTGCGGTGCAAAAGCCGGTTGACAGCAAATCGTGGCCAGATTATGCGCGTCACATTGTCTGGTATGGCAGAAAAGACAGCCGCAACATTTATGTTGATGAAATAGAAAGTACAGTCAGAGGTTGATTATGGCAAAGAATTTATATCTTTTTCAGGCAAGTGTCAGCAATGACAGTTCCTTTGCTTATCTGCCTTACAGCGCAGGCTGCATTGCCGCTTACGCGCTGAAAGATGAGGCGGTTAAAACTGAATATTGCCTGCGTGAGATATATTTTCGCCGCGAAAATGCCGACAAGGTTGTCGCAAGGCTTGACAATCCTTTTGTTGCGGCATTCTCTGCTTATGTCTGGAATATCGAATACAGCCTTTTGCTTGCACGAAAAATTAAAGAAAAATATCCCGACTGTAAAATAATCTTCGGCGGTCATCAGGTTGCCGACAACACCGAAATGCTTGAAAATCATACGTTCATTGATTTTCTCATTCACGGTGAGGGCGAGGTTGTTTTTACCGAGCTTTTAAAAAACTTCGACTCTCCGCAAACTGTTGACGGAATTTCTTACCGTGACGGTGATAAGTGCGTTATGAATAAGGCGGCATCTCTGCCGGACCTTTTGCAAATGCCTTCACCCTACCTTGACGGTGTTTTTGAAAAGCTGATGCAGGATTATCCCGACTGTGATTTTTCCGCAACTCTTGAAACAAACCGCGGCTGCCCTTATGCCTGCGCTTACTGCGACTGGTGCGAGGATGTCAGAGTGCGTGAGTTTCCGCTTGAAAAGGTGATGGCTGAAATTGACTGGATAGCCGATAAGAAAATCAGCTATTGCTACTGCGCGGATGCAAATTTCGGAATTATAGAGCGCGATGTTTCAATTGCCGCTTATGTTGTCAAAAAACGCGACGAGTGCGGTTATCCGCGCATTTTCAAGCCCTGCTACGCAAAAAACAGCGACAACAGAGTTTTTGAGGCAGGCAGGCTTCTGAATGAAAACGGTGCCGACAAGGGGGTTACCCTTGCTTATCAGAGCCTCAATGACACGGTGCTCGAAAACATCGGCAGAAAAAATATGGGTGTCAGCCGTTTCCACGACCTTGCCGCTAAATATAATGCCGCAGGCATTCCCACTTATACGGAGTTGATTCTCGGTCTGCCCGGTGAAACCTGCGAAAGCTTTTGCCGCGGTATCTGCGATTTGCTTGAAGCGGGTCAGCACAACTCAATGACGGTTTATGAGTGTCAGGTTTATCCGCGCGCGCTTGTCGGCGACAAGGCTTATCAGCAAAAGCACGGTATCAAAACCGCAAAAATCCCGATGCACGGCATTCATTATTCGCCCGATTTCAACGGGGTTGATGAGTTTTACGAAATCATTGTTTCAACCCGCGATATGTCCTTTGAAAAGTGGTTGCAGGCTTATATGTTTTCCGTGATTCTGCAAAGTTTTCATCACCTCGGAATGTTAAGGTGCTTTGCGGTTTATCTGCGCTATGAAAAAAATGTGTCTTATTACGATTTTTATACGGCACTTTATAACTATATTTTTGAAAACAAAGAAACCTTTATTTACGGTCTTTTTGATTCTCTGCGTCAGCGCAGGGCGGATCTTTGCACGGCGGACTGGACTTTTAAAGAAGAGCCCTTCGGCAATGTCGGTTTTTATTTTGAAGAGGGCGCGTTTTTGAAGGCGGCAACCGAAATCGACACGGTTTTTGCCGAGCTACGTCCTTTCCTTGAGGGCTTCGGCATTGAAAATGATGTGTTTGACGCGCTGTTTGATTATCAGCGCGCAATCATCCGTCTGCCTGAGAAAAATGAACTTTCGGTTTTAATCAAATATGACTTTTACAACTATTTCAACACCGTTCTTGACGGTGGATACAATGCACTTCAAAAAGCTGACTGCCGCCTTGAGATTGAGTGCGAAAAGGCAATTTCCTCGTGGGAGGAATATGCGCGCGAAATTATCTGGTACGGCAAACGTCGCAGTGCCACGCTGATGACCAACAAGCGCGAAAAGGTAAGGTGCAGTTATGAAGTTTGAAAATGTAACTGTAATGATGCCTGCCGTTAATGAAACAACTTCGCTGTGGCAAACGGTGAAAACACTTGAAGAAATCTGCTCCGCCGGGGATATAGGCGAGCTTATCATAATGCTTTCCAAAACGGCAACGCCCGAGTGCCGCACCGTTTCCGAAAAGCTGAGGGATGAAATCAAAGCTTTTCCCGTCATTGTCGCAACGCAGGAAATGCCGGGTCTCGGCGGCGCAATCCGCGAATGTATGGCGGCGGCAAAGTGCTCGCACACAATGCTTGTTGCCTGCGACGCGCCTATGGATTTAAAGTGCGTCAATGCAATGATTTTCAGTGCAAAGCAGGCACCCGAGGTGATTGCGACAACCTCGCGTTGGCTTACCCGTGACTTTGAAGGCTACGGTAAGGCAAGGCTTGTTCTCAATTATCTGGCGCAGGTGTTTCTGCGCGTGCTTTACGGCAGCAATCAGACCGATTTCACAAATCCTGTTCAGATTGTACCCACAAAGCTTTATCAGTCAATCCGCTGGGAAGAAACCCGTTTTGCAATTCTGCTTGAAATGGTGCTCAAGCCCGTGCGCCTCGGCTGTGAATTTCGCGAAATTCCCGTCGAGTGCCGCAACCGCAGTGAGGGCAAATCAAGCAATTCCTTCTGGCAGACGGCGGAATATCTTAAAACAGCATTACGCATACGCTTTATGAAGAAAAGCGATATTCTTTTTTCGGGAGAAAACGATGAAAATACTCTTTGCTAACATTCCACAATGGCTGCCTGTCAGCCCGTATCTTTCGGCGCCGCTTCTTGCGGGTCAGCTTAAAGCGGCGGGCTTTGATGCGTGCGCGCTTGACCTTGGAATTGAGTTTTACAACACCGTGCTTACCCGTGATTATCTTAAAAAAAGCCTTGCCTCGGCAAAGGAAATCCTTCATAAAGAATGTAACACTCCGTCTGACGAATACCGCCGCAATTTAATAAAAGAGTTTTTCGAAACGCAAAGTGATTTTGCCGATGAACTTTGTGAAAAAATCGAAGATGCGGTCAGCGTATTCAAAACAGAGGAAAAGTTTTATAACCCCGAGCTTCTTTTTGAGGCGCGCGACACGGTTACGGATGCGCTTAAAATTGTCTCGTTGCCGTTTGCGCCTGCAAGACTGGAGTTTGACAACTATTTTACCGACCCGACAATGAGTCTTGATTATGAAAATCTGCGCAAGCACAGCTTTGACGGCGAACACAATATGTTCCTCGGCTGGTTTGAGGAAAGGCTAAAAACGCTTGACTTGAATGACGTTGCTCTTTTCGGCATCAGTATTACCGATATGAGTCAGCTTGTTGCAGGCTTCACACTTGCCCGCCTTGTCAAAGAGAAAGGCGTCAGGGTTACGCTTGGCGGCAGCTATATTTCAAAAATCAAAGACGAATTAAAAGAAAATCCCGAATTTTTCACTCTTTTCTGCGACTATCTTTCATCGGGTGACGGTGAATTGTCAGTTGTTGACCTTGCCAAGGCGGTTGAGGGCAGTCTGCCGTTTTCTCAGGTGCCCTCGCTTATGATGTGTGTTGACGGTGAAATTACCGAAACACCGACGGCACCGAAGCTTAACTTTGACAGGGTGTCTTACCCCGATTTTGACAGTTATGATTTTTCGCAGTATTTTGTGCCCGACATTGTTCTGCCTATTCAGCTGAGCAAGGGTTGCTACTGGGGAAAATGCACTTTCTGTGATTTTTACGCAAGCCAGCAGTCGTTTGACATAAAAACGGCGGTGCGTGCCGTTGACGAAATGGAATATCTCAATGCCCGCTACGGTTGCAAGCATTTCACATTTGTTGACGAGGCGGTGCCGCCAAAGTGCTACAACGAAATTGCGCTTGAAATTCTCAGAAGGGGACTTGAGGTTTATTTCTACTCCTTTGTCAGAATGGAAAGCGGCTTTACGCGTGAGGTTTTGCAGAATCTTTATAATGCCGGCGGCAGATTCTTTATGTGGGGCTACGAATCCGATTCAGAACGGATTATGAAGCTCATTAATAAGGGGATTGACACTTCCAAACGTCGCGAAATTCTTGAAAATGCGCGTGAAATCGGACTCTGGAACCATTGCACATTCCTGCTTTGTTACCCCACCGAAACCGATGCGGAATTTAACTCGACAATCAGCGTTATTTATGAGCGCTGTCTTGTCAACAGTTGCTCGCCGTCAAACTTTGTGCTCAAAAAGAAAAGCATTCTCACCGATACCGCCGACACCCTCGGCATTAAAAATGTCAGCGAAAACGGTGCGTTTCACGTTTCATATAAATATGACACGGACTCAACGGTTTTGTCGATGAAGCAGGTCAAAGACAAGCGCAATGCCTTTGAAAGCGAATTCAAGCGCCGCTATGCCGACTGTCTGTGGCCGCTGACCTTCAGCGATATGGATTATATGTTGCTTTATCTTTCAAAGCACGGCAGGGATTATGTAAGGGATTACAGACTTAACTATAAAAAGAAATACCTTTGATTGAAGTGGAAGGAAAGTGATTTTTTGAACGTTCTTCTTGTAAATTCACGTCCGTTTTTCTATAAGGCGGCAATCGATGCGCCAATCGGAATTCTTGCGATTGGTTCTTATCTCAAAAACCTCGGCCACAATGTAAAAATCTGTGACCGCGCGCTTAAAAGCTACAACGTTGTCAAGGAAATCAAGGCTTTCAAGGCTGATGTAATCGGCATTTCCTGCATTTCAACGCTCGGTATGAATGATTCGGTTTACATTGCAAAGCAGGCAAGAAAAACCGGCATCCCTATCATTGCCGGCGGTCATCAGGCTTGCTCAAGCCCCGAAATGTATCTGCACGAGGACAGGGCGGATTATGTCATTGACAGCGAGGGTGAAGAGATTTTTGCCGACTTGCTCGAAATGCTTGATGGCAAGAAAAAGGTCGAGGATATCCTCGGCGTTTATTACCTTGAAAACGGCGAAATGAAATTCACGGGCAAGCGACCCTTCGCAGATATTTCCAATTTCAAAATGGATTGGTCAATGCTTGAGTGCGAGAAGTATTTCCGCCCGTATTACAGTATTTGCAAACGCCTTTCCTATATGTACACATCAAAGGGCTGCCCTTTCAGCTGCAAATTCTGCTTTAATCACGATTTCCACCGCTCCTGCCACCGCAACCGCAGTATGACGGTTGTGCTTGAAGAGATTAAATATCTGATGGATAACCACGGCCTTGACGGTGTTTATTTCATTGATGAGCTTTTTGCCGCGGGCAAAAAAATGCTTCACGACAAGTGCAACGCAATCATCGACAGCGGTCTAAAGTTTGCGTGGGGCTGTGAAATCAGAATCGGTGACCATGATGAGGAAGACATTGACCTTATGTATAAGGCGGGTTGCCGCTGGGTATTTGCAGGCATCGACAGCGGAAACGAAGAAATTCGCAAAAAGATAAATAAGACAATCGACATTGAAAAAACCGCAAAAAATATCGAATACTGCCAGAAAAAGGGTATGACCGTCATCGGCTCGTTCATTCTCGGCTATCCCGGCGAAACGCCTGAGCAGTTGAGGGAAAGCTGTCAGCTTTCATTAAGGCTTGACCACGGCAATTTCATACATAATTTCAACCACTATGAAATTCTTCCGCTTTCTGAGTTTTATAAGGAATACACAAAAACCGGTGAATATGACCCGCCTAAGAATTTGAAAGGTTGGGGTAAAATCAACGCCACAGAGTATGTCAACAACAGTATGTCAAACATTCCCTACACCGACCTTAATGTTGTGCGCTGTTATATGCTGTGGAAAAACATAAGCGCAAGCTCCAACAAGCACGACAGCGACACGTCATATTTCAAATATATCAAAAGCACAATCAAAGAGGCGGCAAGAAATATTTTCAGATACGGTATCAAGGTTGGTATTCCGTGGGCATTCAAAACGCTTACAACCTTCCTGCACTTTGTCCGTTACACATATTTCTACCCCTCAATCCTTAAAAAATACGGAATCAAATAACAAACTAAGCCGCCCACCTCACGGTGAGCGGCTTTTGCTTTGCCTTTATTTCGACTGAATTTTTCTTACAATTGCTCGGTCAACAATAACGCCGACCCTTGTGTCAAAGAATTTTTTCTTCATTTCCTGTGCTTTTGTCAGAGGCTGTTTTGCGGGGATTTCTTTTCTGAAACGCTCCATATTTCCGTCGTCACAGATAAAAGCCTGCGTCATGCAGATGCCGCCCCTGCCGATAAGCTGTGCGCGCACATAACAGCCGATTTCTTCACTGTGTGCGGCAAGGTCAAGCGTTGAAACAACGGTGCCGTCAGCGTCAATTTCGTCACGGCTGATGACCTTACCGTCATAAATCCATTCAACCGCGCGGCAATTGATGCCTGTCAGGGTAATTTTATCATTTTCTTCGTCAACCTCAATTGCCGTCACGCGCGGACAGATACCTTCGCCTGCAAAATCTTCGCCAAGCTCATTTTTGGCATATCTTGCAATTGCAAAGAATGTGCCGTTTTCCATTGCTTTGCGAAGCTCGCCGAGGTTACATTCGGGAAGGATGTAATCCATAAACGCGGTGTCAATTTCACTGACACGGTGTGCGTCACTGTTTGCAAAGCCCCATACAGTGCGTTTACCTTCGGGAATAAGTGTTTTAAGCAGCTCGTCCCACAAAATTCTGTCGCTTCTGTTGGGTCCGTCATACATATTAAGCACCTCTGTGCCGAGGCACGACGGATAACGTCTTAACAAATCGGCAAAAAATTCAACGTTTTCAGGCACCCTTGCGCAGTTGGGGTCTTTGTATGCCTGCAACCAATCGGTCGGATGGTTGATGTGTGAAACACCGCCGCTTTTTTCAATTTTTCGAATGGGGATTTCATAATCATTTTCCTTGCCGTAGATTCCCTCACATGCGTTGTCCGTGAAATAGCCGTTGACGTGATTTTTGACAAAGGTAAACATATTTGCCTCAATGGCATTCGGCACACTCATAAGTCCGCGTTTTTTTGTGCGCTCTCCGTTTTTTGTTTTGTAAGTGCCTGACTGAATTGCTTTGTATTGCTGAGTGTTTATGTGCTGACGCTTGCCGTGCCACAGATTCTGGAAAAGGAAAAGCGGCACAATTGTCGGCTCTTGATCCCACTCTTTGCCAAGTAAGCCGTGTTCGGCAAAGGCAAGAATATCAAAATCCTTATCGTAAAAGCCTTCAATCATTTCCACCATTGTGTTGTTTGCGTCGCTGTATGTTGAGTGGGTGTGAAGGTTCGTTTTGTAATGGTTTTCAAGGTCGGGCAAAAGTGATGTTACCGTGGCATAAGGGTTTGTAATTTTATATTTTGCCATAATTCAATCTCCCTGCAATTTGTTTGACTCTATTTTATCACGTTTGCAGGTCAAAGTAAAGAAAAGTAATATCTAAAAATAAAAATAAGATGTAATACTGTATTCCTTTTCATAAAAGTGTGTGTTACAATTAAAGCAGAATAACCGCAAAGGAGAAACAGCAATGACCCCAATGTCTTTTCTCAGGCTTGTTACATCAATTGCAATGATAGGTGTGAATCTTTTTAACTATTTTGTCAACAACAGAGCCTTTCCTACTTACAGCGTGCACGGTGCATATGTTTTTTGTTATTTTGTCGGTAATGAGGTGGAAGAACAAAGGCTTCACCTTGCAGTCAGCACAGACGGTTATAATTTTAAAGCGCTCAACGGCAATAAACCTGTTATTACGCAGACAAAAGGCACAGGCTGTGTACGTGACCCCTACATTTTAAAGGGCAAAGATGAAAACGGTAAGCCTTGCTATTTCATTATCGCAACGGATATGAATGCCCTTGAAGGTTGGACCTCAAACCACAGTCTTATCACGTGGCGTTCTTATGACCTTATAAACTGGACGGATGAAACCGTTATTGATATGCGTACCTTTGCAGGCTTTGAAACCACAAACAGAGCGTGGGCACCTCAGGCAATCTGGGATGATAAGGTCGGAATGTATATGGTCTATTGGGCAAATTCAACCGCCGAAAACGACTGTGCGGGTCATTATTACGCCTACACAAAAGATTTCAAAACCTTTGAAACCGCACCGCAGGTGCTTTACGGCCGTTGGAATGAGCCTGACCCCGAAAACGGCGGCACACGCAATGTGCAGTGTATTGACGGCGATATCGTCTATAATGAAAAAGACGGTTATTACTATCTTTTCTTTAAAGAAGATTTAACCCAGAAAATTGCCTTTGTCAGGTCAAAAAATCTCACCGGCCCTTACAATACCGATTACACAATCTGCTCACTCAACTGGTTTGGCGTTGAGGGCAGTTCAATGTACCGCATCACGGGCACGGACACTTGGGTTATGATTATGGATGAATACGGCGAAGGTACTTTCTTTATGCAGCAGACCTCCGATTTCAAAAATTACCGTCAGGTGCGCCGCTCGGGTTATGCGCTTGACCAGCTTTCACCGCGTCACGGCTCGGTGGTAGCCGTTTCGGAAAAAGAATACCGTGCGCTTGTCAGAGCATACGGTGCGGAAAAATAATAAACTCAGGAGGGTAAACAATGAAAAAGTTTATCAGCATTTTACTCGCAATTGTTATTATTGTTTCGGTATTTCCTATGTCAGCATTTGCTGCAGAAGAAAAATTCAGCGTGGCCGATGCGGTGATTGTTGTTGCAAGCGACCTTGCCGCAACTGAAAAATTCGCGGCAGAGAAACTTAAATATTATCTTGATGAAATTACGGGCGGCGACATTGAAATCGTTACCGATGGCGGCGAAAAATATGACTTTGAAATTTCCGTCGGCGCAACCGACAGGACAAATGACGATTTTTCAGACCGTGCTGACGGCAGTTATGTGATTAAATCCACCGAAGACCTGCTCATAATCAACGGCGCAGGCAACAAGGGGACAATTAACGGTGTTTATGCCTTCCTTGAAAAATTCTGCGGCTGCCACTGGTATGAGTCAGAGGTTATTATCATCCCGGACAATTCCGACCTTGCTGTGCCGTCGGGCCTTAATGTTGATTACACACCCTATTTTGAATACACCGAGGCTGATACAACAAGTGCAAGAGACCCAGAGTTCTGCATTGCAAACGGTCTGACAGGCGGCATCTACAAAAATCTTCCCCCTGAGCAGGGCGGTGTGGTCGGATATATCGGCGGTTCAAGCCATACTCTTATTAACCAGTTCTGCAAACCCGAAAATTACTTCAACGAGCACCCCGAGTATTATTCGCTTGTGAACGGTGTGCGCACGGGAAGCCAGCTTTGTCTTACAAATGAAGATGTCAAGGATATTGTAACCGCAGAGGCGCTTGCCCTGCTTGAAGAAAATCACAATCCGGATGCCTCGGTTCAGATTTTATCAATCACTCAGGCGGATAACGACCTTTATTGCTGTTGCGAAACCTGCAAGGCTCTTGATAAAGCAAACGGCTCTCAGGCTGGCACAGTCTTAACTTTTGTCAACGAAATTGCCGCACGCATCAAAGCTGCGGGAGATTATGACAATGTTGTAATTGACACTTTTGCATATCAGTACAGCCGCAAGGCGCCGACAAAAGTTGTTCCGCGTGAAGATGTAATTGTGCGCCTTTGCTCAATTGAATGTTGCTTCGGTCACACACTTGATGACCCGAAATGCAAGGAAAACAAGGAATTTATGCAGGATTTGAAAGAATGGAGCGAAATCTGCAACAGACTTTATATCTGGAATTACAATCTCAACTGCGACGAAAGCATCAACATTTACGCAAATTTCGGTGTGCTTCAGAGAAACACGCAGATATTTTATGAGCACAATGTAAAAGGCATCTATCAGCAGGGTGTGTTCTACATTGCCGAAAGCGACGGCGAATTCGGAGAAATGAAAACCTATCTGCTTGCAAAGCTTATGCAGAATCCCTATCTGAATTTTGATGAAGAAATGCTCGGCTATCTTGTCGGGGTTTACGGCCCGGGCGGAAAATATCTCAAGGAATTTATTGATATCGTAACCGACCACGCTGTAACGGATTTCAAGCACCTGTACCTTGAAGAGGATTCAAGATTCTCGCTCCCCGGTATGACAAATCGCGACGTAAAGCGTTGCGACGAGTTGTGGGAGCTTGCAAAGGCAGAAGCCGAAAATGAGGAACAGCTCAATCAGATTCTTCGCTCGGAAATTTGCTGGAGATATTGGAAATGCTCAAATATGCGCAGTGAATTTTCCCGCCTTCAGCACCCGTATCTCTGGATGAGTGCCAACAAGCAGCTGCATTCGGATTTCATTAAATTCGGAATTACCCGAATGGGCGAAAGACCCAACCACGAACTTTCTCCTACCGAAATACATTACCTTTTCGGACGCATTTACACCTGGATTACTCTTTATGACGAGCCGATTTGGGATGCGATTAATCCCTTTGCTGTTTTTGTTTATGAGGCACTCGAAAAACACTATAAAATCACACGCTTCTATAAATATATTTAAACTTTTTCAGAGGTTTTTGTATGAATGAACTGAGCAGACTTTTTCTTCAAGTTAATGATGGCGATACGGTTACCCTTGAAAAGAATAAGGTTTACCACGTGCGTCAGGATGATTCGTTTGACCTTTGCGGATATTTCTGTTCAAACACCGCAAAAAAGCACGAGAATCCCGACGGCGTGCGCAATGCTGCCATATATCTGAAAGAAAAAAATAACATTACCGTTGACGGCAACGGGGCAACTGTGCTTGTTCACGGCAAAATGACACCGCTGATGTTTGATATGTGCGAAAACCTGCTGATTAAAAATTTTACGATTGATTATGCCTGCCCCACAATGACGGAATTTACCGTTTTGTCAGAACAGGACGGTGAGTGTATCATTAAAATCAATTCAGACTGCCTTTTCCGTGTTGAAAACGGAGACCTTATCTGGCACGGCGAAAATGACCTTGACGGCAAGCCGTATTGGCAAGACAGCTACATCGGAAACCGCCGCTACATCAAGGTTTTTGACCCCGAAAAGCAGATGTGCAAAGACTTCAGGCGCGATAACCTCGAGTTTGAAGAAATCGAGCAGCTTTCCGCAGACACACTCCGCGTGCGCCTTAAGAATAAAGAAGCAAAGCTGCCGGCGGGCAGTGTTGTGCAGACACGCAACATTGTCCGCGATCAGACGGGCAGTATGCTTGAACGTTGCAAAAATGTTGTTTTTGACAATATGCGCATTAAATTTATGCACGGACTTGGTATGGTTTTTCAGTTTTGCGAAAATGTCACCTGCAAAAACAGCGATTTTACTCCTGCCGAGGGCAGAACTATTGCCAGCACCGCCGACTTTTTCCAGTTTTCGGGATGCAAAGGCAAGCTGTTGATTGAAAACTGCAAGGCGTGGGGCGCACAGGATGATTATGTCAATGTCCACGGCACTCACCTGAGAATTGTTGAGAAAAACGATACCGAAAAAAGCATCACCGTCCGCTTTATGCACGCGGAAAGCTGGGGCTTTCAGGCATTTGAGGCAGGGGATGAACTTGAAATTATAAAGTGGGATACTCTCATTCCTTACGTTCAGACAAAGGTTACGGCATTTGAAAAACTCAGTGATACCGATATAAAGCTTTTCCTTGACCGACCTTTGCCGCACGACATAACCTTGGAAAAAGATGTTGTCGAAAATGCAACATGGACCCCCGATTTGTGTGTGCGAAACTGCGATTTCGGTCCGACATCGGGCAGGGGAATTCTTTGCACAACGCGCGGTGATGTCGTCATTGAAAACAACAATTTTCACAATCTCTGGGGACCGGCCCTTCTGCTTGAGGATGACTGCAACTTCTGGTTTGAGTCGGGCTACACACGCAATGTTATTTTCCGCAACAACCTTGTTACCGCCTGCGAATACGCAAAAACTTGTGAAAGCTCGCCCTCAATCCGTTGTACCCCCAAGGTTATGGATGAGAACTCAACAGAATTCGTTCACGGCAAGCTCACTGTAACGGGCAATAAATTCAGCGTTGCCGCCGAGGGAACACACTGCCTGTGGCTTGAACATGTCAGAGACTTTGAACTTACCGACAACACCTTTGACGCACCTTACTTTATCCATACCCGCTGTGTCGGCAAGGTGACGGATGAAAATAATAAGGTAAAAAACAAATAAAAAATCGGAGATGTAAAAAACTTAGTTTTTTACATCTCCTTTTGTTTTACTGTGTATTTTCTTCCTTTTTTGGTTCTTCTTCGTTTTTTCTGTATTTTATCATTGCAATAATGATTGAGCAAATTGTCAGAATGTCGCCGATTGCCGAGCCGTAAGCGTGGCTTAATAAGTTATAGACAAACCAGAAGGGCGAGCCGAGCAAGGAAACGCGGCGGATGATTTTTTCACTGCTTATCCAGAACGCGCTTGTGTGAAGCAGTACGCCTGCAACGGGCAAAAGATCGAGCGGACTTTTGTTGATAACCGCAATCACCGTGCCCGCAAGCACAATCAGAGAGTTTATTGCAATAATGATTACCTTGGTGTGTTTTTTTACAAAAGGGGTGTGCTTTCTGCCGGCGATAACCGAGGAAACCGCACCTAACACATCGAGCACCGCACCCGAAAAGGCACCCAACAGCAAATACTGTATTATATAGAGACATCTTGAAACAGCGTTCAGAATTATTATGTTTTTCCTTCTTTTCTGCTGATAGCTCAGCAGAAAGGTTGCCACGGCGAGCAGCCCGATAATCTGCGGTATAATTTTCGGCATAGTTGTCCTCTCATTTTTGTTTTAGAAAAGCGGTTTTCCTTCCCACTCGTCGTCGGCATCGGCACCCAAAAGCTTTGCCACGGTCGGCGCAATGTCAAGAATGCTGACACCTTCGGACAGTTCGCCTTTTTCAAAATCCTTGCCCCTGATGATTATGGGGATGAGCATATCCTCGGGCATTTCGGTGCCGTGTGTTCTGTCGTGGCCGCCGTGGTCGGCGGTGATGATGAAAGTGTATTCGTCGCCGAGTGCGGCAATAATTCTTTCAATGTTATTCCAGCAGTTCTGCATTGAGTCAAAAAATTCCTCGGTCATCCAACCGTATTTGTGGCCTGCCCAGTCGGTGTAGCCGAAATAAAGGAAGGCGAAATCGGGTGCAGATTCTTTGCAATATTCAATCAGCTCATCTGTCAGAATTTCACCCGCTTCTTTATAGCCGATTACTCTGCCTGCGTGAAAGCTTGCGTGAACAAGCGAGTTGGGGCGCGAAACGTCACGGATTTCTTCCCAGTTATAGAAAATCGCACATTTCTTGTCTGCCTTTTTGAGAACCTCACAAAGACCGTTGATGGGTCTTACCTGCGGCATATATGTATTTGTCGTGGTGCCGTGGCGCTGGGGTGTCACGCTGTGAAAAAGCGAAATGTGGCAGGGCAGGGTGACTGAGGGTAAGACTGTTTCGGCACTCATTGTGTAAGCGGATTCGCTGATGATTTTTTGTGCGTTTGCAATGCCGTCAAGCGAATCGGGGCGCATTCCGTCAACAAGAATCATTATTGTTTTCATTGCTAAAACTCCTTTTTATTTCACAAGCTTCCATTTTTGTTGCATAATTTCGCAGGGCTTATCCTCTGCCGTGCGTGCATAGAAAATGGTAAGCAATGTTTTGTCGGGCAACTCCACCGTTGAAGGATAACCGATGTCGTCGCTGATACGATTTTCATAAAGGCGGATATCCTTTTCCCAGCTTTCGCCGCCGTCTGTGCTTACCATTGCCATAATTCCGAAGGGCATTTTTCTTCTGCCGTAGGTTGAAAGCAGAGTGCCGTCGCTGAGTTGCAGAAGGTGGGGCGGTGCGCCGCCGGTTTCGTCAAGCAGCATATCGGGTGTTGACCACGTTTTGCCCTTATCGTGAGAAACGCTTTGTAAAACGGTGAAATAGTTGTCGTGTTCGTCTTCGCCTCTGATTTGGCAGATGAGCTTGCCGTCGGGCAATTCAATAAGATGCGGTTCGGCAAGTGTGATTTTATCGTTGCCGTGTGTTATTTTGCCGACAAATTCGGTTTTGCCGCTTTCGGTATCAAGGCGGACAATTTCAATTCCGCCGTGGTAGTTGCGGAAATTGTTACCTGCCCACAAAACTGTTGAGTCTCTAAGCTGAGTCGGTCCGTGGGGCGAGGTGACGGGTGAGTGCAGAATTTCGCCGAAGGTTACGCCGCAATCGTGACTTATGCGAAAAACGGCGCCGAGAAAATTATCCTCATCCTCTTTTGTAATTGTGTCTATGTATCGCTGAACATATTCGTTATCTTTATTGTGCTGTCTTTGCATATCGGCGGAATTGTTGAAGGATGTGAAAATAACGCCGTTTTCGTCGAAAGTGCATATGCCTGCATCTCTGTCATCAAGCGGAGTGTCAATGACGGGGGCGGGCAGGGTGTAGGTGTTGCCGCCGTCAGCACTGTAAGAGATTACAGCTTTTCCAAACGGACAGATGTGCTCAAGCCTGTAACCGGAAGCACCAACGGCAATTTTACCGTTTTGCAAAAGTGCAGCGGTCGGCCAGGCAAAATAACCGTGATGACTGTGGGGATTTGACATTATTGTCTGGGGCTTTCCGATAAGTTCAATTTTCATCAGCTTCACCTCTGTCTGATATTTTACAGCAAACTGCGGCTTTTTTCAAGAGTGCGAAAAAACAACAAAAGAGGCTTGATATAAAAATGAACCCTTCCGCAGAAGAGTCCATTTTGAATATTATATCATTTTTGCCTTGATTGAATCACCAATCAGCTTGAACAGTGACTTGAACCAATCAAGAATTGCCTGGAAAGCGTTGCTGAAATAGGTTTGCGGTGAGCTCGGCATATCGACCTCGGGGTCAGCCTCCCATTGCTCGGTGTTCATGTTTTCGGGGGTCATCTTGTCGGCAAAGTTTGTCTCTTTGTTATAAACGACATACTGTGAGAAATCAAAATCATCAATTGAAAGCTGAGTTTCGGATGTGACAACCGTATAAATCAGGTCGTTTTCCCACCAGCTCCAGTTTGAGTGCTTGTTGCCTTTGATGAACCAGGTGTAGTCGGGGAAAAGGCAGGTGGAAGCGTCTATCTGTTTATCGGGGGAGATGTATTTGCCCTTGCCCTCAGCTTCTCTTGCGGCGATGTACTCGTCTGAAAGTGTGTCATAAACCGTTGAGGTTGTTGCACCGAAGGAAGCTCTTTTTACGGAAACAAACTGGTCTGCAACAAGGTCTGCCGATGTGCCCGTGGGAATCATCTGTGCGCCGTATTTTGCAATGAAAGCAACTCTTGCGCCGCTGTTTTTGACCTGCATAAGAAGCTCGGGGATTCTCTGACGGACATTTACATGGTAATTGTCAAGCTTTTCTATAAGACCTGCGTATTCCGTTCTCTTGGGGTCGTTTTCGTCACCGAAAACATATCGCATAGCCGTGTCGTAATCCTCCACGGTGACGGCAGCCCAATAGCTCGGCCACGTCATAACCGTTGCGCGTGCAAGGGCAGAGGTCATACCCTCAACAAGCTTTTCGTACAGAAGCTTTTCCGTAATGGCGACACCCGTTTCAAGCAACTCGGTTTTGTTGACCATATCCAGAGTCTGGATAATAAACGGGCTGATATTCATAATGTTGTAGAAATTGCAGTCAATGAGAATGCGCTCAATCGCATTTCCTTCAAGGTGGAATTTGCCGCTGATTGCGTCGCTGAGCGGCTCCATTCCGTTTACCGTGCCGCCGTCAAAGCCGAGGCCGTAGATGCTGTCTGTGCCGTATTTTGCAACATAAGAGAGAACAACATTTGTGCCGAGGCATTTGGCCATAATGGCAACCTTGTCAGCACCCGTTGTCTCTTTCACCTTTTCAATGTGGGCGTGAAATTCGTCAGCCACAGTCCAAGGGTCAAGTCGCCAGTCGTAGTAGAATTTGTAGTCAATGTCACCGTACCAGCCTCGTTCAGCCTTGAAATCGGTGGCAACTCTGCCTGCCATTTCAGCTTTTCTTTCCTCTGAAAGACCTGAGCCTGCGGGAGCGGTTCCGTCTTTGTTAAGGTGTGATTTGCTGAAAAGCTTGCTTATTTCAATGTAAAGATTTTCGTAGTATCTGTCCCACTTGTCAAACATAATTCCTTCAATCAGGAAAGGCTCAAGAACGTTTACGACAGATTTGATAATTTCCTTGCTTTTGTCTTCGTCACCTTCGCCGCCGGTAAGACCTGCAAGAATGTCCGTTGTTTTAAAAATCTGGTTGCCCTCGCCGTCATAAAGCGGCTCACCGTCACCCGAGATTTCAACAACGGGAATCTGACTGCCCCAACCGCTGATGTTGGCGGTTATGGCAGGTATTGCCATAGTAAATATTAAAGTCAACACTAAAAGTAAAGAGAGTACTTTTTTCATGATTTTGCCTCCTCTGTCTGTTGAAAAAATGATACCATAAATGAATTGAAAATTCAACATTTAATTAAACTGATTGAAGGGGGATTGCTCAAAATCAGCTTGATTCGGTTTGTTTTTTCTGAATACACGCTTTAAGCTTTACAAATGCTTTTTATTACTTGCATTTATTAAATTATCTTGTTAGAATAAATGCACGGAAAGGTGGATTTCTCATGCTTGATATGTTCAGAACTCTGTTTAAGTTTTTTGTTATTGTTTCAATAACCGTAACCTCAATCATATCTCCTGCGGTTATTGCTCCGCCAAGCGAAAATTTAAGCTTTGATGTGCTCAGATATCCCGATGAGGCTGTAAAAAGCCTTGAGGAATGGGGCGTTACAGAGGAAGAACTCAAATCCCGTGCAGATGCGGAAAAAGAACTTTACGACGGTTGCAGGGGATATGACGATGTGAATGGCGTTGTGATTTCTCCCTATTACACCGCAAAAATCGGTGAAAAAGATATTCCTGTTTATGCGGCAACGGTTTTTCTTGGAGAAACACAGTACGGCGAGCTTCACTCGTTTTCGGAAGTGTATCTTGATGAAAACGAAGAGTTTTCTTTCAACATTGAGCTTTATTCCGAAGCTTTCAAAATCAAAAATGCAATTTGTCTGCCCGAAAGTACAGGCGTTAAAGCGGCTTGCTGCGCCGGTGTTATGACTGCAAGCATCAATGATTTCGGCATATATACTTTTCTTTTTAATTCTGCTTCACAGAAATGTGCATATACGCTTTTTGTAAGAGAAAAAATTGATGAAGAAGCGGAAATCGTAGAGTATCAGAAGCAATACGGCGAAGAGAATGTTCTGATTGTTGAAAGCGGTCTTTTGAAAATTCCTTACGCTTGCTTTGCCCAGAACGATACTGTTGTTTATTTAAAGCAGGGCGCTTATGTTCTTGCAGAGCACATGTACGATATTATGAGCGAAGAGGATGAGCAGCGTTATGCTGACCCCGATGCCGCAGGGCTTAATGCGTTTGGTCTTACAAGGCATCCGTTTGTAAATTTTTACAATTGCACAAACATCAAATTTGTCGGCAGAGGTGTGCTTGACTTATCACACCTTGACCGCCGTGAACGCAGGGGCGTTGTGTTCACAAGCTGTAAAAACATAGAGGTAAGAGGCATTAAAATTGTTAACTCACCCGAATGGTCATTTATCAGCTACCGTAACGAAAACATCAAAATCAAAGACGTTGATATTTTCGGCTACAGACAGAATTCTGACGGCTTTGCAATATGCAACACTCAGGGCGGTTTAATCGAACGCTGCTTTGCCCGAACGGGGGATGACCTTTTTGATGTTAAGGCGCTCGGTGCCCCCGAACCCTCCGCAAGCGAAAACATCACCTTTACCGATTGCGTTGCGTGGGGCGGAAAGGCAAGATGCTACGGCATACACGGCGAAGTCAACAGACCAATACGCAACATCACTTTTAAAGACAGCTCGGTCATTTGCCGCGACGCAACCTGGAACAACAATCGTGTTGCATCCCTTGCCGTTATAGTTGAACTTGCAGAAGGCAGTATTGACGGAGTGGTTTTTGATAACATTGAGATTTTCCGCGATGACGGTAGGGCAATGGCGTGCGTTGTGTTTACGGAAGAAATCGGCGATATGCAAACAGTTCCCATCAATAATTTCACCGCAGATAATATTGTATTTAAAAACATAACCTATAATGCGGCAATGAAATCCAAATTTTCCGCCGCCAACGAAACAAACACAATGAATGTAACGGTTGAAAATGTTAAATCCGGAATCTTTTCCTCGTCAAGAAACAGCAGATTAATGTTCGAAACCGATGAATTTGCAAATGTGACATACAAATAAGCAATTTTTCTGACTAAGTTACAGGAAATGTTATAACAGTAAAGAAATTTTAAAGGTGATGAAAAAATGTTTTCACGAATAATTGCGGCGATAATGTCCCTTGTTTCTTTTTTTACAGCTCCGTTTCCACCGCTTTTCTCTGAAATCGAGCTTAAAAGTGAGCTTGCAAAGGGGAATTACGAAAGCCCGTATATCGTCAGACCGCTTGAAGAAATAACCGTAAACGGTGCGTCCCTTGACGAATACGGCGTTACTGTCCCCGTCGGCGATCTTTATGCCAATGCCGCCGAAACCCTTTGCGATGAGCTTTATGAAGCTTGCGGAAAAAAGTTTTCTGTCGCCGTTAAAGACTCGCAGAAAGCCTTTGTAATTAACGCGGCTCTCAATGATGCGGACAGCTTCACCCTCAAGGTGGAAAACGGCAATGTTTATATCACGGGCAGCTCACGCGTGGGAATTTCAAGAGGAATAGCCGCTTTTGCAGATGAAGTTTTATCAGCCGCAAAAGGTAGTTATGATTTCAAAGACGGTTATCAATACAGTAAAACCTTCTCGGATTACACAACTTATGAAGCTTTCGGTGCCGTGGGTGACGGCACGACAGACGATTTTGAAGCCATTGTAAAAACTCACGAATATGCAAACACAAACGGTTTAAGTGTTTTTGCGAATGAAACCGCAGCATATTATATCGGCGGTGCAGACAAAACCGCTTGCATTATGACCGATACCGATTGGTCAACCGCACGCTTTATAATTGATGACACTCAGGTCGAAAACAGAAATGCGTGGATATTCAATATTGCTCCGTCGCAGGGCGCAATAAACATAACCGAGAAGGTTTCTCCGCTTAAAATTGATGCGGAAAACATCGGCACAACACTTGAAAGCAAAAGCCTTGTTGTGCTTACGGATTCCAATGTTAAACGCTATATCCGCAAGGGCGCAAACCAGAATTCGGGCAGTAACCAGTCGGATGTTGTGCTTGTTGACGAAAACGGAAACATTTCACAGGAAACTCCGCTTATCTGGGATTTTGATTCAATTACCGCCGCCACGGCTTATCCCATTGATACCGAAACTTTAACCGTAAAAGGCGGCCGCTTCACAACTCTTGCAAACGGCGCCGCTTCCGAATATAACTATTATGCAAGAGGCATTCAGGTCAGACGCTCAAATACCGTTATCGACGGAATATATCACGACATTAAAAACGAGGGCAAAACAGGTGCACCTTATTCGGCCTTTGTCAGCCTTTCGTGCTGTGCCGATGTAACGGTAAAAGATTCCACATTTACAGGCCATAAGAAGTATTCAACAACAGGCTCTGCGGGAACAAGCGTAACAATGGGCACTTACGATATCGGTGCCGCAACGGCGGTCAATGCAAGGTTTATTAATTGCAACCAGACAAACGATATAACCGATATTGATTATTGGGGAATTGCGGGCACAAACTATTGCAAAAATCTTGTGTATGACGGCTGTGCACTCTCGCGCTTTGACGCACATCAGGGCGTTCTCAATGCAACGGTTATAAACTCCGTTCTCGGTCACCACGGAATAAAGCTGATTGGCAGCGGAACGGCGCTGATTGAGAACACAACCGTTTTAGCCGAAGATTTTGTTGATCTTCGTGCGGATTACGGTTCAACCTGGAACGGTGAGCTTATTATCCGCAACTGTAAGTTTTATCCTACGGGCATAGCAAGTCATATCATCAATGCGGAAAATTCGGAAGACCACAATTTCGGTTATACCTGCTATCTGCCTCAGAAAATAGAAATTGACGGCTTTTTTGTTCACAGAATCGGGAATAATTATCTTTTCACCAAAGTTAATTCAAAGCATAAATCGGATTCGTACAATGCGGAATATCCCGTTGTCCCTCCGCAGGAAATAACCGTCAGAAATTTCAGCAGTCTGTTTTTCGGCAAGCTTTCAGTTTCGAAAAACAAGGCGATATTCAAGGCTCAAATTTCATCATAATATTGTAATGTGATTACGAATTTGTCGAGCATGTCGATGTACAAAAAATAATACAAATTACTATCAGTTTGTATCAACTGATTTGCTGGCATAATAAAAGTCGTCCGAAGATAAAAATTCGGACGACTTGATAATTTTAACCAACAATTTGTTTGCACGATAAGATTTTTGAACCCGAGCAGGAAAGCTCAACGGTATCGCCTGCTTCAAGCAGAAGCATATTTTCATGCTCCGACGCTTTGGCTTTAAAGATGGCATTTTCAGTGTCAATAAGATAAATATAGGTATTTCCGTCAATATCAATATATTTTACGGAAGCGATTGTAACAGTTACATTCTTAATTTCATCGGTCGGAGTCTGAACTTCGCTTATGCCGATCATTGCTTTGTATTTTGCGATACATTCCGCCTGCGTTGCGGCAGTTGTTACGATGTTATACTGCTCAACATTGACTGCGGCGTAAAGCTTCACAAGTCCGCCCGAATCCTTAAGCACCATTATATAGGTGGGATTGCCCTCAACATTTATCAAAGAAGGGAACGAAGCCTGATAGCCTTTTTCCTGAACTTCACCCTCTGCGGCTGCCATTGCGGATTTTTCATCGGCACCTGCAATCGCATAGTAGCGGCTTTCGCCCGTTCTTTCGTTGGCAAGAAGGAATCCGATGTTTGAGCTGTCGCCGTTAACGGAAGTTACGCCCGTATATATCCATATATCGCCGTCTTTGGCAACATAACCGTAATCCGAGATGGGCTTCTCATCAGATGAATCATCTTCGGAACTGTAAGTAGTAACCTGCTTGCAACCCTTTTTAGCAAACAGGCTGTTTATATATCCGTTCTGATACATTCCGTACCAATTATACTGTTCGCATATAAGGTCGCCATAGAATACAACGTCAATCCATTTCGGAATATCCGCAACATCATATCTGACTGTTTCACCCGATACGGGGTCGAGCACGATGCATCCGCTGACGGTTTTTCCGCCGAAGAGAGAAATTGTTTTATCAACGATTGATGCAACATAATAAGGCTTTCCGCTTTCGTCGATTTCAAAATGAAGATTTTCGGTCATCAATGTCGGATATTCCAGCCAGATGTGTCTTTTGGCATCTTCAAAGAAATAAGCGGAAGGAATATATTTCATGCCTTCCGATTTTTCAAACGAAGCCGACATTGAAACGGGGTCAACGGTAACATAGCCTTTGACTCCTTCTTTGTTATTCATCCATTTGAAAAAGCCTGCATATTCAAGAGCAGAAACCTTTATGGGTTTTCCGCTATAGTCAATTTGTATGTAATCGTTTGAAACATCAAACTGACTGACGACATCCGAAAGAGCACCTATTTCACGGTCACCGAGCATTCGTGCCGATGCAGTATCCATAAGAGCTATGGAATCGGTTTCAACGGACTCCGATAAATCGGCAGTAAAATCCGAGTCGTCAACTTTCAGAATTTTTGCATAAGAGGTTGCGTTAAACATAGTGCTGCCGACAATACCTGCTACGATGAGAACAACGCACAGAACAATCGGCAGAATATAGGGCACTATTGAAAATCTGAATTCGCTGTATTTTTTTGTGCGTCCTTTTGAACCGGTCTTTTTTGAAATTGTTATCCAACCGAAGTCTTTACATCCCTTTGCAATTCTTCCTGCAAGAATTGCCAGAAACAACGCAAGGATAACAATAATCCAAAAAACGGGGTTGTGAATATTTATAGCCGTGCTGGAAACAAACAATCCTGCCGCCAACACAATCATACCTGTAATTAAACCTGTAACTATGGAGATTATCCCTGATTTTTTCATATTTTTCACTCCTCTTTTTAATTCTATCACGAATAAAACTGTAAATCAATGTTTTGACAAAGTTTTAACTGCAGGCTTTCAACAATCCCACCGCACCGGCGATTAATGCAACGGGTAAGAGCAGGATAAATCCGCCTGCGAAGATTAACAGCAAGATGAATGCCGGGACCGCGATTGCAAGCAGGATGGTCGCAACGATTTTAGCCGCCCCCCATGTTATTTTGAATGCCAATCCGAGGGCTTTGAAGAAAAGCCAGATTGCGAGAATCGAAAATAATATTTCAATCATTAATAATCACTCCTTGTTATTATTATATTGCCGTCTGAATTATCCTTGCAGTCTTTTTTGTTTAATATCTTTACCCCGATAGCTTGTGCATATTCGGAGTTTTTTGCAAGCTTTTCCGTCAGCCGGATTGCCAACATCCTCTGTCTCGGACTCATTTGCAACACTCCTTTGTGTTTTCCTTGACTATATGATAACTCACCGAACCACAAAACTGAATGACACTTTGTGATGAAAACACACCCCCTTTTTTCACAATAAATGCAAAAAACGGTGCCCGTTTAATACGGACACCGTAATTTTATTTGTTTATGAGTTCGTTGTATTTTTCTATGTTGATTTTCTTGTCTGCAAGCATCTGTTCAACCCATAACTGCAGGGTTTCAACAGTAATTGAAATGCGTTCAAGCTCTTTCTGAATGAAAACAAAATCCTTGATTTCGTCATCATCAATCATACCGTCGGCGGTGATTTCGATAAGTCTTTCCTGGTTTTTCTTCATCGAATTGAGTGACGAAAGCATTTCAAGAACAATCTGAGCAAGGTCTTTAACCTTGACTTCGGGTACATATTTCTCACCGATGGGACACTCTTTTGAGCAGTAATGGTTACAGAGAGTCGGCTCACCGTAGATTTCGGCAAGCAGCATTACCTCATCGGGAGTTATCGGGAATTTACCGTTTTCAATTCTTTCAAGACGCTCAGGCTGAATGGGAAGATTCATAAGCGATGCTTTGTCGCAAACATCATCCCTCGTCAGCTCATGTTTTTTTCGTGTTTCTTTATAAATAGTGTCTGACATATTCTCACTCCTGCTTGTTTAATCGGGCAATTTTCAAGGGTTCAGCTTGGTTATAAATTCAACATAAAGTGCACAGAGAACACCAAAAAACATAAATGCGGCAAGAACATACAAAATAACCTTTTTTGCAATTGCGCCGTCGTCGATTTTTTTAACGGCATTTCCGCATACGGCGCAAAAACAATCATCATTCTTTACTCTTGTTCCACATGAGCCGCATTTTAAACGGGAGATTTTTATTCTCACGATTATATAAACAGGTACAGCATAGAAACTAAACAGCAGTGCCATAACAGCCCAAACAGCAGACTTCATTTTTTTGCGGTGTGCATCAGTAAAAATTACGCAGGCTAAAACGATATTTATCGCAATAAAGCAAGCCCATGCAATACCGCCCGTAATCATTCCGATAAGCATTGCTCCCATTTTTATGCCCCCCTGCCGTTTTTATGCATTTTAACATATCGTTGCCGATTATTCAACTCAAAACAACCAAAACTCCCTTTGCTGTTTCCAACAGAGGGAGTCGGTTATATCAGATACAGACTTTGGCGGTTAAATCTTCCCATTGATACAGGCATAGATATTTACCCGTCGATTTTCTGTGTTTCAGAGCGTCATCTCAGCCGATGCCGTTAAAGTTAAATTCAACCGTTTTGTTCTGCAAAAGGTATTTTGCAAAGCTTTCCTTCTGAGCAGAGAGCCAAGTCAGAGGAAGACCTGCCTCCAAGTGAACCTTAGCCTCACGCAGTCCCCGTGCACGAAGCTCGTAAGCGACAGCCGCCAGAGTCAGAACATAGTAATCCATATCCTGTATTTTGTCGGCAACGAACTCCTTGTGACCTTCACCGATTGTGTAATATTTACCGTTCCACGTAAGCAAATTGTCTTTGAAAGCAGGCTCGGTGTCGCTCACATAAACACCCGTTCCAAAAGTCTTGTTTGCTGTTTTGATATTCCCGTATCCGTGGTCAATACCGAGAATAAGAGAGTCGTTTGAATTCTTCATAAATTCTCCTTTCTTTTGTGATAATGTTTTTGCCCTCCAACCATATACGACACAAGAAAGCCAAAATGTTCCTAAGGTTGGAAAAAATTTTTATAACAAATCCAAGCAGACAGTACAAAAAGAAAAAGCCTCGCACGAAGCGGGGCGAAAAAAGAAGAACTATCATTTCGATGTGTGCAGATATATCAGTACCTTTGTATATGAACGGAACAAAAATCAATGTGGAATTTTTCTTTTTACTGTGGTATGATTAGAGCGATAAATAAGAATTTGAAAGGAAGATTCGATGCTTCTGAAAATAGTTTCTTTTATTGCTTCAATATTGTTGTTATTTATTTCATCGACAACACTACCCGCAGAATCAGATGTGCTTGTTGAAGAACTCGTCAATTTAAGTGAAAACAGAACGGCAGACGAAATAAACGGTGCTAACGGAACAAAATTCTTTATTCAGCGACCCAAGGCAGAGAAGCTGACTACCGTAAATGCATCGGAGTTCGGACTTGCAGAAGAAAATGAAGATAATTTTGCCGCTTTTCAGAGTGCGCTCAATTACTGTGCTTTAAATCCGCAGACCAAGCTTATTATTGATAAAGATACGTATTATTTTGA
>JAZNVG010000035.1:0-2116 GCA_045592705.1 Acutalibacteraceae bacterium | reverse complement strand
TTGACACTAACGTTACGTCATAGTTTATAATCATAATCAGAGGTGATGATAATGAAAATGTCTGTCAAGGAATTTGCTGAACTTACCGGTGTGAGTGTGCGCACACTTCACTATTATGATGAAATCAATCTTTTGAAGCCGGCAGAGATTGACGAAAACAACGGTTACCGATTTTACGACAGAACTGCTCTTGAGCGCATGCAGGAGATTCTGTTTTACCGTGAGTTGGATTTTCCTCTGAAAAGCATTTGTGAGATTTTATCTTCACCCGATTATGACAAACAAAAGGCATTGTCCGAGCAGAAGAAGCTTCTTATTCTTAAAAAGGAGCGTCTTGAGAGAATTATCTCGGCTATTGACAATGCAGAAGAAAGCGAGGTTGTTATGAAAGCATTAAATAATAATGATTATGAGGTTGCACGCAAGCAATATGAAGCAGAAGCCAAAGAAAGATGGGGCAAAACCGAGGCATATAGGGAACACACCGAGAAAACAAAGGATTATTCAAAGGACAAGTGGCAGTCCGTTATGGACGGCTTGGACAGCATTATCGGTGAATTTGCAGAGTGTATGAAGGGTGGTAACGCTCCCGATTCCGAGGCGGCAAAGGCACATGCGGAGAAACTGCAAAAGCACATCACAGATAATTTTTATACCTGCACCAAGGAAATTTTATCGAGCCTTGGTCAGATGTATATCTTCGATGAACGCTTTACCCGGAACATTGATAAACACGGTGTCGGTACTGCCGAATTCGTGAACAAGGCTATACTTGAATACTGTAAATGAGCTTTGAAGTGGCTGTATCACGAATGTAGTGAGGCAGCCACTTGTTATTTATTTGTATATATGCTATACTGAATTTACAGGCTGTGCCTGAATAATTTTTTTGGAGAATGCTGTTTGAAAATGAACAACACCTTGGAGATAGTAATGCAGCGTGTCAGCAATTAAGCTGAGTACGCAGCAGCTCAAAATTGCAACCTTTATGGCACTTTACAGTTTTGAGAGAGCAGATTTTTGCCAAGACAAGGAAGAAAAATGAAGGAATGCTTTGTGCATTGCAAGTTTTTCTGACGAAGTATTGGTGAAAAGATGCCTTTCAAAACCGTATGAAGCTTGATTGCTGACACGCCTACCGTGAGGTTTGCAAATACTTCTCCGCAAGCCTCCGGTGATTGAAAGTCAACAATTTTTGGAGGTTTAACAATGAAAAATGACTGCATCATTCGTTTGGAAAGAACAGAAGAACACCGCGAAACCGAAACTCTCGTCAGGGAAGCGTTCTGGAACGTTTACCGTCCCGGTTGCCTTGAGCATTACGTGCTCAATCAGGTGAGAAACGATGAAGCGTTTGTGCCCGAACTTAATTTCGTTATGGAAAAAGACGGCAAGCTGATTGGTCAGAATATGTTTATGAGGGCGGTTATCAAAGCCGATGACGGCAGAGATATTCCGATTATGACTATGGGGCCAATTTGCATTTCGCCTGAATTACAAGGTCAGGGCTACGGCAAATATCTGCTTGACTATTCTGTGGAAAAGGCGGCAGAGCTTGGCTGCGGTGCGCTTTGCTTTGAGGGTAATATCAATTTTTACGACAAAAGCGGATTCACTTATGCGAGCGAATTCGGTATACGTTACCATGGTTTGCCCGAAGGTGCGGACGCATCGTTCTTCCTGTGTAAGGAACTGAAAAAAGGTTATCTTGACTGCATCAGCGGTGAATATACTCCGCCGAAGGGATATTTTGTTGATGAGGCAGATGCCGAAGAATTCGACAAACAATTCCCACCGAAAGAAAAGCTGAAACTCCCCACACAACTGTTTTAATCTAACCGAACAAAAAGAGCCGTCCGAGCAATCGGGCGGCTTGATGTTTGTCTGTGCGTATGATATACTGAATCCGCAACATTACGAAACGGAGGCAAAAATATGAAATACGATATAGCTGCATTTATTTGGCCGTCATATACGGGCGATGAGCCTCGCACACGCATTTTCTGGCCCGAAGGCTACGGCGAATGGCAGACGGTAAAAGCGATGACCGACAAAGGCTATAAAGGTTGCCGATGGCCGAGAATACCGACTTGGGGTTACGTCAACGAAGCCGACA
>JAZNVG010000034.1:0-80730 GCA_045592705.1 Acutalibacteraceae bacterium | reverse complement strand
GGGGTACGTATAGTTTGACCTGTTGCCCCGATTTTGCGTTTACTTTTTCCACATAACGAACTTTAAGGTTGCAAAAATCAAGTGGTAAAAAACACTTTCATTACAGTTAAAAATTAACCAAATAGAGCTTCTGAAACCGTTGTATATCAACGGTCTCAGAGTGCAGTAATTGACGGGTGCGTATAGTTTGACCTGTAACCTCGATTTTGCGGTTATATTGTTCCAAAAGCTGAATTTCAAGTTGTAAAAAATCAGTCGATTTGCAACGGTGAAAAAAGTTTGACAAAAATTTAAAATAGGATTAAAATATAGATGAGTAAATGATCTTTCATAAGGAACCTCCTATCTGACAAAACTCAGAAAGGAGAAAAACTACCGGTTAGCATGGCAAAGTCCAAAAAAGAAAATGATTTCGGCACAGGAATACCCAAGGATGTTATGGAATCTTTAGCAAGAGCTTTACTTCCGGAAATCAGGGCATTCTACGAAAGCGAAGAAGGAAAAGAAGCTTTTGAAAAGTGGAAAGCCGAAAGAGAACGAAGTACAGATTAATATAAATCTTAATTCGGCGGGGATGATTTTCATCCCCGTTTTCTCATTCTAAAAGACTATAAGAAATGAAAAATCCGAACGCATCTCCTACTTTGAAGAGAGGGTTCGGATTATCATCTTTTGGTCGGAGTGACGGGACTTGAACCCATGGCCTCTTGGTCCCGAACCAAGCGCGATACCAAACTTCGCCACACCCCGAAGCTCGATTATTATATAATAAATGTTGCTGAAAATCAAGAGTTTTTTAAAATTACTTTACGAAAGTTTGATATTGGTTAAAAAATAAGCTCCGGACGATAACAATCCGGAGCTGAAAATTTTTATGATGTCATTTTTTCCTGCTTTACCTTGTGGTCAATAACGTGTCTTGAAGCAAGCTCGCTCTTGATGTCTGCAATGTTGATTCCGGCTTCTGTCATAAGCACAAGCAGGTGATAGGTGAGGTCGGCAATTTCATAAATTGTTTCTTTTTTATCCTCTGCCTTTGCGGCAATGATGACCTCGGTTGTTTCTTCACCGACTTTCTTAAGGATTTTATCAAGACCCTTTTCGAAAAGATAGGTTGTATATGAGCCTTCTTTTTTCTCAGTTTTTCTTCCTTCAATAAGTGCCATCAGTGCATCAAGTGAAAACTCGGGGTCGAAGCTTTCGTCAGCAAAAACAAGGTCATTGAAGCAGGAATCCGCGCCCGTATGGCAGGCAGGTCCGTCTTTTTTTACAAGGACGGTAAGTGCATCTTTATCGCAGTCTGCTTTGATTTCGACGATATGCTGATAGTTGCCTGAGGTTTCACCTTTGCGCCAGAGCTCCTGACGTGAGCGTGACCAGAAGCAGGTTTTCTTTTCTTCAAGGCTGATTGCAAGGCTTTCTTTGTTCATATAAGCAAGCGTAAGAACCTTACCCGTGATTGCGTCAACAACAATTGCGGGGATAAGTCCGTCGGCACCGAATTTAAGTTCATCAATTTTAAGCATTGTTATTTCCTCCTGAAAGTCTGACATTAATTCCGTCGTTGCGGAGCTTTTCTTTCAAATCTTTGATTGCGATTTCACCGTAGTGGAAAATTGAAGCGGCAAGACCTGCATCAACTTTCGGCAGAGCGTTGAAAAGGTCGGTGAAGTGCTGCATATTACCGGCACCGCCCGAAGCGATGACGGGAACGGTTGAAATTTCGCAAACCTTTTCGAGCATTTCAATATCAAAGCCGTTTTTAACACCGTCGGTGTCAATGCTGTTGATTACAAGCTCGCCTGCGCCGCTGTCAATGCCGTGTTTTATCCATTCGAGTGCATCCATGCCGGTGTCAATTCTGCCGCCTTTTGCAAAAACGCGGAACTGATTGTCAACACGCTTTATATCAACCGAAAGCACAACGCACTGGTCGCCGTATTTCTTAGCGGCTTTTTCGATTAAAGAGGGGTCACGGATTGCACCTGAATTGACGCTTACCTTGTCAGCGCCGCATTTTAAAACTCTGTCAAAATCCTCAACGGTGTTGATGCCGCCGCCGACGGTGAGCGGAATGAATATTTTGCTTGCAACCTCTGTGAGAATCTGCGTAAAGATTCCTCGGTTTTCATAAGAAGCGGTAATGTCGTAAAAAACAAGCTCATCTGCACCGTTGTTGCTGTAATGTTCGGCAAGCGAAACGGGAGAAGAGATATCCGTAAGACCCAGAAAGTTTGTGCCTTTGACAACTCTGCCGTCCTTAACATCAAGGCAGGGGATAATTCTTTTTGTTATCATTTTGAAACCTCCCCGACAGTTTTAACGGCTTCGGCAAGGTCAACCTTTCCTTCGTAAAGGGCTTTGCCGAGAATTGCACCGTAAAGATTCATTTCGTTAAGTGCCGTAATATCTTCAAGTGAAGAAACACCGCCCGAAGCAATTATGTCAATGTTAAATTTTGCCGACAAATCTTTGTAAAGCGGGAGATTGGTGCCGCTTAACATTCCGTCTTTTGAAATGTCGGTGCAGATAACCGTTTTAACACCGATTGATTCAAGGTAAGCAAAGAAATCCGCACAGGAGGTTTCGGTGGTCTGTGTCCAGCCGTGAATGGCAACATAACCGTCTTTGATGTCAACGCCGACAGCAATTTTTTCACCGAATTCGGCGACAGTGCTTTCAAGAAAATCGGGCTTGGTAACAGCAGCGGTGCCGAGAATAACTCTGGAAACACCGCAACTGAGATATTTTTCAATAATATCACGGCTTCTGATGCCTCCGCCGACTTCCACAAAAAGAGAACAGCTTTCAACAATCTTTTTGATAACCTCAAAATTGGGTGCCGTACCGTTTTTAGCGCCCTCAAGATCAACAACGTGAAGAAAGCGTGCGCCTTTTTTCTCGAATTCGGCGGCAAAATCAGCGGGATTGTCGCTGTAAACAGTCATTTTATCATATTCACCGCGAAGCAGACGCACCGCCTTGCCTTCAAATAAATCTATTGCAGGAAAAATATTCATAAATACCTCTTAAACTTCACAGAATGCTTTGAGAATACGCAGACCGGTGTTGCCGCTTTTTTCAGGATGGAACTGCGTGCCGAAGATGTTTGCTGTGCCGACCGCCGCCGTTAATTGAGCGTCATACTCGGTTGTCGCTATAACACTTTTTTCACAGTCGAAAGCGGCGAATGAGTGAACAAAATAAACATGCTCACCCTCGTCAACATATTTGAAAATTTCGCTCTTGGGTTTGTCAGCGGGAAAGTGCAGAGCATTCCAGCCGATGTGCGGCACTTTAAGCTCTGACGAAATAACAGGTGCAATGGGTTTTACCGTACCCTCGATAAGGCCGAGACCGTCGTGTTCGCCGTATTCATAGCTCTTTTCGAGCAGCATCTGCATTCCCAGACAAATGCCGAGAAGGGGTTTGCCTGTTGCTGCCTGGGCTTTCACGACATCTGCCATTCCGCTGTCACGCAGTTTTTTTGCCGCGTCATCAAATGCACCGACACCGGGTAAAAGAATTCGGTCGCTTTTCTCAATTTCGGCTATGTCACGTGTTATAACGGCTTGCTGACCGATAAATTTAAACGATGAAAGCAACGAAAAAAGGTTACCCACACCGTAATCAATTATTGCAATCATTTACAGTACTCCTTTTGTGGAGGGGATTTCGTTTGCACGGGCGGCATCAATCTTAACCGCCGCCGAAAGAACTCTTGCAAGAGCCTTGAATGTGCCCTCGATAATGTGATGAGTATTTGTGCCGCTGAGCTGTTTAATGTGTAATGTTATGCCTGCGTTGCGGACAAAGCCGAGCATAAATTCTTCAACAAGCTCTGTGTCAAAATCGCCGACTTTGGCGGCGGGCAGGGAAAGGTCAAAACCGAGATATGAACGGCCTGAAATGTCCACGGCACAGAGAATAAGCGACTCATCCATCGGAAGAATTATGTCGGCATAACGTGTAATACCTTTCATATCACCGAGCGCCTGAGCAAAAGCTTTGCCGAGAGTGATGCCGATATCTTCAACAGAGTGGTGATAATCGACGTTTGTGTCGCCCTTGCAGGTCACATCAAGGTCAAATCTGCCGTGCGAGGCGAAAAGGGTGAGCATATGGTCAAGAAAACCGCAACCACTGTCAATCACGCTTTTGCCGTTGCCGTCAAGATTGAGATTTAAAGAGATTTTTGTTTCGTTTGTGTTTCTTTCAATTGATGCGTTTCTCATTTTGCTTCCTCCCTGATTATCTGTGCAGCCGCTTCAAGCAAAGCATCCATCTGCTCTGTTGTACCGACAGTAATACGCAGGTAATCTTTGATTTCTTCGCGCGAAAAGTGGCGCACGAGAATTCCTCTTGATTTAAGCATAATATAGAATTTTTCGCCGTCAATTTTCGGGTGACGTGCAAAAATAAAGTTTGATTTTGAGTCAAGCGTTTCAAAACCGAGAGCGCGCAGTTTTTCTTGCGTATATTCACGCGCGGCAACAACCTTTTTGCAACATTCTTTGTAATATGAGTCGCTGTCAACCGCCGCCGCACCTGCAACAAGGGTAAGTCTGTTAATGTTATAAGGATTGGTTGAAAACTTGATTTTGTTAAGGTCTTCAATGATTTCCTTTTGTGCAAGTGCGAAACCGAGGCGCGCACCTGCCATTGAACGTGATTTTGAATATGTCATAACAACAAGCAAATTCGGATACTTTTCAACAAGGCCCGCACAGCTTTCAGCGCCGAAATCAACATAAGCTTCGTCGATAATTACAACATAATCGGGGTTTGTTGTCAATATCTCTTCAATCTGCGGCAGTGAAAGTGTCAGCCCGGTCGGCGCGTTGGGGTTGGCTATGACAATGTTGCAGTTAAGATTAAGATAATCTTTATAATCAATCGAGAAATCGTCTTTGAGCGGAATCTGCATGCAGTCAATGCCGTAAAGCTCGCCGTAAACGGGATAAAAACCGTAGCTGATTGACGGGAATGCCATTTTTCTTTCTTTGTCGCAGAAAGCCATAAACGCAAACGAAAGAATTTCATCTGAGCCGTTTGAAAGAAAAACATTTTCGGGTTTTAAACCGTAAAGGTCGGCAATTTTGCTCGTCAGCTCCTTGCAGGTTGGGTCAGGATAAAGATTGAGCTTTTCAATCTCTGCTTTATCAAGCGCCGTAATAACCTCGGGTGAGGGGGGATAGGGGCTTTCGTTTGTGTTAAGCTTTATGTATTTCATATCTCGCGGTTGCTCGCCGGGGGTGTAAACCTCAAGGTCGGCAAAGCGCTCGCTCATAAATTTGCTCATTGTAATATCATTCCTTGTTATTTTTCGAATCTGATTGTTGCCGATTTCGCGTGTGCACCGAGACCCTCACGCTCGGCGAAAAGTGCAATCTTGTCACTGACCTTTCCGAGTGCTTCGGCGGTGTAGAAGGTGTAAGCGGATTTCTTTACGAAATCGTCAACTGAAAGCGGGCTTGAAAATCTTGCTGTGCCGCTTGTGGGCAGGGTGTGATTTGTGCCTGCAAAATAGTCGCCGAGAGCCTCAGGACAATATTTTCCCAGGAAAATGCTGCCTGCATTTTTGACAGAATCAAGATAATCAAAGGGGTTGTCAACGCAGATTTCAAGATGCTCGGGAGCAATTGAATTTGAAATTTCAACCGCTTGATTTATGCTGTCGGCAATGATAATTCTGCCGAAATTGTCAACGGATGCTCTTGCAATCTCCGCTCTGGGAAGCAAGGGGATTTGTCTTTCAAGCTCTGCACTGACGGTTTTTGCAAGCTCTTCGCTGTCGGTTACAAGCACTGCACTTGCAAACTTGTCGTGCTCAGCCTGTGAGAGCATATCGGCGGCAACAAAAACGGGGTTACAGGTGCCGTCAGCAATAATAAGAATTTCGCTGGGGCCTGCAATCATATCAATATCAACTCTGCCGTAAACCATTCTTTTTGCTTCCGCAACAAAGCAGTTGCCGGGGCCGACAATTTTGTCAACCTGCGGAATGCTTTCTGTTGAATATGCGAGGGCGGCAATTGCCTGCGCACCGCCGCATTTGAAAATCCTGTCAACACCTGCAACGGAAGCGGCGGCAAGAATTGCGGGGTTAATACTGCCGTCGGCGCAGGGCGGTGTGGTCATAATAACTTCACTTACACCTGCGATTTTTGCGGGAATGCAGTTCATAAGAACGGTTGAAGGATAAGCAGCTGTTCCGCCGGGTACATAAATGCCGACTCTTTCAAGCGGAAGAACTTTCTGTCCGAGAACAATGCCGTCTTCTTTTCTGAATTCAAAACCGCTTCTTACCTGATTCTTGTGGTAATCGGTAATGTTCTGAGCAGCTTCTTTGATAACCTCAATGAATTCGGGCTCAACGATTGCGAGTGCCGCGGCAATCTCTTCTTTTGTTACCTCAAGACTTGTTAGTTCGGCACGGTCGAATTTCTTTGCATATTCGATAATTGCCTTGTCGCCGTTCTGACGCACATTTGCAATGATGTCGCTTACAATTCCGCTGACATCGTTGGTGTCCGCCATTCGTTTTATAATTTCCGTTGTTTCGGAATATTTTACAATTTCAATCATTTTTCAACAGCTTCTTTCATTTTTGCTTTGATTTGTTCAATCTGTTCGGCTTTGAATTTGTAGCTTGATTTGTTGGAAATGAGTCTTGCGCTGATGTTTACGATGTCTTCCATCGGTTCAAGATTGTTTTCATAAAGTGTTTTGCCGGTTTCAACAATATCGACAATGACATCGGACATTTTAAGCAGGGGAGCAATTTCGATTGAACCGTTGAGCTTGATTATCTCAATGTCACGTCCTTGACCTGCGTAATATTCTCTTGCGATGTTGGGAAACTTTGTTGCAACGCGAAGTGTCTGGTCAGGATTATGTCTTGCCCCCTTGATGCCCGAAACGCACATACGGCATTTGCCGATGCCGAGGTCAAGCAATTCATAAATATCCGCGCCGCCTTCAAGCAGAATGTCTTTGCCGACAACGCCGATGTCAGCGGCACCTCGCTCAACATAAACAGAAACGTCTGACGGCTTTGACCAGAAATAGACAACGCCGTTTTCTTCGTTTTCAAAAATCAGCTTTCTGGAATTTTCACGGATTTCGGGACAGCCGTAACCCATTGATTCAAAAATTTCATAGACTTTTTCGCCGAGTCTGCCTTTGGGCAGTGCAATTCTGATTTTATCCAATCTGGGTCAGCTCCTTTCCCGTGAATTTAAGTGTGCGTGATGCTTTGACAGTGCTGCTTTTTTCTTTAAGAGCGCAAACGCTTTCACCTTTTTCGGTAAGTGCGGCAATTGCTTTTGTCAGTTCGACAGTGTCGCTCTCATCATCATACAAAATAATTGTGTCTACGTCAAATCCTTTTTCGGTTGAAAAATATCTTTCAAGCTCATCAAGATAAATTGCAAAACCGATAGCCTGCGATTTTTTGCCGAGACGGCGCACAAGATTGTCGTATCTGCCGCCGAACAAAACACCGTTTGCGATTGTGTCAATAAAGCCCTGGAAAATTATTCCGTTGTAGTAATCCATATCGTTGAGGATTGAGAAATCAAGAACAATGTACTTTGCAGTACCCGTTGCCTCGAACACGCTGTAAACATCCTCGAGCTCTTTGACAGCGGCGGCTGTTGCTTCACTTACAACAAGTGCCTTTACTTTATCAATCGCAACATCAAATGTGCCGAAAATGTTTGCGAGACCGATTATCTTTTCTGTCAGGGCAGGATAAACGTTACATTCGGCGCAAAGTCGGCTGATTTCGTGTGAATTCTTTTCGCTGATTAATTTAAGTAATTCGGCTTTCTGTGCATAGTTAAGACCTGTGCTTTCGAGTAAGCCGGTGACAAGGCCCATGTGTGAAATGCCGATAACAAATTTGTCACTGATAAGCTCAAGGCTTTTTGCGGCAAGAGAAATGACTTCACCGATTGAATAAATGTCAAGATTGCCTATGTATTCAAGACCGACCTGCATCATTTCCTTGATGTCGGTGCTGCCTGAAGCGGCACGGTAAACGTTTTCATTATAATAAACACGTTCGGGTGCAGTGCTGTCCTTAAAATTTTTGACAATTGATAAAGTTATGTCGGGTTTGAGTGCGAGAAGCTTGCCATAATGGTCATTAAATGTTATAATGTTATTACTTTTTATAAAGCTTTTATTTTCAAGATAAAGATCATATTCTTCAAACTTGCTCATCTTATATTTTTTATAGCCGTAATGCTCGTAAAGATTGCGCAGGCTGAGAATTGCCTGTTCGTCTTTTCTGAGGATTGTGTTGCTCAGTTCCATATAAAAAGACCTCCCTGAATACACTTTTATATTTTACGGAGCAATTTTAGCACACTTTACCGTGTTAGTCAAGTAAATTATTAAAGTATTTATGACAAATTATTTATACAATCCGCCCCTTGTTTAGTGAATTGTAACAGAAAAATTTTTTCAGAAAAGCACAGTATGTGCTATTAATGTTATTGACAAGTTCAATATATGTAATGTATAATTATACGAAAACATTCTGGACAAGTCCGCACAGAAAAGACGGAGGTTTAACATAATGAAACATCTTTTAAAGCTTATGGATTTTTCGGCACAGGAGATTGTTGAGGTTCTCAACCTTGCCGACCAGCTCAAATATGAAAAGCGCAACGGAATTGAACACCACCTTCTCAAGGGCAAAACCCTCGGTATGATTTTCCAGAAAGCTTCCACAAGAACAAGAGTTTCCTTCGAGGTCGGTATGTATGACCTCGGCGGCTCCGCTCTTTTCCTCAGCTCAAACGATCTGCAAATCGGCAGAGGCGAGCCCGTTGAAGACACCGCAAGAGTTCTTTCCCGTTTTCTTGACGGCATTATGATTCGTACTTATGAGCAAGCTGAGGTTGAAACACTTGCAAATTACGGCTCAATTCCCATCGTTAACGGACTTACAGATTATTGTCACCCTTGTCAGGTGCTTGCCGACCTTATGACAATCCGTGAATTCAAGGGTACATTCAAAAATAAAAAGCTTTGCTACATCGGCGACGGTAACAATATGGCAAATTCACTCATCGTCGGCGGTATCAAAATGGGAATGTCTGTTGCAATCGGTTGCCCCGACAACTATCGTCCCGATGCCGAGCTTATGAAATGGGCGGAGGAAAACGGCGATTTCCTTTGCACAAGCGATATTTATGCCGCCGCGAAAGATGCTGACGTTCTTTACACTGACGTATGGGCTTCCATGGGTCAGGAGGGTGAGGCAGCAATCCGCCGCGCCGCATTTAAAAACTACCAGATTAACGACGAGCTGATGGCTGTTGCAAAGCCCGATGCAATGGTGCTTCACTGCCTGCCCGCTCACCGTGAAGAGGAAATCACCGCAAAGGTCTTTGAGGAACATGCCGCTGAGATTTTTGAAGAGGCTGAAAACAGACTTCACGCGCAGAAGGCCGTTCTCGTTAAGCTTATGGCTGACAACAAGTAATTATTTACCTTTAAATAGACGGAGGTGCTTTTATGCCAATCAATAAGGATATTAAAAAGGTAATGGTCATCGGTTCCGGTCCCATCGTTATCGGACAGGCTGCCGAATTTGACTACGCAGGCACACAGGCTTGCCGCGTTCTGAAAGATGCCGGACTTGATGTTGTTCTTGTCAACTCAAACCCTGCAACTATTATGACCGACAACGCTCTTGCGGATGAGATTTATCTCGAGCCTCTTACCGCTGAAACAGTTAAGAGAATTATCGAAAAAGCACGCCCCGACAGTCTTCTTGCCGGTCTTGGCGGCCAGACGGGTCTTACCATTGCAATGCAGCTGTCAAAGGACGGCTACCTTGACAAAATGGGTGTCCGTCTTCTCGGAACAAATGCCGAAGCCATTGATAAGGCTGAGGACAGAAAAATGTTCCGCGACACAATGGAAAAAATCAATCAGCCCGTCATTCCTTCGGAAATTGCAAATGACATTGAGTCTGCGCTTGAAATTGCCGAAAGAATCGGTTATCCCATTATTGTCAGACCCGCTTTCACTCTCGGCGGCTCCGGCGGCGGTGTTGCCAACACCCGTGAAGAGCTTGAGATTATTGCAAGAACCGGTCTTGATATGTCCCCGATTACTCAGGTCCTTATTGAAAAATACATCTTCGGTTGGAAAGAAATCGAGTTTGAAACAATGCGCGACAGTGCAGGAAACTGCGTTGCCGTCTGCAGTATGGAAAACTTTGACCCCGTCGGCGTTCACACGGGTGACAGCATTGTTGCCGCCCCCGCGCTTTCACTGAGCCAAAAGGATTACGATATGCTTCGTCAGGCTTCGCTTGACATCGTTTCCGAGCTCGGTATTATCGGCGGCTGTAACTGCCAGTACGCATTGCATCCCGAAACCTCCGAATATGCCGTTATCGAGGTTAACCCCAGAGTTTCACGTTCATCAGCTCTTGCAAGTAAGGCAACCGGTTATCCCATTGCAAAGGTTACCGCAATGCTTGCTCTGGGCATCACTCTTGATGAAATTAAAAACGAAGAAACGGGTATGAGCTGTAAGGGCTTTGACCCCGATGTCAAATATATCGTTGTCAAGTTCCCCAAGTGGCCTTTTGACAAGTTCGTCACCGCAAGCCGCGTTCTCGGTACACAGATGAAGGCAACGGGCGAGGTTATGTCCATCGGTCCGACCTTTGAAATGGCAATTATGAAGGCTGTCAGAGGTGCCGAAATTTCTCTTGACACACTTAATGCAAAGCCCAAGAGTGAAGGCACAATCCGTGAGCGTCTTGCCATTATGGACGATATGAGAATCTTCACAATCTTTGAGGCCCTTAAACAGGGCATCTCGATTGATGAAATTCACGAAATCACAAAAATCACACCCTGGTTCCTTGAAAAGCTTAATAATCTTGTTCAGTTTGAGCTTGATATCGAAAAGAACGGTCTTTCCGATGCCGCTTATGTTCAGGGTAAAAATTACGGCTACACCGATGCTGCTCTGATGCGTATTTCCGGTGCAACAAGTGTTCCTCATATTGACGCATCCTACAGAATTGTTGATACCTGCGCTGAACCTTTCAACGTTAAAACACCTTATTTCTATTCAACCTACGGCGATGAGTGTGAGGCACGTCCTCTCGTAAGCGAAAGCAAGAAAGACAGAATCATTGTTCTCGGTTCCGGTCCCATCAGAATCGGTCAGGGTATTGAGTTTGACTATTCTTCCGTTCACTGCGTATGGACTCTTAAAAATCTCGGCTACGAGGTTGCGATCATCAATAACAACCCCGAAACCGTTTCAACCGACTATGATACCGCGGACAGACTTTATTTCGAACCCCTCACACCCGAGGATGTTATGTACATCATCAAGGTTGAGAATCCCGTCGGTGTTGTTGTTGCATTCGGCGGACAGACCGCTATTAAACTTACAAAATTCCTTGATGAAAACGGAATCACAATTCTCGGCACATCCGCTGACGGCATTGACACCGCCGAGGACAGAGAGCGTTTTGATGCTCTGCTTGAAAAATTTGCAATCCGCCGCCCGCAGGGCATGGGTGTTATGACTCTTGACCAGGCTCTTGAGGCCGCAAACAAGCTCGGATATCCCGTGCTTCTCAGACCTTCTTACGTTATCGGCGGTCAGAATATGACCATTGCTCACGATGACGACGATGTAAAGAGATATATGAACATCATCCTCAGCGGCTCAATCGAAAATCCCGTCCTTGTCGACAAATATATGATGGGTATGGAACTTGAGGTTGACGTTATTTCAGACGGCAAATCAGTTCTTATTCCCGGTATTATGGAGCATATCGAAAGGGCAGGTGTTCACAGCGGCGACTCCATTGCTGTTTATCCGCCCTTCAATCTTAACGACAAAATGCTCAAAAATGTCATTGAGTGTTCCGAACAGCTTGCTCTGTCACTCGGCACAAAGGGTCTTGTCAACATTCAGTATCTTATTTACCACAATCAGCTTTATGTTATTGAGGTTAATCCCAGAGCTTCAAGAACAATTCCTTATATCAGCAAGGTTACGGGTGTTCCCATGGTTGACATTGCTTCAAAGGTAATGGTCGGCTATGCACTTGAGGATCTCGGCTACGGCACAGGTCTTTACAAGACACCGCCTTATTATGCTGTTAAAGTTCCCGTTTTCTCATTTGAGAAACTTTCCGATGTCAACTCCATTCTCGGCCCCGAAATGAAATCTACGGGTGAAGTTCTCGGCATCGGTAAAACAACAACCGAAGCACTCTTCAAGGGTCTTACCTCTGCGGGCTTCAAAATCAAGATTCCCACCCCCGAAAAGCCCGTCGGCGTTTTCCTGAGCGTTGATGAACACGATATGCTTGACGCTGTTTCACTTGCGAAGAAGCTTGACGATATGCACGTCAGACTTTATGCAACAAGGGATACCGCTGATGCAATTTCACAGCTCGGCATTGATGTTGAATATGTCAGAGCAATGTCCGAGGGTGACGACATCTTCAAGCTTCTTGAAAGCGGCAAAATTAATTATGTTGTTTACACGGGCGCTCTTTACGATTCTACAATGGGAGATTATATTGCTCTTCAGCGCCGCGCAATTCAACTTTCAATTGCCTGCCTGACATCGCTTGATACTGCAAACGCACTTGCCGATATCCTTGCAAGCCGTTTCAATCAGCAGAATACAGAGCTTGTCAACATCAACGACCTCAGAAGCACAAGACAGACTCTTAAGTTTGCAAAAATGGAAACAGCCGGCAATGACCATATCATTGTTGAAAACTATGACAACAGCATCACTTGCCCCGAGTCACTTTGCGTTGAGCTTTGTGACAGACACCACGGCATCGGCGGCGACGGCTTTGTTCTTATTGAAAAGAGCGATGTTGCAGATGCAAAAATCAGAGTGTTCAACCTTGATGGCAGTGAGGCAAAGATGGGCGGTAACGCAATCCGTTCAGTTGCTAAGTTTATCTATGACAGCGGTCTGATTGACGGTGAGGTCGCAACGGTTGAAACTGCAAGCGGCATTAAGGAAATTCAGCTTTACATTTCAAACGGCAAAGTTTCATCCGCTTGTGTTGATATGGGTAAGGCAGACCTTACCGCAAAGGTTATGAAGGCTTCAACCGACAACATCAATAAGGCTGTCAATATCGGCGGAAAGGATTATAACATTACCTGCCTTTCAATCGGTAACCCGCACTGCGTCGTTTTCTGCGACAGAGTTGATGCGGTTGATATTGAAAAAACAGGACCTCTTTTTGAAAGAGCTCCCTTGTTTGTACACAGAGTTAACACTGAGTTTGTCAGAGTTGTCAATGAAACAACCCTCAAGATGAGAGTCTGGGAGCGCGGTAACGGCGAAACCCTTGCCTGCGGAACCGGTGCTTGTGCAGCGGTTGTTGCAGCAGTCGAAAACGGCTACTGCAAAAAAGGCACTGACATCACCGTTAAGCTTAAAGGCGGCGATCTCATTGTTAACTACACCGATGAGGCAATTTATCTCACCGGTACAACACGCCTTGTGTTTGAAGGTGAACTTGAATACTAATTGGTTTTATACCGCCGTCCGTTTCAAGCGGACGGCGGTTTTCTTTTGCGACAATATTTTTAGTCGGCATTGATTTTACTTTAATAATGTGTTAATATTTATAAATACATTTAAATTTGTAAAGAGGGCTTCTTATGTCTAAACAGTTTCTGATGGGTAATGAAGCGATTGCGCGCGGTGCCGTTGATGCGGGCGTAAACCTTGCTTGCGGTTATCCAGGTACACCTTCAACCGAAATTCTTGAAACACTCGCAAAAATCAATGACGGAAGCATTTATGTTGAGTGGTCTGTCAATGAAAAAACTGCGCTTGAGGTTGCTGCAGGTGCAGCTTATTCGGGTGCAAGAACACTTGTCACAATGAAGCAGGTCGGTCTTAATGTTGCATCTGACCCGCTGATGAGTCTTGCCTATGTCGGCGTTAAGGGCGGAATGGTTATTGTTTCTGCCGATGACCCCGGCCCCATTTCTTCGCAGACTGAGCAGGATACGCGTCATTTTGCGCGTTTTTCAAAGCTTCCCGTTTTTGACCCGTCTTCTCCCGAAGAAGCTTATGAAATGATAAAAGATGCATTTGAGCTTTCTGAAAAAATCTGCTCACCCGTGCTTTTCAGACCCACAACCCGTGTTTGTCACGGCTGTGCAAGTGTTGAGGTTGCCGATGAAAAAATCATTCACAAACCCGAAGGTTTTGTCAAAGACACAATGCGTTGGGTAATTTTTCCGCGTACCTCATATCTTAATCATATGAAAATTGAAAAGCGTAACAGTGAACTTTCCGATGAGCTTTCATCATACAGATTCAATACAGTTTCAGGCAGCGGCAAAAAGGGTGTTGCCTGCGGCGGCATCAGCGTTGCTTACGCAAATGAAGCACTTTCGATACTTAATGCCGATGTAAAGCTTTTCAAGGTTGCAACACCTTTCCCGTTCCCCGAAAAACTTGCTCTTGAGTTCCTTGACGGTCTTGATGAGGTTACTGTTATTGAAGAGCTTGACCCCGTTATTGAGCGTGAGCTTATTTACATTTGCGGCAAATATAACCTTAATATAAAAATCAACGGCAAGTTAAACGGTACGGTACAGCCGGCAGGTGAGAACAGCGCCGATTCCGTTTGTGAAGTACTTGCAAAGTTTTTGAATGTTGATTATAAAAAGCCCTCTGCGCCTGAAACTCCGGAGCTGCCCGTGCGTCCGCCCGTGCTGTGTGCCGGTTGCCCTCACAGAGCTTCATTCTATGCTGTTAAGCAGGCGATGAAAGGTAAAAAGGCTGTTTTCAGCGGAGATATCGGTTGCTACACACTCGGAAACGCAAAACCGCTTGATATGGTAGATACCTGCCTTTGTATGGGTGCGGATGTCACGATTGCTCAGGGCATTCACCGTATTGAACCTGATACCGTTAACTTCTCATTCATCGGTGACTCAACTTTCTTTGCTTCAGGTATCACAGGTGTTGTTAATGCCGTTTATAATCAGACTGATATTGTTCTGATTGTTCTCGATAATTCCACAACCGCAATGACCGGTCATCAGCCGCATCCCGGTACGGGTGTGTCGATTTCGGGCACCGTTGCAGGAAAAATAAGCATTGAAAATGTTCTGCGCGCAATCGGTGTCACAAGTGTTGAAACCGTTGACCCGCTTGACCTTAAAGCCTCTGTCGAAGCCGTTAAAAAAGCGGCAGAGCTGTCGGGCGTTAAGGCAATTATTTTCAAATCACCCTGCATTGCCGTTGTCAAACCGATTGCGGCTTACAGCGTTAATGAAGATAAATGTATCGGTTGTATGAAATGCATCCGTGAGCTCGGTTGTCCCGCGCTTGTCAAAAACGGTAAAAAGGTTGCCGTTGAGCCGTCCTTATGCACAGGCTGTTCGATTTGTTCACAGGTCTGTCCCGTCGGCGCTCTGGAGGTGAAATAATATGGTTAACAGCTGCTTGCTTTGTGGTGTCGGCGGTCAGGGTACCGTTCTTGCTTCAAAGTTAATTGCCTATGCCGCAATGAAAAAAGATATGCAGGTGCGCACAGCCGAAACAATCGGTATGGCACAGCGCGGCGGTTGCGTTGTCAGCCATGTGCGAATCGGTCAGGATATTGCCTCACCGTTAATTCCTTTGGGCGGTGCCGATGTTATGCTGGCTTTTGAACCGGGGGAGGCGGTAAGATGCTTGCCTTACCTTAAATCGGATGCGACCGTTGTTGTCAACTCAAAATGCGTTCAGCCCGTAACGGCTTCTCTTTCAGATAAAGTTTATTCGGCGGATGATATGCTTTCTTTCCTTGAGAAAAATGTCAAAAACCTTGTTGTTGTTGATGGTGAGCGTATCTGTGCCGAGTGCGGTTCACCGAAAGTTCTTAACATTGCTTTACTTGCCGCCGCCGCACACAGCGGAAAACTCAGCATTTCGATTGATGAATTAAAAAGTGCAATTATCGAAAGAATTCCCGAAAAATTCCATGAGCTCAACCTCAAGGCTGTTGAGCTTGCCTGCAAATAAAAGGAGGATATCCTATGAAAATGACACAGGAACAGTTTGCTCTCATCAAAGAACAGCTTGTAAGGCTTTCAAAAGGCGACGGTTTTTACGGTAAAAAACTTGAGGGTATTGATGTTGAAAGCATCAATACTCAGGAGGACTTTGAAAAACTTCCTTTTACATGGAAAGGTGATTTGCGAGAGGCTTATCCTCTTGGTCTGCAGGCGGTACCCGATGAGGAAATTGTCAGAATCCATTCTTCTTCAGGCACAACGGGTATTCCCGTAATTATTCCTTACACCCGTCAGGACGTTGAGGATTGGGCAGTAATGTTCAAACGTTGTTATGAAACTGCCGGAATTACTAATCTCGACAGAATTCATATCACTCCCGGCTATGGTCTGTGGACGGCAGGTATCGGTTTTCAGGCAGGTGCAGAATTGCTTGGCGCAATGTGCATTCCTATGGGACCCGGCAATACCGACAAACAGCTTCGTATGATGATGGATATGAAATCCACGGTTTTATGCGCAACATCTTCTTATGCACTTCTGCTTGCCGAAGAGATTGCAAAACGCGGAATCGCTGACAAAATACACCTTAAAAAAGGTGTTATCGGTTCTGAACGTTGGGGTGAAAAAATGCGTAAGCGTATCGCAGGCGAGCTTGGTGTTTCACTTTACGATATCTATGGTCTTACCGAGGTTTACGGCCCCGGAATCGGCATCAGCTGTGACGCAGAGTGCGGTATGCACGTCTGGGACGATTTCCTCTATTTTGAAATTGTCGACCCCAAGACGGGCGAAGTGCTTCCCGACGGTGAAGTCGGTGAGCTTGTAATCACAACCCTCAGAAAGCAGGGGGCTCCGCTTATCCGTTACCGCACGCACGACCTTACCCGTTTTATTCCCGGCGATTGCCCCTGCGGCCTTAAATATCCGCGCATTGATACAATCCTCGGCAGAACCGACGATATGGTTAAAGTTAAGGGTGTTAACATTTTTCCCAGCCAGATTGAAGAAGTGCTCAGCCGGATTGAGGGAGCATCAAGTGAATATCAGTTTATGATTGATCACCTTGACGGCAAGGATATCTGCACGCTTTTTGTTGAAATTAATGACAAGGCGCAAGCTTATTATCTTGAAAATGAAATTCAGCAGGCTTTCAAGCAAAGAATCGGTATTCTCACAAATGTTAAACCCGTTGCAATCGGTGAATTACCGCGAAGTGAGAAAAAATCCACACGTGTTTTTGATAACAGATATTAAATTTTTAAAAAGCAGTCGGAATATTTCGACTGCTTTTATTGCATATGCACAAAAATACATTGACACCGTCACTTTAAAATGTTAATATAAACTATATAAAAGCGAGGTGTTTTTATGAGGTTTGATATTCCCGTGCCGTGTTTTTATGGCAGAGATGATTTTGAAACAGCACTTATCAAAATAAAATCGCTCGGTTTTGATGCAGTTGAAACTTACAACTGGCAAAACCTTGACCTTGACCGTGTGCGCGGCATTTGCACAGAAAATAACATAACTTTTGTCAGTATGTGCACCACTGAATTCCGTCTGACCGATGCGGCTTACCGCACTGCTTGGCTTGACGGTCTGAAAGAGACCGTTGCGGCAGCAAAAAGGGCAGGGGTTAATAAACTTATAACGCAGGTCGGCAACGACACGGGTGCACCCCGTGCCGAGCAGCATGAAAACATTGTCACAACATTGAAAATGGCAAAACCCATTCTTGAAGACAGCGGCATTACTGTTATGATTGAGCCTCTCAATCACCTTTATGACCACAAGGGTTATTATCTTTGGTCAAGCCTTGAGGCGTTTGATATCATCCGTGAGGTTGATTGTGAATTTGTCAAGGTTATTTATGACATTTATCATCAGCAGATTACAGAGGGGAATATTATTAACAACATCCGCGACAATCTTGACTGTATTGCACATCTGCACTGTGCAGGTCATCCTGGCAGGCACGAGTTACAGCTTGGTGAAAATGATTACAAAGTCATTTTTGCCGAAATTGACAAAATGGGTTATGACGGCTACTGCGGCCTGGAATACGGTCCGACAATGTCACCCGAAGAAAGTCTCAATAAATTCAAAGAAATTTATCTTTAAAATATAAATTATGAAAGGAAGAAAAACATGAAGAAAACAGTTTCCAAAATTATAGCACTTGTCCTTGTCCTTTGCCTCTCTCTTCCTGTGATGACTTTGCCGTCTTTTGCTGCAACACAGTACATCAGCGATGAAACGGTTGTTGAGGAAGATTACACGTTCGGCAAGGGTGTCGTAAAAGCCTTCGGTGTTGTTGCCGACACACTTATTACCGCTGTTTCAAGACTTTTCCCGACACCCGATTGGCCTGATGAGGATGAATTTGTCAGCGAATATTTCTATGAGGGTCACAAAACATTCCAGAAGAGTGTTGCCGAAAATGCTCAGTGGCGTTGCGGCTTTGCAAGCGGCAGCATTTTGCCCGATGATTTTCCTGAAAAAGGTTATGTTGCAGCGGGTGAATTCCATATCACCGAGACTCTTGCCAACAGAATCCTTGAGGGTGACGACCAGCGTTTTTCCGCCATTGCTCTCGATGACGGCAGCGGAAACGGCACAGTCATTTTTGCTTCCCTTGACGGTTTTGGTATGACAAGCGCAAATGTCAGAAAGCTTCGCAGTTATCTTGACAGCTTTGCAAAAGAAAATAACATTGTCAGCATAAATGTTTCTCTTTCACACACACATTCCGGTCTTGATACTCACGGCCTTGGTGCAAGCATTCTCGGTCTTATCGGTGACAGTGCTGTTTACGGAATGTTAAGACTTGTCGGTATTGAGCACGATTTCTCGAGCACTGATGAAGCCTTTATGACTAATCTTTTCGAAACCGCCGAAGGTGTTGTGAAGGCGGCTTATGCCGACCTGAAACCCGGTAAGCTTTCTTACAATGCCTTTGATATTTCCGACCTTATTTACGATAAGCAGTATCCTGTTGTTTTTGATCCCAATGTTAATCAGATTAAGTTTGTTCCCGATGATGCCGAAAAGAACGAAATCTGGCTTGTCAATATGGGTGTACATCCCGTTAAAATGGCAGATACCGCTGTCAGTGCCGATTATCCCGGTGCAATCGCAAGATATGCAAAAGAGATGGCAGGCGCGGATGTTGCTTTTTACCAGGGTGCACAGCTTGCAATCTCAAGAGAAGAAGCTCCGTTAAAACTTGAAGAAGATGCGGCTTATAACGCTCTCACAGATGATGCTGAAAGACGTTTCCACGTTGTCAACAAATACGGTAAAGAAATTGTTACACGTATCCTCAACAATGACCCCGTTGAAACAATGGAAATCGACCCTATTCTCAACATTACTCACACCGAGGTTAAACTCCCTGTCGACAACAGCCTTCTTTTGCTTATTGCAAAAATTCAGATGATCAACAACCTTGTTTTGAAAACCTCATGGGATTTCACAGAATCGCTTGTTGTTTCAGAGGTTGGTTACTGTGAGCTCGGTAAAGATCTTGCAATTGCGCTTATCCCCGGTGAAATTGAGCCCGCCATTGTTTACGGCGGTGTTGACGGAATTGACAATTCATGGAACAACAAAGCCTGGCCTTATGCTGCATTTGTAAATATGGCGAATAAAAAGCTTCTTACCTTTGGTCTGACAAATGATCAGATTGGTTACATCGTTCCCGATAATGATTATGCTCATCCGTTTGCAAGCCTCTTTGAAGACTTGATTGGCGGCGGCAGAAACAAGCATTACGAGGAAATGATTTCCTTAGGCCCCGAAACTGCTTCAGCAATTGCCAAAGCATTCAAAGAACTTGTCAGGAAATAATATATCGGTGAAAGGTTTGATATAATGAAGAAAACTAATCTCACCCAACAGGATCTGCAGTTTAACCGAAACCGTTGGTTTTACGCTGTTCCGGGTGTGGGCAGAGACCTGGCGTATTCGCTATTCTGCTATTTTCTGCTCACTTATGTTTTATACACTCGCCAGCTTACAACCCAGCAATTTGCAACAATCAGCGTTATAATGATTATCTGCCGTATCTGGGATGGGATCAATGACCCCGTTATGGGCGGTATTATTGAAAATACCCGTACAAAAATCGGAAAATTTAAGCCGTGGATTATAATCGGTTCGGTTACCAATGCCGTTGTGCTTGTTGTTATTTTCACAAACCGTGCTCAGGGTTGGAACTTTGTCTGGCTTTTCTGTGCGCTTTATCTCATCTGGGATATCACTTACACAATGAATGACATCGGCTACTGGTCAATGCTTCCTTCACTTACGAGTAAAGCCCACCAGCGTGACAGTGTTACCTCTCTTTCCAATTTCTTTGCAGGTATGGGCACCGTTCTTGCAAACGGCCTTATTCCGATTCTTACTGTCGGCTCGCTTGCAATTGGCGGCAACACAATCACAGCATATGCCGTTGTCTCAATCGGCATTGCAATACTTTTTGTCGGCGGTCAGTTTGTTGTCTGTGCCGGTGTCAAAGAGCCTCACGTTGCAAGTGCTCCGCTTGAACAGAAAACAGGTTTTAAAGAAATGGTTAAGGTTGTTTTCCGCAACGACCAGTTGCTTTGGACAACTCTGATTATGTTGCTCATCAGTCTCAGCGGCGCAATGGTTACCGCTTTCGGAACAAACTATCTTTATCTTGAATTCGGTTATGAAGGTTCCAATGTCACTATTTTTACTGCATTTTATGCAGCTTCATCGGGCATTATCAGTTTCTGCTATCCTTTCCTGACAAAGCGTTTTAACCGCAGTCAGCTTACTAAAATTTCACTCGTTTCAAGCTTTGTTGGTTACGCGCTTTTCACACTTACAGGCTTTTTTGCCCCCGACAGCATCAAATTCTGGCTTTTCTGTGTTGAGGCGCTTGTCATCGGCTTCGGCTATGCGCTGTTCTATATGGTTGTTACAATCTGTATGACAAACACAATTGAGTACAATGAATATAAGACGGGTAAACGTGATGAAGCTCTGATTTTCTCAATCCGTCCGTTTATGTCAAAGCTCTCAAGCTCTATTCAGCAGCTTATTGTTATGGTTGTTTATCTGATTATCGGTATGACAAGCATCACAAATGCCATTTCTGATATTGAGCAGAAGGCGAATCTCAAGCTTGTTACCGAAGAAATAAAATCGGCACAGATTACTGAAATTCTCAATTCTGCTCCCGATTATATGACAATAACTTTGCGTATGGTAATTGTTCTTCTTCCCGTTGTGTTTATGACTGTCGGTTATATTATTATGAAGAAGAAAACAACTATTGATGAAAAGGAATATCAGAGAATGGTTGACGAAATTGAGGCGAGAAAGACTGCCGGAGGCGAAAAGGAAGGTTAAAAATGAGCAATGTTAATATGAAGGGCTACCGTGTGTCGGAACTTCACTTTGTTGCGAATGTAGAAAACGGAAAGCGTCTTGAACTTGGCAACAAGTTTTCTTATAACGTGAACTATTCGGCTAATAACACTTGTAAGGCAGAGTTTTCAATTGAGGTTGCCGACAAGGGTGCACCTGATAAGTTCTGCATTAAAGCTGTTTGTATAGGGATTTTTGAATTTAAAGCGGGTACAAAAAAAGAGCAGGTTCACGTTGAGACTTATAAAGAACTTTTCCCTTATGCAAGAGCTCTCATAACAACAATTACCGCTAACGCCGGCTTGCCGCCGATTATTATTCCGGGAATTGACATTGAGTCGCAGAGCATATATAAATTTGAGCGAAATATGCAAAGACCGCCCGAAAATGACTGATTATGATTTTGCCGCCGTGAAATTTCACGGCGGCAATTTTTATTTTTTTAAACTTTTCGGTTGACTTGCAATAACACGTCAATTATAATCAGTAATGTAATATTTATAAAGGATTGATTGTTTTGAAAAAATTTATTGCTCTTGCATTAGCTTTGGTTATCTGTGCACTTTGTGTTGCCTGCTCCGGTAAAACAGATTCACCGACCACCACCACAACAACGGAAAGAATAACAACTACCGACATAAGTCAAACTGCAGACGGCGAAAACACCTCATCCACCGACAGCGGTGATTATGTACCCGAAACAACTGAAAAAACAACAATTGTTGAAAATGCCGATGTACCCGAATACACACTCAGCGGTGAGCTTGTCAATTCTGAAACCGTCAGTGACATAACAGTCAAAAAAACTTACACCGGTGTTACAAAGCAGGATTTTGTTGCTTATACAGATTTGCTTCTTGCCTCAGGCTTTAAGCTTAAATATTCAACATTCTGGATTGTTGAAGGCTCTTCTGCGTTGCCTGAATACGAATACGGCAATACATATATTGTTGTTTCCTGGAACCGTTCCACGGTTGTAAAAGGTGACATGACAATTTCAATTACCCGTAATGATATTGACAAAATGTATCAATAATTAAATGAAAATTTAAAGCCGCAAGCAGATTTTCTGCTTGCGGCAATTTTGTTGTTAATCGGATTAAGCGTTTTCTTCAGAGTTCATTTCATCAAGTTCTGCGCTGATTGCCTTACGTCTTTCGCGAAGTTCCTGATACATTCTGTCTCTCTTTTCGCCCTGAAGGTCATAGAAGAGTTTGGGGATGATGCTGAGAATGCCGGTGACAACGGGAAGAAGTGTGCAGGTCCAGAAAAGAGCATACTGTGCTTTTTCGCTCTGGTTGCCAACACCTGCGCCCTGCTCATAACCGAACCAACCGAAGATGAGGGGCTGAATGGAGCCTTTGAATGTGCCGACGAGCTTTGTGACAAGGTTCTTGGCAACACCTGTCATGCCCTCGGTTCTGTAACCGTTTTTCCATTCGCCGTAGTCAATTGCTTCGTTACGCATTTCTTCGGGAATAACCTTCTTGATGCCGTAGAAGAACATCCAGATTGTTTCTCTTATCATAAACGCAGGAATCATTGCGCCGAGTTTTTTATAATTCTTGTTAACTGAACCGACGGCAAAAACACCGAGCATCAGCAGGTTATCAATGTGAGAACCGACAATCCAGAGGGCTTTTGTTGAGAACTTTGAACGTGCCCAGGGAACATAAGAGTAACTGATGGGAGAGACAACGGCGCCGGGAATGCCGACGACAGTTGCCATAGATGCGAAATTAAGGACGTTAATGTAATAGAAGTTTGTGCCGGAATTAAGGCTGAAAGCGCCAAGGAATTCCGAAAGAGTGATAAGAAGCAGAGGTTTGTTTGTGAGAACGGATTTAATACCGGTAGTAACACTGGGACGGTCAACTGTCTGCATAACTCTTTCTTTTGCAACAAATGCATAAATTATTGCGAAAAGTCCGGAAACAACAGCGGTTACAGTGCCGCCGATAACAAAGAGTGAGTTGTATTTTGCGGCAGAAACAAAACCGCTTCTGTTAACAACGTCGATGAGAACACCCATAAGAATTTCAGGAGCTTTTTCAACAAAGCCTGAAAGCAGGTTTGCCTGAGTAATAAGACGTGTTCTGTCAATGATGTTGGGTGTGATAGTTGATGTCATACCCGTTCTGACAATCGAAATAAGTGATGTTGCAAGGTTTGAGAAAATCTGCAACAGCAGATATAGTCCGAATTTTGATAACTCGCTTCCGATACCCGCTTCGCCGTAGAAGAGCGGCAAAGCCCAATAGATGACTGTGATCAGAACACCGGGAACAGCGTAAACAACAAGCCAGGGCTTGAACTTACCCCAACGTGTGCGTGTCTTGTCAACAATCGCCGCAAGGAAAAGGTCGTTGATGATATCCCAGATGCCGATAACGGTGTTTGTGATTGACTGAAGTGCAAAACTGATTCTGAGAATATCCATTTTGAAAACGTCGTCATATTTACCGATGTTAAAGCTTTGCGCAATGTCATCGAGCACATACGCGATGGTTTCTTTTGAGCCGACATATCGCCTGTCTTTCGGAACGGCAAGGTTGTTCTCTTGCAGGTCTTTGGCGGCTGCCTGTGAGTTTGCCATATCATCTCTCCTTTGTCAATGATAGTCAATGATAATTTATTATAACACAGTCATAAAAAATTTACAATAAGTATATACATTATTTTTATTTTATTTTTCTTGCCATATTTTTGCCGATATGGTACTATGTAAATAATAAATTTTTCTTAATACAGAAAAACAAGGAGACCGATTTATGAACAAGCCTTACATTCTTGCTGACCGGCTGAACCGTTTCTGTACACAGCTTAAAACGGATGACTCTTCTGTTCCCGCTGCACTTTTTGAAGCAACCTGTGTTGCTCCCGACCTGAGTGCATTCCCTCTGCCGCTTCCGTCAAAAAAGAGTGATTACACTTGCTCTGCTCAAACCGCAGACGGCGCTTTGTGGTACGGTGCAAAAACCGGACTTGCTCGCTATGATGAAAGTGCTGAAAAGACCGACAAGGTAATGTTTTTCAGCGCACCCCGCGATTTGCCCGACAACAATGTCTGCGCTCTTTATGCCGAAGGAAATGTCCTTTGGGTAAAAACTGAAACGGGTGTTGCTAAGATTGAAATGAAAATGCTCAGTGCCGAGGAAAAGGCACTTTTACTTCTTGATGAAACACTCAAATATGTTGACCGACGCGGTATGATAAGTCAGAAGCGTCTTGCCGTGCCGGGCGATGTCACAAGTGCCGTTTCTTACGGTCACTCAGATAACGACGGCTGCTTCACCGCCGGTTTTGCCATCGGCGAAATTTTCAGATACGCTACATATAAGCGTGAAAAGGGTATAGATGCCCCCGAAACTCAAGAGGCAAAAAAGGTCGCAACACGCGCTGTTGAAGCTTGTCTGCTTCTTATGCATATTCACGGCAGAGGCGACGGCTTTGTTTCACGTTCATATCTTTGTGCCGATGAGCCTGTGCCCGATGACGGATTTTTCTTCCGTAAGGAAAACGGTAAGGCTGTCTGTGTTGACACCAGAGCTTCGCGTGAGCACGGGGTTGTCGGTGTTGAAATTGATGCATCTGCACCCATCCCCGAAAGGCTTGCAAAGCTTTACCTTGATGCCGGTTACACAGACAACGGTATTGTTTACAAGGCTGACACAAGCAGTGACGAGATCACTCTTCATTACTTGCAGATGTATTTTGCACACGTCTTCCTTGCCTGCGACGACAAAGAACTGGATGATCTTATTGTCGAAAGCGTAAAAGGGCTTACCGCTCATATTATCGACCACGGCTACGAGCTTCACGATTTCACCGGTAAAGCAACAACCTGGGCAAAGTGGAGCGAGCCTTATTTTGCAAGTGCTTTCGGTTGGTGCGACGCCTGCCTTAATTCGGCCGAGGTGCTGATGTACCATAAGATTGTAATGGCTATCACGGGCGAAACCGGCAGATGGCTTGAAAGTTACAATCACCTTATAGAAAGAGGATATGCCGAGCTTCCGCAGAAGCACTATGACCGTCTTTATCAGGCGGGTCTTGCAGGCGAATTTGATATCCGTGAGGATATTATGTTCGGTGACCACATGCTTGCCGTTTCTTCGCTCTGGATTCTCTGCACGCTTGAAACCGACCCTGTTCTGCTTGAAAAATACCGTGACGGTTTCCGCAGCTGGCGTACCTCTCTTGCCTGCGAACACAATCCGGGATATGACCTGCCGTTCAAGCTTGCCTGTCCCGATGATGAAATTGATATGGACCGTCTTGCAAATTGGTTCTATCGCACGAACGTCAGTCGTATCGCTTCAGGTGTAAGTATGGTCGGCAGACACGATGTTCCCGTCAGAAAATACCGTGGCGGCTTTAAAGAAATTTCTTGGCTTCCCGCACCGGATGAGGTGTTTATTTCAAAATATGACCGCAATCCTTACGCTTATAAAAATGAGGATTCAGGCGGAAACAAGTGTGTTGAAAGCTGCTATGTATATACTTTTGCCTATTGGATTGGCAGATATTACGGCTTCTTCGGTTGATTGGAGGAACAGAATATGAGTAAAGAAATTCATCTTATCGGCAATGCCCATCTTGACCCTATATGGCTCTGGCGCTGGCAGGAAGGTTGCGGAGAGGTTATGCAGACCTTCCGTTCAGCACTCGACAGACTTAAAGAATATAATGATTTTGTTTTCACCTGCTCATCGGCATCTTATTACCGCTGGGTTGAAAAAACCGACCCTGAAATGTTTGCCGAAATAGTGAAACGTGTTAAGCAGGGCAGGTGGGTTCCGGTTAACGGCTGGTGGGTTCAGCCGGACTGCAACATTCCCTCAGGCGAAAGCTTTGCCCGTCAGGCGCTTTACAGCCAGCTGTATTACTATGAAAAGTTCGGCACAATCTGCCACACAGGCTACAATGTTGACTCTTTCGGTCACAACGCAATGTTACCTCAGTTGCTCAGCAAGGGCGGAATGCGCACTTATGTTATGATGCGTCCCGACAAACGTGAAAATCCCGATGTTCCCAACGGTGCTTTCTGGTGGGACAGCGCGGACGGCTCACGAGTACTTACTTATAAAATTCCCACAGGCTACGGCGAATCGGGCACAAGAAGTCTTAACAATGCCATTGAAACCCTTGACAAAATGTCAAAAGAAAACGGAATCGGAATGATGCTTTTTTACGGTGTCGGCAATCACGGCGGCGGTCCCACAAGGGGAGATATAGAATATCTTCGTGATAACCTTGAACGAGAGGGATACACTCCTCTGACGTTCTCTTCTCCCGATGATTATTTCCAGAGCCTTTGTGCCGAACAGCTTGAGCTGCCCGTGTGGAAGGATGAACTTCAGCACCATGCAAGCGGTTGTTATTCGGCAACTTCAATGGTAAAACAGCTTAACAGAAAGGCTGAAAACTGGCTTGCTGCTGCCGAAAAATGGAGCACTGTTGCACGCAAAGTAACTGATATGGATGATTGCACCGCCGATTTTGCCGAGGCATGGCGTGATGTTTGCTTTAATCAGTTCCACGATATTCTTTGCGGCTGTTCAATCCGCGAAGCATATGACGATGTGCGCGATTCAATGGGTTACGCAATGACAATTGCCGCAAGGGCGGAAAACAATGCACAGCTTCGCCTTGTCAACCGTATTGATACCTGGCTTGACGGTATTTCCGATGCGGTTTCCTGCAATGAGCGTCACCATTTCAGAAATATTAATTATCCTCGTCCCATTGTCGTTTTCAATCCGCTTTCGTGGGAGATTGAAACACCTGTAAGAACTTATCATCCTTCAGCAGGTGTAAAAGACAGCGACGGCAATGCCGTTTTGTTCCAGAATGTCCGTTCGTCCCGCTCAAACGATACTCATTCCGATACAGTTTTCCTTGCAAAAGTTCCTGCGATGGGTTATGCGGTTTATTGGCTTGAACACATTGATTTCGACGAATACGACGAGGATGAAATCAGAATGGAAAGCGATGTTGTTGCGTGCGCGGACACAATGACAGTCGAAAACTCCAAACTTAAGGTTGTGTTCAATAAGGAAACCGGTGCCATTGACAGCTTTGTCACAAAGGCAGACGGTGCTGAATATGCAGGCAAAAACTTTGCAGTGCCCACAATTATCGACAACACAAAGCCCGACACCTGGGCACACAATATTTTTAAGTTTGATACCGTTGTTGACACAATGAAGCTTGCAAGCATCAGACTTATTGAAGAAGGACCGCTCAGAGCGGTTGTCCGCACCGTTCACGAGTATAACAAGTCTGTTCTTACTCAGGATTTCATTCTTGCAAGCGACAGTGATGTTCTGCGTGCAAAATGTAAAGCAAACTGGAGCGAGCCTCTTACAATTCTCAAAATGCCGTTTGAGGTTGACGGAACAGATGCTGTTTCAACTTATGAAATTCCTGCCGGTATTATCAAACGCCCCTGCAACGGTGAAGAAGAGCCGGCACAAAATTGGGCAGATATTACTGTTACTGCTGCAGACGGTGTGCGCAGGGGTGTAAGCGTTATGAGTGATTCCAAATATTCATTCTCTTGCCCCGATAACACACTTAACATAACTTTGCTCAGAAATTCAATTTTTGCCGACCACTATTCGTACCGTCCCGATGCGCGCTTTGATTACACTGACGAGGGTATCAATTACTTTGAATATGCCGTTACACCTCACACGGGCGAAGCTGAAAAAACCGACATCGTCCGCAAGGCTGCGCTCTTCAATTGCCGTCCCGTCACAGTGCCGTCAGGCTACCATAAGGGTGATTTGCCGCTTAAAAAGAGCTGGCTGACCGTTGATGCGGAAAGTGTAAATGTTACCGCATTTAAATTCTGTGAAGACAATTCTGGCGACCTTATTATCCGTTGCCACGAAACCAACGGCAAAGAACAGCGCGCAATGATTAAGTGTGACATTCTTGACGCCGCTTTTTATGCTGATTTCGGCGGATTCGAAATTAAAACCTTCCGTGTTGATTCTGAAGGCTTTGTTACCGAAACCGACTTCCTTGAAGGAATTCCCGAAGATTAAAAATTTTGAGGACTGCAAACGCAGTCCTCATTTTTTATCCCAGTGCCATATCAAGAAGCATCATCACGGAAAAACCAAGCAGTGTGAAAAGTACTGTCAAATTATTTTTTTCATCACTCCGGCTTTCGGGTATCAGCTCCTGAAAAACAACATATATCATCGCACCGGCAGCAAAGGCGAGCATAAACGGAAGAAAAAGCCGCGCGTGCAAAACCGTAACTGCGCCGCAAAAACCTGCAATCGGCTCAACAACTGCGCTTAATTGACCGTAAAAGAATGCTTTTGAGCGCGACATTCCCTCACGACGCAACGGCACGCTTACAGCAGCACCCTCGGGAAAATTCTGAAGTCCTATTCCGAAAGCCAGCAGGCAGGCAGATGCTAAGGTTGCTCCGTCAATGCCGTAAGCGAGCGACCCGAAAGCAACACCGACCGCAAGTCCCTCGGGGATGTTGTGCAGTGTTATTGATAAAATCAGCATTAAACTGCGGCGAGCTTTTTTATTGATTTTGGTGAAAATGCGTTTGCTCATAAATATTTTGTCGCAGGCAAAAAGTGTAAGACCTCCGCAGAGAAATCCTGACACAACCGTTTGCCATGCACCGATACCGAGCATTTTGCACATTGAGGCGGCAGGGGATAGAAGTGACCAGAAAGATGCTGCTGTCATAACTCCGGCGGCAAAGCCGAGCATTGCTGTGAGCACCCCTTTTTTTACCTTTTTGAAGAAAACAACAACCGCCGCTCCCAAAGCTGTTACGCCCCAGGTAAAGCAGGTTGCCGCAAATGCTTGCAAAGGATACGACCACGAAGAGAAATCTGAAAACATAAAATCACCGTGAAAGTTTTTATTACATTTTACGCTTTTTAAAAAATATTGTGATTTTACTGATATTGTGATATAATAAAAACGGTGATATTATGTTGAAATTTAAAAACGGTAAATTTAAAATTATTCAGATCGCCGATACGCAGGATACTCAGAAAACTTCACCTGATACGGTTGCGCTCATAACCGCCGCAGTTGAGCGTGAAAATCCCGATCTTGTTGTTTTCACCGGCGACCAGTTGAAAGGTTACGGTATTAATTTTAAAATCGGTGATACAAAAGAAAATGTCAAAACGGCAATAACAAATCTTGTGAAGCCCATTGACAAACTCGGTGTGCCTTTTGCAGTAACTTTCGGCAACCACGACACCCAATGCGGTGTTGACAAAGCCGGTCAGCTTGAAATTTACAACTCGTTTAAAAATTGTGTAAACAAATGCGCCTATGAATCACTTGATGGCGCCAATCTCTGCCTGCCCGTTTATTCGGATGAAAAAGCCGTTTTCAATGTTGTTGTGCTCGACACGCCCGAAAGCGGCAGTCTGGGCAATTATACGGGCGGCTCAAAAGAACAGATTGAGTGGACTGAAAGGGTCTGCGCAAAGCTTAATGCCGAAAACGGCCGGGCTGTGCCGACCATGATTTTTAAACATATTCCCGTTTTTGAAATGTATGACCTTCTTACACCGGTGCCAAAGGGTACAAAGGGAGCGATTCAGGGTAATAAATCTCACAGAGATACATATTATATTCTCGCGGATGAATTGAAAGCTGACGGCGGATATATGAAAGAAAACATTGCTTGTGCCGCCGAAAGCAGCGGTCAGTTTGATTCCTGGCTTTCAATGGGTAACGTTGTGGCGGCATATTTCGGCCACGACCATATAAATTCATTCCGCGGCACGCTGAAAGGTATTGACCTCGGTTACACTCCCGGTTGCGGTTTTAACATTTACGGTCCCGGTCTGGACAGAGGTGTGCGTGTTTTTGAAATTGATGAAAGCGGCTCTTATGAAACCCGTCTTCTTACTTTCCGTGATGTTTTCGGCAACCATATGCGAGCTCCCGTTAAGGGATTTCTTTACACTTATGCGCCGAGTTCCGTCGATGCCGTTAAACCTATGCTTGCAAAAGTCGGAATTGCTCTTGGAGCGGCGACAGTTTTAGGTACGGTCACTTATGCTGTGAAACAAATTCGCAAAAAGAAATAAGAAAGTTGACAAACCGTTCTTCGGATGATAATATAATAAAATATTCCGTTGTTATTGGAGGGCAGTCTATGGCAGATTTTTTTGATATGATTTTTGATGAGGTTGCGCAGGAACTAATTAACAATGCATTTATGATTGGCCGTTTGTTCATTGCCGCGCTTTGCGGTTCATTAATCGGTCTTGAAAGAAGCCGCCGTCAGAAAGATGCCGGCATCAGAACACATATGATTGTTGCCCTCGGTGCGGCACTTGCAATGCTTGTTTCCAAATACGGCTTTTTTGACCTTCTTGAGTTTGAAGGAATGAGGGCGGATGCTTCAAGAATTGCTTCCAATGTCATAACGGGTGTCAGCTTCATCGGTGCAGGTGTTATTTTTGTTAAAGATATTTCCATCAAAGGTCTTACAACTGCCGCCGGTATATGGACAACGGCAAGCGTCGGTCTTGCGATAGGTGCGGGTATGTACACTGTTGGCCTTGTTGCAACCGCTTTTATGATTTTGTTTCAGCTTATTCTGCACAAATATTTCAAAATGCTTGAAAATACATCAAATGAGTTTTCCGTTACACTTATTAACTCCACAACGGTTATCAATGAGTTCAAGGCTTTGCTTGATTTGAAAAATATTCACATTGAATCGTGCAAAATGGAGAAAAATACCGACAACACAGTAACTCTTGATATAGTTATTAAAAAGTCCCGCAGTATGAGTATGAACGATATTTTTCTGCTTATCGAAAACAATCCTAACGTTGTTTCAATCAGCATATAAAAAGAGTCCGCATATCGGAAAAATCTCCCGATATGCGGATTTTTAATCTTTATATTCTTTTACCCAGTTTGCAACGATGTTGCTGTCGGCACCGTATGCCTGAAGTGCAACAACTCTGTTTTGCTGCGGTGCAACAATAAGCTTTTGCCCATACATTCCGCCTTTATAATAAATCTTGCCGGTTTCGTCTTTGTCAAAAGCATAACCTTTTTCGACAGCCTTTTTTACCCAGCTTTCTGAAATAACACGCTCCCCGTTATATAATCCGCCTGAAAGGTAAACTAGACCGAGCTTTGCCATATCTGCGCTGTTGATATAAAGTCCGGTTGCGCCCATTGCGTGACCTTTGGGGCAATGGCTCCACGCAAACTCCTGAAAGTCGAGCTTGCCGAGCAATTCCCTCCAAAGGAAATTGTCAGTTGACAGACCGCTTTTCTTTTCGACAATGCACGAAAGCAGATAATAGGCACCGTCGGAATATCGGCTTTCCGTATCGGGTGTGTAGGCGAGCGGATAAGTGAGCATATACTTAAGATAATCTTGTGTAAACTGTGACGATTTTGTTGTGTCGATGTCGAGAAAACCGCCCGGTAAGCCCAAACGGTGAAGCAACGCCGTTTCAACCGTACACATTTTCCAGCGCTCATCCATGCCTGTTTCAGGCAAGTCATCGGCAAGAATGTCGCAGATTTTTTCATCAAGTGCCAAAAGCCCTTTATCAACAAGTAATCCTATTGCAGTCATTGTGAATGTTTTTGCAACAGAGTAAACATTCTGACACGGGTTAGCGTCGCAACAGTCAACGGTTTCTGCTTCTCCGCCGTTGTGGATTTCGGAAATTCTGATTATGTCAAACGGCTGTGTTGAAATGAAATCGACACAATCCTTCAAAAATTTGCTCATAAGTTCCTCCGTCAGATTTGATTACAAAAAAATTATAAATCCGTTTATGATTTTTTTCAATACATAATCCCTTGGTTTTTTCTTGCTTTTTATATAAAATAATGTTAATCTTAAAATATCAAAAGATTTTGGTGAGTTTTATGAAGATAAGACCTTATCAGGAAAAAGACTTTGACGATGTGCGTTTCATTTGTCTTAACAGCGACGGACCGTGCGATATGACAAAGTGCGGCAGAAGATATATTTTAACGACCTACTGTGACTATTACATTGAACAAGAGGGCGAAAACTGTTTTGTTGCCGTTGATGAAAATGACAAAGCAGTCGGCTATGTTATCTGTGCTGAAAATTTTGACCGATTCAAAGAAATCTTTGTCAGCGAATATCTGCCGCGTTTTAAAAAATATGAGTACGCGCGCCGCAAATCCGCACTCCAATCCATTGACCCGCAAGAAAGATATAAGAATGAATATCCCGCACACCTGCACATTGACGTTTTACCCGAATATCAGCGGATGGGACTTGGCGGCAAAATGACAAGTGCGCTTTGTGACCACCTTAAAAATAAAGGGGTAAAGGGTGTTATGCTGACAGTGTGGAGCGAAAATAAAAAGGGCAGGGGCTTTTATAAAAAATACGGTTTTTCAGAGCTTGAAACTGTTAAAACTACCGTTGCTTACGGTCTTAAACTGTTGTAATTTACTGCATTTTTAAAAAATTACTTGAATTAAACGCAAGAATAGATTATTATTAAATTAATATATCACAATCTTAAAAAAGGAGTGTGAGTCATGGCGAATAAAGATGTTCAGTCAAGCGCAGAGGTTTTTGAGCAGTTGCGTGCAAACGAACATGAGGAAGATGCTGCCGTTAAAAAGTTTCAGGACCGACGCTATGTCGGTTCAAAAGAAACTTTCGGCTTTGTGCTTTGGGATGCCGCCCAGAGCTTCAACATCAACACTTATTCCGGCCGATTTATTACGAGTATTGTCGGAATAGACCTCGGTTTGCAGGCGATCGTAAACACCGTCAACAGTATCTGGGATATCTTTAATGATATTTTCTTTGGTGCGATTGTTGACAAAACACGAACACGTTGGGGCAAATTCAGACCTTACCTTTTGTTCCTTGCTATTCCCGGCTGTATTCTTACATTGCTTTACTGGTTTATGCCCAACCTTTTTGCAGGCACGGGTGAGATGGATATTATGAAATTCATCTTTTATCTTTCACTGACAATAATCCGTGAAGGTATCGGCACATTCCAGGGCATTGCAAGGACAGGTCTTATGTCTACCATTACCCCGCACCCGAATGACAGAACGCGACTCATCACAATTGCAAACTTTGCCTCAGGCACTTTCGGCGAGAAACTGCCTGAACAGATTCTGACAATTCTTATTGACGTTGTTCGCGGTATGTACCTCAACGACTCCTCAAAGCTTTCATCTGTTTATACCGGTTTGTTTGTTGGTATGGGCGTTTTTACAACCCTTGTTTCAAGCGGTGCATCTTTCTGGTTTTTCTCAAAGTCCAAGGAAAGAGTTATGCAGTCAATCAAATCACCCAGTCTTATTATGTCGATAAAATCAATTATCAACAACAAACCGATGCTGCTTATAACTCTGTCGGATTTCCTCAGCGGCTTTGCAATCAGCGGCAGTAAATCAGATTATTATACCGATGTTCTTCACTTTGCTTCAATGACACTCGTCGCGGGCATTCCCTCTGCTCCCATCAGTCCGCTCAGTTATGCGTGGGTACCGTGGATGAGAAGAAGATTCTCAAGCCGTCTGCTTTACATACTTTCAAAAGAAATCGGTAATCTGCTGTTCATTCCCGTTTTCCTTTTCGGCTGTATCGGCATGAAGAAAGATTTCTCGGGCGGTATGTATCAGAAGGTTGTTCCTATGGGCATTGCTATGGCACTTTGGGAAATTATCTGGACAATGTTCTACGGACTTAAATCTGTTATCGGTACAGAGCTTTATAACGAAGCAATGGACTACTGTGAGTGGAAAAACGGATATCGCACGGAGGCTATGACCTCTGTTGCAAAGGGTCTTGCGGCTAAGGTTGCAACAAGCGTCAGCGGTGTTGTTACCACGGCACTCAAAAAGATGATTGGCTATGAAGCCGACGCTTTCCGTGTCGGTACAGAGCAGACCGACCGCGTAAAATTCTATCTTTTTGCGATGTTCACAATTATTCCCACAATTACCGGCTCACTCGGTATTATCCCGATGCTTTTCTATGACCTCGACAACAAAAAGAAAGAGGTTATGTATGCCGAGCTTATTGAGCGCCGCAGACTTATGTCGAGCACTGTTGCCAGCGGCAATGAAGAAGATATAAATCTTGCTGCAGAGGCACAAATGAATTTCGGCAAATAACAGTTTTTTAACCTCCCCGAAAGCGATTTCGCGGGAGGTTTTCTCGTCATCACCCTTGACCGTTATGGCGTTTTATCGTATAATTATACCGATATCTTGTAAAGGAGATTTAAAATGAAATACGAAAACAATTGGGAATCACTCAATCAAAGACCCGTTCCTTCTTGGTTTGAAGATGCAAAGTTCGGCATTTTTATCCATTGGGGACTTTACAGCGTGCCTGCTTATGCTCCAAAAGGAAAATATGCAGAGTGGTACGGCTATCATTGCGATGAAATTCTTGAAAGAAGCAAAAATGACCGCGATTATTATGACTATCATCAGAAGACATACGGTGCGGATTTTAAATATAACGATTTTGTCGGTCAGTTCAAAGCTGAAAACTTTGATGCTGAGCAGTGGGTCAAGCTGTTTGAAGATGCCGGTGCAAAATATATGAATCTTGTTTCAAAGCATCACGACGGTTTCTGCCTTTTCAAGACAAAACACGCATGGAACTGGAACAGCGTTGATGTCGGTCCTCACCGCGATTTCTGCCGCGAGCTTAAAGATGCTTGTGACAAAAGCGATGTCCGATTTGGTGTTTACCATTCGGTTTATGAATGGTTCCATCCGCTTTATCTTAAAAATCCTGAGGAATACGCTGTTGAGCATCTCATTCCCATGCTTAAAGAGCTGATTGAAGAATACAAGCCCGCAACACTTTTCACCGATGGCGAGTGGGATCATCCCAGCTCTGTCTGGCACAGCACTGATTTTCTTCAGTGGCTTTACAATGAATCAAGCGTAAAGGATTACATTGTTCCCAATGACCGTTGGGGCAGTGAAACACGCGGCAGACTCGGCGGCAACCTTACCACCGAATACGGCTACATCGGTTCTGCCGACGGTTCGGAAGAAACGATTGACCGTGTTTCCGAAGAGTGCCGCGGTATCGGCGCTTCGTTCGGTTGGAATAAATTTGAAACAGTTGACGATTATCTTTCTGAAGAAGCTCTTATCAAAATGCTTGTTGACCTTGTTTCAAAGGGCAGCAACTTCCTGCTCAACGTCGGCCCGACGGGTGACGGCAGAATTCCTGTTATTATGGAAGAAAGACTGCGCCAGCTCGGTAAATGGCTCAAGGTCAACGGTGAAGGCATTTACTGCAGCAGAAAATATTGTGTAAGTGAAAACGAAAATATCAAATACACAAAAAATAAAGACGACAAGGCTGTTTTTGCTTTCATTCATAAATATCCGGTTGGTGTTACCGTTTTTGATGAAATTGATTACCGTGACGGTATGAAGGTTTCTTTGCTCGGCTGTGACAAGCCTCTTGTTGCCATCAATGAAAACGGCAAGCTTGCGGTTGATTTCGGCTTTATCAGCCCCGATGAAATCAACTCAAAATATGTCTATACTTTAAAAGTTGAATAAAAAGTTAATCCCTCCGACTGAAAATCGGAGGGATTTTTCTTAAGTTAAATTTAAATGAAAAAACGGCAAGTTTCAAATGAAACTTGCCGTTTTTCTGGCGGAGAAGGAGGGATTCGAACCCTCGAACCGCTTTTAACGGTTACACGATTTCCAATCGTGCGCGCTCGACCAGCTACGCGACTTCTCCAAGCTGTCAAATCGGCACAAAAACATTGCTTTGTTTTGTGTGCTCACATATTATATATGACCCGAACAAAAAAATCAAGCATTTTTTAAAATCTTTTTAAAAAGTATTGTTTTTATTTGCTTTCGATTTGCACTTAAGAGCTTTTATTATAAATTTTGTTGTATTTTTTTCCTGATTATGATATACTCATTTAGTAAAGGCACGCTTTGTGTACAATCTTATTTTTATTAATAAGGAGGTCCTTTTTATGAGTGACGGTTCAAACAATAATTTTTTAGATTCTCTCGATACACAGTTTATTGAAAATCTTGACACGGATAATGACGTTGCAGTTGATGCAATTCCCGACAGCGCTGATGTGCTTTCTTCTGATGTAACTCCCGAGGATAACGAGCCGTTGTTTGAAATTATTCATCAGCCCGATGCAATTGAACCCGGTTTCAATACTGCTGTTTATCAGGATGCTCAGAGCATTTACGATGTTCCCGTTGGTGAAAATCAGACTGTTGAAGAGTCTGAAAATGACGCTCAGACGCAGACGGAAGAAACGTTTGCTGTTGCTGAAGCTCCGGATTATGCAGAGGATGTTGCTTCTGAGGAGACCGTTGCGGCAGAAGAAGTTGTTGCTGACGAAAATACCGCCCCTGCCGGTGATTCCGCAGGCAAAAAGGTCGGCAGAATCATTGTCAGCATTTTGCTCGGCATTACCGTAGCTGTTTTTGTTTTCGGCTGTTACACCGCCGCCTTCCTTGACAAAAATGCGGTTTATGTTTTCGGTCATTCTTTTGCAAGTGTTAAAACCGATGCGGATGCTTTCGGACTGAGCAAAGGCGATTTGCTGATAATCAAGCGTACAGAATCTGCAGACTATCAGACTAATGACCTGATTGTAACCAAAGCAGATGCTCTGTCAGGCGAATACCTTCAGCGCGTTGAAAGTGTCGGCACGGACAGTTTTACAGGTGAGGCTAAAATCACCGCCTCAACAACATTTATGGGTGTTAAACAAACGCACGAGCTCAGCACGGATTACATTGTCGGTGTGTGTAAGGTTTATATACCTGTTTTTGCAGGCGTTATCAACTTTGCCATTGCAAACTGGATTTATGTTTACATTCTGTTTGCTCTGCTTTTGTCCTTCTGGATTCTTTTGCTTGTGCTCTTTAAGAAAAAGAAAAATTAAATTTTGATTTAATGAAAAAAGGGTGAAATGTCGCAGACATTTCACCCTTTAAATTATTTTGCTGTTCTTTCGCGTTCTGCAGAGTAATTAATCGGAACGGATTTTTTGAAAAGCATATAGTCATACTGTCCGCGCCAATGATTGCCGAGTGTTGTGCTTTTGTTGAAAGTTTCTTCGTCTGAGGCAACGTTCACGGCTGTTATACCCTTAAGCTCGCCGTCTTCCTTGAATACCGTGTCCCAGAAAGCGTGGTGACCGATAAATGTAACAGAAGAGGGGATATAAAGATAATTCATTGACGGACTGTAACTGAAAGCATCGGAACCGATGTATTCAAGTCCTTCGGGAAATGAAAGATAAACCTCACCGAGAGCTTCGTCAGATGTAAAATGTGAATTTGTTACCGGTGATGCTGCCTTGTAAGAGTAAACGTTTTTAAGGTTCGGAATCTCAAAGAAACCAAGTGTTTCAATCACCTTAAGACCTTCGGGAAGATAAACATTAATCATATTCGAGTAATTGAAGCTCATTTCTCCGATTGTTGTTACCGTCGAAGGTACAACATAGGTCAGAACATCTTTCACATATTGCTCATAACGGGGATCATCCTCAGTAATTTCAATGCGCCAGTTATTGTTGTCATATTCCGCAAAACCGTATTTTTCAGCAAGATATGTATCGTGGTCGCAGGGGCGGCAGATGAGTTCGGTTTTATCCTTATTATAAAGTACGCCGTCAATATCACAGTAGTTGGGATTGTTTTCGTCAACCCTGATTTCGCGCAACGCCCAGCAGGAATAAAAAGCTTTGGAATCAACTTTTTCAACGTCTGCGCCGATATTAATTATCTGAACTTTTTCGTCACAGTTAAGAACATAACTGCCTACCTGAGTTATGGCTTTGCTCTCGTCCTTAACAACCTTAAAATTGGTTTTCGGGTCGGGGTTGCCGAGTTCATATTCAATTTCCGAAACATAGTCAATACTGAGCTCATCGATAAAGCCAGTGTTGCTGAAGCGGGTGAAGGTGTAACCCGACTGATTTTGTTTATATTCAAAAGTGTCTTTTCTCAGTGTAAGAATGCTGAAAACACTTGAAACGGTCACTGCGACAATAATGACAAGAGCGAAAATTACTTTTTTAAGAGTGTAGTGCTTTGGTGCCTGATTGATTCTTGGGGCGGCAAGACCTTCAACCTGATAAGTCCATATTTCATCTTCAGGAATGTTAAGACGGATAGGCTCATCAACCTGATTGCTTATTGTTTTTTCTTTTTTTCTCATGCTTTCCGCCTCCTTATCCTAAATATCCGCCGCTGACGGTTTCGCCTTCTTCTTTTGCTTTCTTTTCTGTGACCTCAGCTCTTCTCTTAAGGACTTCCATAACCATATTCTGCTTATTACTGTCATAGTCCCAGAACAGATAGGGGATAGTCATCAGCACAAATCCGACAACATCAAACAAAAGCGGAACAATGATTATGTTGGCTCTTGAAGAGTCAAGGAAAAGAATGTCCCAGTTACTGTTGAAACCGTAATTAAGAAGCATCAGAGGAATGATGAGACCTACAAAAGATGTGACAGGACCTGTAAACCAGCCGAAGACACCGGCAAAACTTTCAAGTCGTTCACCTGAAAGATACATCTGATAGTCACCGATTCGAACATTCATATCGTGACCTGCGGTTGTGGGAACGGGTTTTGTCATTTCCATAAAGAAAAGTACAACAACGCAGATTGTGCCGCAAAGGTTAACGTTATCGCCGCAGAACCACATTGCCGCCGCAATTATGGCATTGCCGAGTGCCCTTGATAGCTGATAAAAAATCATAATCTGTTTGTATGAAAACCTTTTGAGAAAATAGGGCGAAAGGAAATCGGGCGGTGTTCCCGCAAATGAAATGAGCATACCGAGCAGGCTGTAAGGCAGACCACTCAGACGGAAGGTGTAAAGATAGAGAATCGTTGCAAAGGGAAGCATACCGTTGCCGAGTGCATCAATAAGACCCACCACGGTGTTAATAAGCAGATATTTATTGCGCAGAACACCGAACATACCGTCCCAGAATTTAATCTGAACCTTCTTTTCAACGGGCGGTTGGGGGATTCTTTCTTTGACTTTACCGGCAAAAATCATTGTCATTGCAGCAAAGAAAATGAAAGTAACGGGGATAACATAGCGGTAAACATTGATGTCAGCCCATTCATTTTTGAGCATACCGATTGCCACAGAAATGCCGAGACCTGCTATCGTGTTGAAAAAATGGGAAAGCTTAACGGGATAACTGCGGACATAAATTCTTTCCTGAAGGTTGGGGCTGATGCTCTTAGTGCAGGTTTCCATATTGTTGGCAAAGCCGAAAACGTTATAAACTGCAAACAAGAGGTTTGCAACCCAGACACGTGTCGCAACGTCGGAAATATTATATACGGGAAGCCAACCTATAAGAATAACCATTATGCACTTGGGAACAACGTCGCAATAGAGTGAATACTTGTATCTGCCGAATTTTGGCAGAAGCTTTTTGCGCCAGAAGATGTTTCTTGCGCCAACCCAACCTGTATAAAGGAAGTGGGTTCCGAATGTTTTAAAGCAAGCAGTGGCATTCATACCCTCAAAGCCGTTCAAAATTCTTATGAATGTTCCGGTCTGGTTAAATAAAGTTGAATAATCAAACAGCAGGGTTGATATGCCGAATGCCATCATAAGACCGTAAACGAGGTAGAACTTTCTCTCAGTCTTTTTGGGAAGAAATCCGAGGTTGTCGCAAACAAGCCACCACATCAGTGCCGAAACATATCCGAGAGGAATGTTAAGGATACTGATAACAGAGAAAGTCAGGTAGGGGAGTTTGTAATGGTGCATAATGAGATAGCAGGAAGAGAAAAATCCTATGTATTCAAGCACCTTGGAACCTGTGTAGTTACTGCCGACAGCGGCGGTAATGTCGAGATATTCCTTGTAAGGAACATATTTTCCCTCGGCGGGGGTGTGCCAGTGCGTTTTTATCTCAGTTGAAAACGCTTTAATTTTTTCCATTGAAAGCTTTGCCAAGACGTCACCTCGTTTAATCAATTGTAATTTTAACAGTAACTGGATATTCTGTGTTAATTCCCTCGGCGCAAATGTGCAGGGCTTCTTCGTTTCTTTCCCACTTTACCTTGCCGTCATATCCGAGAATCGTAACATTCTTTACAATTCCGCTGAAATGGGGCAGGCGGGAGGCGTCACGGATTGCAAAGGCCTTGATGCTGATTTTTCCGTCCTTGGGCCAAGCGAGATTAAATGCATAGACATTGTTGCCTTTTGCCGTGAATCTGAAATCTTCGCTTGTGAAAACTTTTGCCTCGGAGTCGGTAAACTGTCCCTCTTTAACCTGAGTCGGACCTTCTGCGGACTTACGCCACAGCTTGCTGCCGTAAATGCCTTCGCCGTTGACGGCAAGCCATTCGCCGACTTTGAGAAGAATGTTTTTGTCTTCAACGGGAATTGTGCCGTCGGATTTTGGACCGATATTTAGCAGGAAATTGCCGTTTTTACTGACGATATCAACAAGGTCGCAGACAATTTCTTTTGCGCTTTTATAATCGTTACCGACCGTGTAACCCCAGGAGTTGCGGGCAACCGAGGTGTCGGTCTGCCAGTAATAAGGCTTTGCCTCGGCAAATTGACCGCGCTCAATGTCAACAACGGCGCAACCGAATTGAAAAGCATCGTGCTTATAATTAATTACAACATCTTTGCCCCATTCAAGTGCGCGGTTATAGTAATAAGCGGCAAACTTTTTAAGGTAAGGTTTTACGCTTGAGTGTTGAATCCACCAATCGAAGTAGACCATTGACGGCTGATAATTATCAACAATTTCGCAGCATCTTACAAGCCAGTCCTGCAAAAATTCTTTCGTGGGAGTCGGCTCGCTGTATAAATCGTGGTGATTGCCTTCGGGCATTGCCGGCCAGTAAAAATCACCTCTCTTGAGAGGTTCTTTTATATCTGAGTCAAATTCTTTGCCGTGCCCCATAAAAAACCAATGCTCAACCCTGTGCGTTGATGCGCCGACCTTTATGTTGCGCTTTTCAATTGCTTCCTTAAGCTCACCGAGAACATCCCTTTTCGGACCCATGTTGTAAGCGTTCCATTCAGAAAGCTCACTTTTATACATTTGAAAGCCGTCGTGGTGTTCTGCAACGGGAATAACATATTTTGCACCGGATTTTTCAAAAAGCTGTGCCCACTCGTCGGCATTGAAATTATTGGCGGTGAACATCGGAATAAAATCCTTGTATCCGAAATCCTTGTGTGCGCCGTATGTTTTAACGTGGTGTTCAAATTCACGGGAGCCTTGAATATACATATTTCGTGAATACCATTCACCGGCAAAAGCGGGCACGCTGTAAATACCCCAGTGAATAAAAATGCCGAATTTGAGTTCTTTATATGATTGCGGAATCTGATATTGATTAAGACTGTTCCAATTGTCTTTGTATTTTCCGTTGGCGATAACCTCATCAATACGCTTTAAATATTCTTTCATACAACACCTCTGATTTTTAAAAATTATAACAAATTAATGCGCTGTTTTTCAATAGATTTTAAAAATAATGTTGATATTTAATGCTGAAATGTGTTGTGTTTAACATTGAGTTGTGATATATTTGAAAATGGGAGGGAATTCAGATGAAAAATAAAATTATTGTTGCCGGCGGCGGTCACGGCGGAATTGCGACTGCTGCTTTGCTTGCCAAATCAGGCTTTGATGTTACCGTTTATGAGCGTTGTGAAAAGAAGACAATGGGTTATGACTGGACTGACATTTTTGCCCCCGGTGCTTTGAAAATCGCCGGTATAGGTATGCCTGACAACGATAAATTCTGCTACAAAGAAAATATGACTTTTTACTCGCCAGACAGAGAAATCGGTCACCGTCAGAATGTTTCGCGCGACCAGCTTGAAATTAAAATGGAACGTAACGACATTTATGCGCATTTAATCAATCACGCAGAAAATTGCGGGGTTGAGTTTGTTTATGACTGTGAAATTGAAGCACCGATTATGCTCGGTAACCGTGTCGTCGGCATCAAAACCTCAAAAGGCGATTTTTTTGCTTCACTTGTTATTGATGCAGCCGGTATTGATTCACCGCTGAGGACACAGCTTCCGCCTGTTTGCGGTATAGAAAACACCGACGGCGATTTTGGCAGATTTTATGTTTACCGCGCTTTTTATAACCGTGTCGAGTGTGATGTCGAAGATAAATATAAAGTATATCTTTTGCCTCAGGGCAAACTCGGCGTCGGTTGGGTTGCAGCTGAGGAAGAATATTCCGATGTTCTTATCGGCCGTTTTAAACCTTTGAGCGATGATGAAATCGAGAATTCGCTTGACTTCCTGCGCAAGGACAATGAGTGTCTCGGCGATAAGCTTGAAAGGGGAGGGCAGCGCGTCTGTATTCCCGTGCGTCATCCTCTTTCGGTTATGGTGTGCGACGGATATGCCGCAATCGGCGACAGCGCCTTTATGACTGTTCCCATTATCGGTTCAGGTATTGCAAACAGCCTTAAAGCCGCGCGAATTCTTGCTGATACCGTTATCGGAGATAAAACGTTTTCGTTCAGCGCCGAAACTTTGTGGCCTTATCAGCGGAAATTCTTTAAAAAACTGGGCACAAGTCTTGCAATGCTCAACTGTGTCAAGCTTACTCTCACTCAGCTTAAGCCGGATGAACTTGACTATATGTTTAAAAGCGGCATTCTTACTGCCTCTGACCTTACAATCGGTGCTGACAGCACAAGTCTTACATCAATGCTTGATATGAATCCTCAGCAGCTTGCCGTTAAGGCAAAGGCGCTTTGCAAAGACCCCGTTTTGCTCAAAAAAATTCTTGATGCAGGCGTGCGCATCGGACGCGTTGCAACTGTCTGCGCGGCACTTCCCGTTAAGTGGAATTATCAGCAGGTCATAGCCTGGTCAAAGCAATATATGCGCTGTTTTAAATAACATATCATTTAAGGCAGGTTTTGATCACCTGCCTTTTGTATTTGATAAAATAACATTGACACAATGCGTAATTTGAAATATAATTTCATTGATGCCCGGTAATTCAATTTTCATAAAAAGTGTTTTCAAAGGAGCCGATAATGAAAATCAGAGAGGATGTTCTTTATAGCGAAACACACGAATGGGTTGAGTTTACCGAAATCGGAACGGTGCGTGTGGGCATATCCGATTATTTACAGCAATCTCTCGGTAAGATTTCTTTCGTCAATCTTTGCGGTGACGGTGAGGTTTTTGAGACAGGGGATGTAATCGGCGATATTGAAGCTTTCAAAGGCGTTGCGGAGATTTTTGCTCCCGTTTCCGGCAGAGTTCACAGGGTGAATGAAGAACTTTTTGATAAGCCGCAATTGCTTAATTCTGCTCCTTATGATGTGTGGATTGTTGAATTTGAAGATTTTTCGCCCGACATAAATCTTATGGACAGTGTTGCTTATGCGACGTTTGTCGAATATAAATAAATTTTGAAACAATCGCAGGTTAGTTTCCTGCGTTGATATTTTAATTTCAGAGAGGTTAAAAAAATGAAGAAAATGAAAAAAATTCTCGCAATTGTTCTTTCCTTCGTAATGATTGTCTCAGCAAGCGGATTCACAACTGCTTCAGCGGATTTCGCTGACGATGTTTCCGAGTTTGCAACTGACCTTGGCGTAAAACTGCTTGACGGTCTTTTCTCCACTTTGCTCGGTGCCGTTAACTTTTTTATTCCCGATGACGACAATTTCATCAATGCAAAAGACAGAGTCAGTGAGTATTTTTATGAGGGTACTGACAAGTTTGTTGAAGAAGCAACCGATGAGTCCTGCTGGTATCTCGGCTATTCTCAGATAAGCCTTGTTCCCGACGATTGGCAGGAAAAGGATTATTTCCTCGGCGGTTATATTGACATCAATAACGGCTTTGTCAACAGAGTTGAAACAATCGTTGACGATATGCGCGCAAGAGTTGTTGCGATTTCCGACAACACAGGCAGAGGAGTTTCCGTTTTCGCAACCATTGACTGTATCGGTATGACAAACTCCGATATCAGAGCAATCCGCAAGGCTCTTGAAGAGCTTGATGTAGGTGTTAAAATTAACTCTGTCAATGTCACCTGCACTCATTGTCACAGCGGTATTGATACCGAGGGTCTTTGGACAAACCTTTTCCCCAAGGTTATCAAAAACCTCTTTACTTGCTGGATTCCCGGTGTTGAGCTCGACACAGGCGTTGATATGGATTATATGGCTCTCCTTACCGCACGAACTGCAAAGGCAATGAAAGCAGCTATTGATGATATGCAGCCCGGTAAAATGACCTATGCAGTCAAGGACATCGGCGAAGATTATTTCACTAATAAAAACCGTGCATCTTCCGATGCTCTTATTACCGATATGTCAAGATTTGTTTTCACACCTGCCGATGAAAGCAAAAGACCCACAATGATGGTCAATATTGCTGCTCATCCCGATGTTGCAGGTCTGCCCACAAACGACGGCCAGAGCACAGGCCGTGAGCTTTCAGGTGACTATGTTTATTACATGGGCGAAATGATTGAGGGCGCAGGCTATAACTTTATGTTCTTCAACGGTGCCATTGCAGGTATCTATATGGCAAGAGGTGCATCCAACGACGGTGTTGATTTTGAGCACAGATATGAGCAGTCCATCCGTTACGGTCACGAGCTTGGCAGAATCGCTCTTTCCCTTACCCTTACAGAGGAAGAAATCAGTAACGACCCCTATATCACAGATTGGGATGAAATTAAAGCTGATAAGGAAGAGTCGGGCGAAAGCTATACACTCTGGTTTGAAGATTGGAAAGAAGTTACCGAGCGCGAGCTTGAGCCCATTTTCAACATCCGCCACGCAGAGGTTGAAATTCCCGTTAACAATCCTTTCATTCAGCTTGCCGGCAAGCTTCGCCTTGCAAACTATACAGTCTGCAGAACCGGTTGGAAATCTTATGTGATTTACAGCGAAATCGGTTATATGGAAATGGGCGATGTCAAAATCGCAATTATGCCCGGTGAGGTCTGTCAGGACCTTGTTGTCGGCGGTTCATCACTTACAGCTGAGGGCTCATACACCGGAACAGATTTCGGCTATGCAACAATTACCGACCTTTTCGGTGAAGACACAATCTGCTTCGGCATTGCTAACGATGCCATCGGTTATGTTATCCCTGACAATGACTATGCAATGGCAATTGTCGGCGACCACTATCACGAGCTTATCTCACTCGGCGACAGAACAGCTTCTTCAATTATGATTGAATTTGCAAAGCTTGCAGACAGCCTTAAAAACAGTAAATAACACATTCGGACGGTGCTGAAAAGTGCCGTCCTTATTTTTTGTAATTTATTTTGACATATTATTTATATTGTGTTATAATTATCAAGAATTTTTATGAAAGGAACTGTTCACAATGAAAAAATTCTTAGCAATTGTTCTGTGTGTCGCAATGGTTTGCTCCGCTTTTGCTGTTTCTGCAAGTGCTAAAACTGCAGATGAAGTTGAAATCGGCTCACTCACCCTTGACGAATACGTTGCACAGGCAAACATCACAAACGAAGCCGAGCCCAACTCAAAACAGCAGTTGGCAAATTTCGTTAACACTCTCAGCAATGTAATGCTCAACAAGGTTCTGCTTTATGCACTTCAGCTTATGGTAGTGCCCAACGCTGATGTAGAAAACTCACTTACATTTGACCTTGATGAGTATGCGAATTTCTACAGCGGCAACGGCGATTTCATCGACTCTAACCCCTCCGGTGTCTGGTCTCTCGGTTATGCTGAATACAGCATTCTTCCCGATGACTTCGGCACTCCTCTTAAGTATGCCCGCGGCAGCTATGTTCCTTGGTGGTATTCAACCGAGACTTATGAGGACGATGACCTCAGAGTCAGAACTGTTGTTCTTGATGATAACAGCGGCAGAGGCAAGGTAGCTTTCTGCTCAATCGACTGTATCGGTCTTGCTAACACCGATGTACGCAAAATCCGTGATGCTGTTGCCGATTTTGCAAAGGCAAACAACATTGTCAGCATCAATGTTACCGGAACACACACCCATTCGGGCATTGACTCTCAGGGCGTTTGGAACAGACCCCTTACAACAATGGGTAATAACATCCTTTCAACACTTACTTTCGGTATTATTGATGTTATGAATGGCGTTCACGAAGATTTCCTTGCCAAGGTTATTGACAGCACAGCAAAATCCATTAAGGATGCTGTTGCCGATATGACTCAGGGTGACCTTTATTACGCTTCTATTGAAACAGAGGATTATTTCTATGACAGAACTCCTCCTTATGTTTTCGATCCCAACATCTATCGTCTGAGATTTGATCCTTATGATGATGCAAAGACACCTACAATCATCGCTACTTTCGGTTGCCATCCCGAATCTTCAAGCTATGATTTCCTTACAACTGACGACGGTCTTCAGATTGATACCAAGGTTTCCGGCGACTTCGTTTATTACATGGAAAAACTGATGAATATTGCCGGCTATAATTTCATTTATATCCAGGGCAATGTCGGCACCAACACATCAAGCCGCGGCCTTTCCGGTGACGGTGTTGACGGCAACTCTCACGACGGCGCAATCCGTTACGGTTATGAGCTTGCTTATGTAACACTCGGTATGACACTTACTGAGGAAGAGTGCGCCGCTCTTAATGAGCAAACAGGTGACCTTCTCGGCGTTAAGCAGTATGCCGATAAACTTGAGGATTACACAATCTGGTATGAGGACTGGGAGCCCGTAACAGAAGAAAAGGTTGCCCCTGTTCTTAATATCCGCCTTGAGCAGGTTATGATTCCCATTGAAAACAACCTTGCCAGAATTCTCCTTAAGGCCGGTCTTGCAAGCAACTTTATGGTTTTCGATTTCAAAACCTTTACTTATTGCACAGTAACAGAGTTCGGCTATATGGAACTCGGCTCATCTCTCAAGGTTTTCCTCAGCCCCGGCGAAATATTCTCTGAGCTTCTTATGGGCGGCGAATGCCTTGACGGCTTCGGCTACAAGTCACTTCGCGAAATGTATGGCGAAAATGTCATCATCTGTGACCTTATGAATGACGCTGTCGGCTATGTTGAGCCCGACAACTATTACACCATCGCAGGTTATCAGTATGACCCCGAGAATGATTCTCTTGAGTCTGATACTTGGTGCCTTATGATTTCAATGGGCGAAAAGACTGCATCCAAATTTATGGAAGCTTTCACAAGCCTTGTTGATAACGCAAGATAAATAATATAAAGCCCGTCGGCTAGTTGACGGGCTTTTACACTTTTAACGGATGAAAACTATGAAAACACTTTTTATTTCAGATCTTGACGGCACGTTGCTTGACACAAATGCAAAAGTCAGTGAATTTACGAGAAATGCAATTAATGAACTGACTGCAAAAGGTGTTTATATCAGTGTTGCAACGGCGCGCACAGCGGCAACGGTAATTAAAATGCTTGATGGCACAAACATAAACACACCCGTTATGCTTATGAACGGTGTTTGCACCTATGACTTACAAAAAAATGTGTTTACCGAGGTGCGCTCAATGTCGGAAAAGGCAAAGCGAGAGCTTGTTGATATAATTCACACGCATAACCTTGACGGTTTTCTTTATACAATTGATGACAACTGCCAGCACACATTTTATGAGCGTGTTACAAGCGAAGTTGCCCGCAATTTTATAATTGAACGTGAAAAGCTTTACGGCAAAGTTTTTACAAGGGTTGATTCTTTTTCAGGTTTGCTTGACCGAACTTTTGCTTATTACTCCTTTTGCTCAACTCCTGAAAAGCTTGATGCTGCTTATGATGCTCTTTGCAAAATTCCCGAACTTCACACGGAATACTACCGTGATATCTATAATGAAAATCACTGGTATCTTGAGGTTGCGTCGGCGGGTTCATCAAAGTTCAACGCTGTTTGCAGTCTTCGCCGCTCTCACGGATTTGAGCGCGTTATCGGCTTTGGCGACAATCTTAATGACCTTGCTTTGTTTGAGGCTTGTGACGAAAGCTATGCAGTTTCAAACGCAAAAGATAAGGTTAAAGAGGCTGCAACGGACGTTATACTGTCAAACGCTGAAGATGCCGTTGTGAAAAAAATAATTGAAATGACGAGGGAGATGTAATATGAACGCTAAAAAAGAAATGATTTTTACTGAAAAACCCACAAGAAACTGCCACGCTTCCACTGTGCTTCCCATGCCCGACGGCAGCGTTTATGCCGCGTGGTTTGGCGGATATGAGGAAAAAAACGATGATGTGGATATCTGGTATTCAAAACGTGTTGACGGTGTTTGGTCAACACCTGAGTTTGTCAGCGCAGACAAAAAAATTCCCCACTGGAATCCCGTTCTGTTTCTTCACAACGATGAAACTGTAAGGCTTTTCTTTAAAATAGGCAAACAGATTCCTACCTGGCGCACATATTACAGTCTTTTGAAACCCGGCGAAACAGAATTTTCTGCACCCGTTGAGCTTGTTAAAGGCGACAGAAGCGGCGGCAGGGGACCGGTAAAAAATAAAGCTATTCGCCTTCAAAGCGGCAGAATTCTTGCACCTGCCTCGACCGAAAATCACGGTTGGCGTGCATTTATTGATGTTTCAGATGATGACGGCGTAACATGGAAGAAAACTCCGTTTATCAAAACAGAACGCACGGCGGCAATTTTGAATTCTGACAACGGCTTTTGCTCATTCAAAATCCCCATGATTCAGCCGACACTTTGGGAGTCCGAGCCTGATACTGTCCATATGTTGACACGTACAAGTAAGGGAAGGGCATACAGAAGCGATTCTTTTGACGGCGGACTTACCTGGTGTGAAGCTTACCGCACCGATATTCTGAACAACAACAGCGGTCTTGATGTTGTGAACACACCGCACGGACTTTTCCTTGTTTCAAATCCTATTGAAGAAAACTGGGGCGAGCGTTCTCCCATAACTCTTGACAGATCACTTGATAACGGCAAAACTTGGGAAACAGTGCTTGTTATGGAAGAGTTTCTCAAAGACAGTGAGTATTCTTATCCTGCCATTCAATACCGCGACGGCAGCCTTTACATAACTTACACATATAATCGCGAATACATAGTTTTTTGGAAAATAGAACTTTAATTTTTAACATAAAAAATCCCGTAATACACGAGTATTACGGGATTTTTGTTTGCATCAGGGATTCTTATTTCATAATGCTCCAGATAAGGTCAAATACGGGGATTTTAGCAAGAACCTTAAGGAGAATGTCAACTGCTGTTGCTGCCCACCAGATGTCAACGTAATCAATGCCGTCTGCGGTGGGAATATTTGCACCTGTAAGTGTGAACGGCTGGGTGTAAACAATACCGCCCTCGCCGAAGATTTCAGCTCTTACATAGCAGGTGATGTCACTTGCATAATTGTCAAGGTCGATTGTGTTGCCGTAAGCAATTGTTTTGCCGTTGGCAATCCAACGGATGCAAAGAGCATCACTTGTGAGAAGAGAGATTGTGTTAAGGCCATCGTCAACAGTGACTGAATGGATATAAGGTGCCTCGATTTCGTGAGGAGCTTCATATTTGGGGTTGACTGTGTCATTTGCAACAAGCTCAGCGAGAGTTGCGCCGAGTTTCTTCTGCTTATCTGTGGGAGCTTTGGCAAGATACTCGGAAATTTCCTTAACCTCTTCATAGTTGCCGATACATTTGCTTGCCGCAAAATATGCACCGTTTGAAAGTGATTTGTAGAATTCATTAACGGTAAGATTTTCCATACAAGCCATTACATAGCCCGTGTAAACAACAGATGTTCTGTGAGCATCGCTTGTCGCAATTGAGAAAACATTTCTGCCGGTGGGAACAACTTTCTGGAGAAGGATGTCCCAAAGCTTTCTGTCATAACGTGTGCGTGAGTCACCTTTACTGTTGATATCAATACCAAGGCAAGATTTGTATTCTGAAAGCAAGCCGGCAAACTTGTTGATGTAGTAGTTGTAGAACATATCATCTGTGTCATAGGCATCTGCTGTTGACTCTTCATCACGGGCATTGGTGTATTCACCGGGGTGGTTAATAACGGAAAGACCGCCCTCTTCATCAATGTTTTTGATGGGGGTCACATATTCACTTGTGCCGCCCATAATGCCGTGGCCGTAGTCGGCAAACCAGCTGTTGACGTGGGCATTGTTAAGTGATGTGGGGTTGTGCTCAATGCCGTAAGGCACACGCATCATCTTATGCAAAGCTTTGCCGTCGGCTGTTGTCTGCTGATAATAGTCGGTGCCGTCAGCGGTTGTGTAGCTGTAGGTGTTGCCGTTTGCAGCAGTACCGGTTTGTTCAAGTGCGTTGAGCTTATAATTTGCACCGTCAAAAAGGCCGAGAACAACCATCATTGCGGGAATGGGCTTTTGCTGTGTCCAACCGTAGTCAATTACACCGTGGTCTGTAACAGCAACAATATCGAAATCCTTTTCGTAGTGTGCCTCAGTCATATCCTTGAGGGTGTCGTCACCGTCACTTGCGTTGGTGTGCGAATGAAGGTCGGCTTTGTACTGATCAACGGTTAACCAATTGACATTTTTATAAGGGTTGTTAATTTTGTATTCACCCGCATCGGCAAGTGAAGTGTATGTTGCACCGTTATCAGCGGCGGAAACACCGGAAACCGTTATGCCGCAAAGAAGAGAAAGGACACAGATGAATGCGACTGCTTTTTTGAATTTTTTCAAATCTATCGCTTCCTTTCGATTAAATTAAATATCAATTAAAATGTGTCTTCTGTAATTACAACGTAGATAAGCTGGGGTGCCATAATAAGGAACTTGGGCAGCCAGGTTGTGAAAGTGTAAGCGGCAAGGCAAAGGAAAGAGGGAACAACATTAAGTGCATATTCAAGTTCGCTTGTTGTGTTGTCACCGACAAATGTGATTTTGTTCTGACCGACAGCCTTTTCAAGAACCATTGAATCAACCTTGGTGATGACGTCGTTGCCGTCAGCATCTTTTTCGTCAGCAAGGATGTATGTGTTCATTTCCAGTCTTCCGCCGTTGATGGAAATGCAGTTGAAGCAACCGCCGACGTTTGTGTCTGCCGTGCTGTTCCAGTCAGTGCCGTTCCAGTAGTTGCCGTAGCCGTCTTTCTGAATTACAAGAGAGTCAATGAACTTTGTGGGCATAAAGTGGTTTGCAAGGAAAGAGCGTACTTCGTAACGTTTTGCGCCGGCTGTGCCTGAAAGAACATATACTGTTCCGTCATCATCAAGTCTGTTGTTTGCAATTTTCTTTGTGCGAAGGTACTGGTGGTCGTGACCTGAGAAAACAATGTCAACGTCACAAGCATCAAGAACCTTTGTAAGTGACTGCTGAAGATAAAGCGCATCGGGCCACTTGGCATCCTTGCCGAGTGAATAGGGGGACTTGTGCATCATAACGATTTTCCAGTCCTTATCAGTGCTGTTCATATCGTTCTTGAGCCAGTTGAGCTGTGCAAGTGAAATTGAAAGAATGTCGTTTGTGTTGAGAACTGCGAAATGCGCATTGCCGTAATCAAAAGAATAGTTAACGCCGTCGCTTGTTTCAACGCTTTCGGTTGTGTCAAGGTTGAACATATTGTTGAACCAGTTTTCAACGCCGAGACCGTCGTGGTTACCTGCAATGGGAACGATAGTTGTTTTTGCATTAAGGGATGCAAATGCAGTATCGTACATATCCCACTCTTCGTTTGTTGAGTCATCAGTAAAGTCGCCCATGTTTGCAAAGAAATCAGCGTCGGGCATCATTGTAAATGCGGCATTGAGTACGTTTGCGCCCTTGGTGAAGTTTTCGATGTTGCTTGCTTGAACGTCGGCAATTGCAACAAAGTTGACGGCATTGTCGTCTTTGCCGCCGTTGGTTGTGAATGTGCCGAAATCGCTCCAGCCGCTTTCACTGCCGACACGGTAGGTATAAGTGGTGGCAGGGGTAAGATTTGTCACGGTGAGCTTGTGCATGTAGTTGCCTTCCCACTCTTCGGAGTAGGCATCAGTAATTTTTGCTTCAACAAGGTTACCGTCGCAGAAGAGTTCAATTTTTGTTTGTGCAGACTCTTTTGTGTACCAGGAGAAACCTCTTGAGGTGGATGTGTCACCGTTCACGGTAACGTGAATTCTGAAGGGGGTTGCGCCGGCAGCGGTTGCTGTCTCGTCAGCGGATGCAGTGAAAACCGTTGAAAAGAGTAGAACCGACATGCAAAGAACAATAGAGGTAATACGTTTTGCTGTTTTCATAATAGGGTTCCTTTCATAAAAAAATTGCCAATATTAATTGATTAATTATAACATTACGATAATTTAAAGTCAATTTATAAAATATATAAAAATATGTAACAGTTTTGTTGATATTGCGCATAAAAAACCGCAGGGGTTTCCTGCGGTTTAAAAATTAATATCCGAATCCGTAGAAATCTTCAAACGGATTAACCTGAGGTGATGTTGTGGTGGTAGTCTGTGGTGTGCCTTTATCCTCAACAAGAGTTACATCAACGTCAAATTTTGTTATTGTGTAGTCGTTGTTTACTCTGCAGAGGGTCAGGGTGAAGGTGTCACCGACCTTACCGTTGTCAATTTTTTCAAGTAAAACATCAGCGGTTGTAAGTTTCTTGCCGTCAACAGCGATAATCATATCGTACTGTCTTGCTTCGGTTCCGTAAAGTGAGCTGTCATTGCTGATTTCATTGATGATAAGTGTGCCGGCGGGAAGACCGTTGATTTGTGCAATCCAACTGTAGGTTGCGCTTGCGGTTACGGAATAATAAGTGATGCCGAGCTTAGGTCTGTTGGGAACATATCCGTGTTTCATAAGGCTGTTAATAATTTCAAGTGCGGATGAAATGGGGATTGCAAAGCCCATACCCTCATAGTCGGCAGCGGTGATCTTAAGTGAATTGATGCCGATGACCTGACCGTAAGAATTGATGAGAGCACCGCCGGAGTTGCCGGGGTTGATGGCGGCATCGTGCTGGATACATTTCATTGTGTAGCCGATTTCACTGCTGACGGGTCGGTCAATGGCAGAAACAAAACCGCCTGTAAAAGAGCCTGCAAACTCTACACCGCCGGGGTTACCGATGGCGTAAATCGGTTCACCGACCTTGAGAGCATCGGAATTTCCGAGTTCGGCAACGAGAAGCTTATTTGTACGGACCCTGAGCACGCCGATGTCGGTGCGGGTGTCAAGACCGACAATTTCTGCATCATAGCTTTCGCCGTTTTCTGTCTGAATTTTAACATTCAGGCCTTCCATATCAATAACGTGAGCGCAGGTAGCAATATAGGTGTATTCACCGTTATCATCGCGGCTTATGACAATACCTGAACCTTCACCGGCGGAATTGTTCGAATGACTTGTATATACAACAACGCCGACAACGCATGGCTTGACTTTTTCTGCAATTTCAACACCTGAAAGAATTTTACCGCTTGATGCTGAATATTCAGGGGTTGAATTGTTTGTGATTTCGGGTACGTTTTCGTTTACAACAGCATCTGTGGTGGTCTGTGTTTTGTCAACGGAGTTCTTGCCGTCTCTGATAAGCGATACGCCGATGGCAAAACAAGCAAAAATGAAAACAATTGCAATGCCTGCAATGAAAAACTTGAGACCTTTTTTATTTTTTTGCGGTTGAGGGGGAGTGGGTACGTTGTAATAAGGCTGATTTGTATAAGGCTGTTGATTGTAAACAGGGGGATTATATCCGTTGTATTGCTGTGAATACTGCTGTGACGGAGCAGTCGGCGGCTGATAATAGCCTCTCTGGTAATTGGGCGGCATCTGCGTTTGAGCGCTTTGCTGTTCAGGTTGAGGAACGGTGTGTTCCTGATTGTTTCCGACCGTGCTTTCAATGTCGGGTGTTTTTTCACTTTCAGTCACGGCGTCGTGTGAAGTTTCTGAAACTGTTTGGCTGTTATCGTTGCCGTTATCAAGCGTCTGTTCTTTTTCGACTGCTGTCTCTTGGATATCTTGTACATTTTCTTTCAGCGGTTCCGGTTCAGTTGTTTTCTCCGGTTCTGTGCTTTGGTTCATTGATTTAAAATAATTGTTTTCAAAATTGTCGGACATATTTCTGCCTCCTTACTGATGCCGATTATAAATTGCAAATATTACAAAATTTTAAAAATTTTTTATTCGTTGTTTTAATTTTTTATCGGCAACCAGAATGCAAATTCGGTGTATTTGTTTTCTTCACTGCTTGCCATAATCTGACCGTCGTGTAATTCGATTATTGTTTTACAAATGAAAAGACCCATACCTGCACCTTTGACATCGTAGCTGCGTGATTTGTCAACTTTATAAAACCGTTCAAAAAGCTTGTTTATTTCTTCGGACGGTACACCTTGACCGGAGTTTCTGAACACGAACATTGCACGTCTGCTGTCAGCTTTTGAAATAACTTCAATATAACCGCCCTCGGGGGTGAATTTAACGGCATTGTCGATCAGGTTATAAATGACCTGATTTATCATATCCACATCGGCGTTTATGAAATTCGGTCGCATATCTTCAAGTCCGCGGATTTCAATGTTTTTGTTTTCAATCACGCGTTCAAAACCGAGTAAAGTGCGGAATATCATATCCGAAGCGTCGAAATTTTTTCGGTTAATCTGAAGTTCACCGGCTTCGATTTTTGACATATTGAGCATACCTGTGACAAGGCGGGACAGACGCTTCACTTCATCTGAAACAATCTTCAGATACTGGTCGCGCTTGCTTTGGTCAATTGTGCCGTCAAGGATGCCGTCAATAAATCCGCCGATTGTTGTCATCGGTGTTTTTAACTCGTGTGAAACGTTTGCGACAAAGTTTCGTCGCGACAGTTCAAGTGTTGCAAGGTCGCTTGCCATTGAATTAAACGCGGTTGCAAGTTCGCTGATTTCATCGTGACTGTCAATGAGGGTGCGTTTGTTAATTGTAATTCTCTTTGAAAAGTCACCGCGCGCATATTGCTTTGCCGCGGCTGACATATCGTGAAGCGGTTTTGTCAGACGATATGTCATAAGGTAAACCGTAATAAAAGCCAGTAACAAAGCAAACAAAGAGGCGAGGGCGAACATCTGCAGAATATCCGTGATGTACGGCATAAGACCTTTAGTAATGGGCTGAACGGCAAAAATTGCACCAACAGGCTGGTTGTTAACAATAACGGGGGCACTTACAACGAACGAAAGCTCACCGTCGGGAAAAATTGAGCTTGATGTGCCGGAATGCGGTTTGCTCAACGCGCGTTGCATTGTACTTGAATTAATAATAACACCGTTGTGTTCGCAGTTGTTGCCGTCTTGTGCAAACAGATTCTTGTCAATTGAGTGCTGACAATAAACAATTCTGCCGAAAATATTACAGAAATAAACATCTGCGTTAATTGAGGTAGATGTCTGAGCAAGTGAATTGCATATAAGCAAAACGGAGTTTGTACCGCTTTCACCGAAATATACGGAATTGTAAACATCGGATGTTGAGTCTGCAACCCGTGTAACGTTTTCGTACAGCAACTCAGATTTTTCATTGAGCCAGTTGTTAGATACCAAAAGCAACAGAGCTCCGCCTAAAAAGACGAAGCTGACTATTATTATTGATGAAATTATTACAATATATTTTGCAAAAAGGCCTGAGCCTCTGAGAGAACGCATAAACACGACCTCTTTTCGTGCTGTTGTGTCGGATTAATCCTTTGTTTCAAATTTGTAGCCAACGCTCCAGACTGTTTTCAGTTCCCATTTTTCAGAAACGCCCTCAAGCTTTTCGCGCAGACGCTTAACGTGAACGTCAACCGTTCTTGAGTCGCCGTAGTAATCAAAGCCCCAGACCTCATCAAGAAGCTGGTCGCGTGTAAAAACGCGGTTGGGGTTACTTGCAAGGTGATAAATCAGCTCCATTTCTTTGGGCGGTGTGTCAATCTTTTTGCCGTTGACTTTAAGCTCATAATTTGTGAGATTGATTGAAAGATTGTCGTACTGGACTTCTTTGATGTCTGCCTGTGCAACTCCTCCGCTTCTGCGGAGAACAGCTTTTACGCGCGCCATAACCTCTTTGGCATCGAAGGGCTTTACAACATAATCGTCGGCGCCAAGCTCAAATCCCAGGACTTTGTCGAAGGTTTCTCCCTTTGCCGTGAGCATAATAATGGGTTTGTTGGAAAATTTTCTGATTTCTCTGCAAACCTGCCAACCGTCAAGTGCGGGAAGCATAATGTCAAGCAAAACCAAGTCAGGCGAAGCACTCTGGAAAAGCTTAACGGCAGTTGCACCGTCATTTGCGATTACAACGCCGTAACCTTCTTTTTCAAGATAGAGTCTGAGCAGTTCACATATATTGTTATCATCATCGACAACAAGAATTTTTTCAGATGCCATTTGTTTTCCCTCCTGAAAATATAAGTATTATTTTACCCTACAATAAAAATTATACCTATTATTTTGACATTTTTATGAATTTTAGTCGAATAAACTGTAACATTATTATTTTCTGACTGAAAACTTAAAAGATGTTACACTTTCAAATTCATCTGAAGGGTCGAGAGTGCACTGCGGGAAATTTGGCTGATTGGGGGAGTCGGGATAAAACTGAGTTTCAAGGCAGAAACCTGCGTGCTTAATGAGGGGAGTGCCGTTCTTGCCGATTTTTTTACCGTCCAGGAAATTACCGGTGTAAAGCTGAACACCGCAGAGATCTGTGAAAACCTCAAGAACTCTGCCGCTTTCGGGTTCGTATGCGACAGCGGCGGGACCGTCATCTTTAACGTTGAGACAGAAATTGTGGTCATAGCCTCTGCCGAGAATAAGCTGCTCATCATCCTGCGCAATATCTCTGCCGATAAGCTTTGCGACAGTGAAATCAAACGGCGTGTTTTTTACGGATTTCAGTTCACCTGTGGGAATGCTGTCAGCATCCATGGGAGTAAATTTTTCGGCATTTATAAAAAGCTCGTGACCGAGAATGTCACCGTTGCCGAAGCCTGCAAGATTAAAATAAGCGTGGTTTGTCATATTAATAATTGTCTTTTTGTCGCTCTTTGCCCAGTAGCAGATTACAAGCTCATTGTGGCGGGTGAGAATGAAAGTGACTTTGAAGCTGACGTTTCCTGGGAAACCGCAGGTGCCGTCAGCACTTTCGTAAGTCATTTCGACGGCATTGTTATCAATAATAATTGCTTTCCAAACAGCGTGCGAAAGTTCGCCGCCGCCGTGAAGGCAGGTCTTTTCATTTTCGTTTTTATCAACATTGTATTCGATGCCGTCAATGCTGAATTTGCCGCCGCAGATACGGTTTGCATAACGGCCGACAGTCTGACCGTTGTAATCCGAAATTGTTTCCATATCCGAAAGCTTATCATAGCCGGCAAGGATATCGGCTTTTTCACCGTTTTTGTCGGGGACAAAAATTGAATTAACGGTTGCACCGTATGTAAGAAGTTCAACAGACATATCGTTGTTTGAAATAATAAAAGCATCAACTTTTCTGCCATCAGATGTTGTGTCAAAATATTTTTTTTCTACCATTTATATGACCTCCGTCAAATATATTTATTCACTTTAATTATACAATATATTTACATTCACTGTCAATAAGCGAAAAATGTTGAAAATGGTTTTTAGTTGTGATATTCTTTTAATGAGGTGATACCGTGCTAAAAGATTTTACTATGGAGTTATTTGATATCATTGTTCAGGCGGGTCAGTCAAACGCCGAGGGCTGTGGCAGAGGACCTTGTGACAGACCTTATATACCTGATGAAAGAATCTGGTTTCTGAACGGTGATTTTACAATTTCACTTGCAAATGAAAGAGCTTTTGCGGGCAACCTTTGCAGTGATTTTTCTCTGCCGTTTGCAAAAGAATATGCTAAAAAATCACTGAAAAAAGGCAGAAAAATTCTGATAGTTCGTTCAGCTGTCGGCGGCACGGGTTTTTCAGATAATCACTGGAATCTGACAGATGATCTTTACACCCGTATGATGACACTGACTGCTGACGCACTCAGCCTTAATGCACAAAACCGTGTGGTTGCTTTTTTATGGCATCAGGGAGAAACCGATGCCATAAACAATATGGATGAAAAAACATATTTTAAAAAGCTTATCGGTCTTTTTTCGGATTTTCGCAACAATTACGGTACTGATATACCGATTGTTATGGCAGATTTTGTTCAGGAATGGAAACACCAGAATATTGAAATCTGCAAACCCATTATCAACGCACAGCGACGCATCGCGGCCGAAACCGATAAAACAATCTTTATTGAAACCGACGGCCTTTCTTCAAATAATGCCGTGCTGTCAGACGGCGATAACATTCATTTCTCGCGTCAGGCGATTTATGAACTCGGTCACAGATATTTTGAAGCCTTCAAATCTCTCATATAAAGTAAGCGGCACAGTTTAAAGCTGTGCCGCATTTTTATTTTATCGGAGTTTCAATAATTTCAAATTCGCCGCTTTTAAGAACATTAAGCAAATCAGCATTGCAAACAATTTTTCTGTCTGTCGTTATTCCGCCTTTTGCCAAAGTGTTCAGACCGTGGAAATCACTGCCGCTTGTTCTGACGGCAAGACCGTTTTCTTCTGCCCATCGGGCGGCTTTTCGGTTCTCTTCATTGTTGCCGGCCTTACCGTTGTAAATCTCTGCACCGTCGATATATTGCAGTACATCAAGGTTCATAAACCTTGACCTGAAAGGATGTGCAAGAATAATCATTGCACCGTTTTCACGTGCCAGCTTTGTAAAACGCTTGGGATACATTGCCATAAGATTGCCGCATTTCTTGAAAAATTCTTCTTCAAGACCATATACAAGATAATCATTGCGTGTACCGTAATATCTTAACTCCATGCCAAGCAGAACCGTGAAATCAGAGCCTGCCGCTTTTGCAGCGTTGCGGTAACCGGACAGATAAAAATCGATGTGCCGTTTAGGTGTAAGCAGTTTTGTCGGGAAAAATGTCAGATCGGAATAGTGATCGGTGATAACAATTCCGTTGTATCCGTTTTCCTTGTGAATCCGCACAACCTCCGCCGCCGGTATCTTGCCGCACATGCTGACATCACTTGTGTGGCTGTGAAGTTCATATTTATAAATCATCTTGTTCTCCTGAAAATATTATTGCAGACTTAAAACTTTTTTATTAGTTTAGCAAAAAAATCCATTTACTTCAATAGTTTGCACATTTTTTTGAAATGTTTGCAAGAAAAGCAACTATCAGATATTTTAAAATTAAATGATTATAAATTAATAATCTTTCCGCCGAAAAATTGCGCAAATGTTGTTGATATTTCAGATAAAATATAGTATCATTAATTATATATTTATTATGGAAAACTGTGCGGTTTCCATGTTTTTCGCGTGTGATAGGAGATTTCAAAAGTTATGAGCAATCAATATCCTCTCAAAACAATAATTGTTGGCGGCGGTCACAGAAGTATCATTTATTCGGGTCTGGCAATGACTCAACCAGATAAAATGCAGATTGTCGGTGTTGCAGACCCCAGTGCCGAGAGACGTCAGATGATTGCGGAGATGTACAATATTCCGCAAGAGAATTGCTTTGGCAGTGCTGAAGAATTGGCAAAGGTACCTAAATTTGCCGATGCCGTAATTAACGGCACTATGGATGAAATTCACGTTGAAACAACAATTCCGCTTTTAAAGGCGGGTTACGATGTCCTTCTTGAGAAACCTTTTGCCGTTAATGAAGAAGAGGCACGCCGCCTTGTTAAAGCGGCAGATGAATACGGCCGCAAGGTAATGGTTTGTTTTGTTTTGAGATATGCACCGTTTTATATTGAAATCAAAAAGCGTCTTCTTGCCGGCGATATCGGCGATGTTATAAATATTCAGACAAATGAATTTGTCAGTTATCATCATATGTCAACAAGCCACGTCAGGGGTAAGTGGAACAATTTTGAGCGTTGCCATTCATCAATGCTTCTGGCAAAATGCTGTCACGACCTTGATGTTATGATGTGGCTTATGGCGGAGGACAAGCCCGTTGCCGTTTCATCTTTCGGTTGCAATCAGCAGTTTGTGCTTAAAAATGCTCCCGAAAATGCAGGCACACGTTGTCTTGTTGACTGTCCTCTTGTTGACGAGTGTCTTTATTCTGCAAAGCGTCTTTATATTGACCATCCCGACCGCTGGAGTTTTTATGTCTGGGACAAACTTGAGGGGGAAGAGGATGTAACTATTGAAGATAAAATCAACCTTCTTAAAACTGACAGCCCGTACGGAGTTTGTGCTTATAAAAGCGATAACAATGTTGTTGACCATCAGAGCGTTCTTTTGAATTTTGCCAGCGGTGCGGTCGGTACCCACAGTATGGTTGGCGGCACCCCTTACGGTAAACGTACAATACATATAACCGGCACAAAAGGCTCGATTTACGGCGAGCTTGAAAGCGGAAAGGTAACGGTTTCTTACATTGACCCGTCACCTGATTGCGAACACCGTGACATTGTTATCGACACAAACGTTGACGGTGACAGCCACGGCGGCGGCGATCTTGCCCTTGTGAGTGATTTTGTAAGTTATGCAAGGGGAGAAGAGGTTTCTGTTTCCTGCTCTTCAATAAACAATGCCTTCGTCGGGCATCTTGCAGTGTTTCTTGCTGACCGTTCACGAGAAAACGGCGGCAGAGTTGAAAAATTCGAACTGTAATTTCCCGTTTTTTCGAGGAGAAAATGAAATGAAGAAGAATATAGTTTACAGCATTATAAGCTTGATTCTTATTGTTTTAGCAATAATTTTTATCTTTGTTGCAATATTTTTTAAGGACAACGGCTTTCTTGATATGAGCATATTTATTAGAGTTCCTGCTGTAATTCTTGCTCTGGCTTGTTCGGCCCTTGCTGTATTCTTATGGACTCGCTTAAAATAAGCTGGGAGAAAATTCTATGAAAAAAATTCTTGTTGCCGATGATGAGGCTGCTATCCGCCGCCTTGTGTGTGATTTCCTGCGCAATGCGGGCTTTGTACCAATTGAAGCAGTTGACGGAAACGATGCTTTTGATAAGTTTATATCAGAATCTGTTGACCTTGCCGTGCTCGATATTATGATGCCCGGTATGGACGGTTGGGAGGTCTGCCGGCAGATTCGCAAAAAATCCGATATTCCGATTGTTATGCTTACCGCACGCAGTCAGGAGTTTGATGAAATTATGGCTTTTGAAGCCGGTGCCGATGATTATGTGACAAAACCTTTCAGTCCCACAATTCTTGTAAAACGCATTGAGGCTCACATTAAACGCACCGAAAAAAATGTTGCAGAGCAGCAGGATGTCATCCGCGTCGGAAATCTTGTTATCAACAAAGCGGCTCACAGCGTTATTGTTGACGGTAATGCTGTTGACCTTACAATCAAAGAATATAACATTCTGTTAAAGCTTTCCTCAAAGCCCGACAGAATTTTCTCGCGTGAACAGCTTCTTGATGATATCTGGGGTCTTGATTATATAGGCGATCCCCGTACCGTTGATTCTCACGTTGCCCGCCTGAGAACAAAACTCGGTGACTGGGGTGAAAAACATTTGAAAACCGTTTACGGCCTTGGCTATAAAGTTGAGGTGTCTGTGGTATGAGCAAGAAAAAATCAAAGGTTGCTATCAAAATACGCACGAAGCTTTTCTTTATGATAGTTGCCATTCTTGTGATTTGCATAACTGTTATCAGCTTGGCAAACTCCTCTGCGCTTCACCGTGCGCTGACAACGGCAACGACCTCCACCCTAACGAATGTTTCCGCAGAAATCACGGCTTTGCCTGAGGATTCAATGACTTATTATTTTGACCTTTATTCAATTTCGGTTAACAATAATGTTTCACTTGAAATTGTCAACAGTGACGGTAATGTAACCTATAATTCGAAATACGGTGTTTCTGCATTTGACAGCAGTCAGTTTGTGACAAGCTCCGAAGTTGAAGGCATGACACTTGTTGAAACGGTTAAAGCCTTCGGTGCAGATACAACGGTTGACAAGAAATATAATGAATCCACTCACACGGATTTTCTTGTTTATTCAAGTTATCTTAACACCGGCGACATTCTTCACGTTTATACTTCTGTTTCACAGATTGAAAAAAATGTTGAGATTGCAACAAGCGTTTTTAATGTTATTTGTATTCTGATTTGTATTCTGATGTCCTTGCTTGTTTATACCTTTGTTGTTCGTTTTGCAAAGCCTCTTGAAGATATGAACGATGTTACCCGTGATATGGCATCTCTTAACTTTAACAGAAAGTGTAAAACTTACGGCAGAGATGAAATCGGCGAGCTTGCCGACAGCATAAATCTGCTTTCGGATACACTTGATACCACGCTTGAAAATCTTAAAAGCACCAACGCGCGGCTTGAGGAAGATAACGAGCACATCAGGGCGCTTGACAGTGCAAGAAAATCTTTCATCAGCAATGTATCGCACGAACTAAAAACTCCGATTGCCGTTATTTCCGGTTATGCCGAGGGTCTTAAACTCGGCATCAGCACAGATGAAGCTACCACACAGGAGTATTGTGACATAATCAGCAATGAGGCGGCGAGAATGAACAGGCTTGTTATTGAATTGCTGGAGCTTTCAAAACTTGAAAGCGGCACAATGCAGCTTTCCCGGGAAAAATATGATATCGGTGAACAGATTAACGGTTTTATTAATCGTTTTTCCTTACTGTTCAAAGAAAACGGCATTAATGTTGAAAATAATGTCCCCGATGACCTGGTGTGTTTTGCGGATTCTGCAAAAATTGAAAATGTAATCAATAATTACATAATGAACGCGGTGTCACATTGCGCCGCTGAAAAAATTATCAGAATCAGCGCTGAAAATATAGGTGAAAATATCAGAATCACAGTTTTTAACACCGGTGAACACATTGCCGATGAAGATGTTAAAGAGCTTTGGTCAAGTTTTTACCGTGCCGATAAATCGCACGCGAGAAGCGGTAACCGTTTCGGGCTCGGTCTTTCAATCGTTAAAGCTGTGATGGAGCTTCACAAAAAGGACTGCGGTTGCAACAATGTTGAAAATGGCGTTGAGTTCTGGTTTGAGGTTGCAACACCTCAGTCAAACTAAAGGATTGATGCAAGTGAAATTTAAAAAGAAATTAATAAGATTATCTGCAATTTTTTCGGCACTTGTTATGCTGTTGTCAGCGGCAGGTTGTTCAAACGGCGCCACTGATGTAACGGTGCTTAAAAATATTGCTGCTTTAAATATTGTGCCTTATGAGACACGTTTGCCTCAGCTTCACACATCTTCGGTTGAGCAGGCTGATGTACTTGCAGGCGAATCGGGTTACATCAAGCTTTATGTTGATGAAACAACCTGTTCTTTCATTGTTCACGAAACGGTCAGCAACATTTATTGGAACGCTTTGCCTGACTCTCTTGCCGAAATGACAGGTCCTCAGTCAAATGCAGGTGTTGTCAGACTGGAGGTTCTGGGCGGCAGTGATATTTTTTATCTTAATTCCCAGGACAATTCCGTTGCCTACAATACGGCCTCTTATGAGCTTGTTGAAAACGGTGTAAAATTCATCTATGACATTTTCCTGAATGAGGATACTGCAAAAAAAGAAACACTCACAAAAGACGATATTGCTTTCCGTCTTTCGGTAACCGTTACACTTGTTGACGGCAGTATGGTTGTAAAATGCTCGCACGAAAATCTTTCAGGTAATGAAAATGCTTTAATCAGAAATATTGATTTGCTTAACTATTTCGGTGCTTTCAGTAACAGTGCGGTTGATGATTTTCTCTTTGTTCCCGACGGTTGCGGTGCGATTATAAAAACTGCCATTGAGGACGATTCTTTTGAGCCGCTGGAGTTCAAGGTTTACGGTGCGGATGCGGCTGTTTCGGATAAAAAGATGAATCCGGCGGTTGTCGGTGCGTTTGGTATGAAGCATTTGTCATCGGCTTTTGTCGCAATTATCGAAAAAGGCGATGCTGTTGCAACAGTTAAAGCAAACAAGGCTGTTATGGGCGACCTTTACAACAGAGTTTATGCGTCGTTTGAAGTTACACCTGTTCTCTATGAAGATGAAAAGCTTTTTATTTCGGACACACCTTACTCTGACGAGATCTCAATGATTTATCGCTTTGTTTCGGGTTCTAACGCAACTTATGCAGGTCTTGCCTCCGCGTGCCGTGAACAGCTTATCAGAAACGGAACGCTTTCAACGGGCAATGTTGTTGCGGCTGACTATCTGCCGTTTAATCTCACCGTTGTCGGTGTGGCTAATAAAGAGTTAATAAACTTTGGTGATTTTTCGATTTCGCTTCCTGCAACGCTTACCGATTTTGACCAGGCACGCGATATGCTCAGTCATATGAAAAGCAAGGGAATAAACAACATTAACCTTCGTTATGTCGGAGCTTTTTCGGGTGGTATGAACTCTAAAGATATTACTGAAAGTAAATTGCTTTCACGTCTCGGCGGTGATTCTGCCCTGCGTGAACTTTATGAATATGTTTCTTCTCAAAATTTGGGACTTTTTCTTGACGTAAATTTGCTTTCATATAATAGGAATTCAGGTAAGAACTCAGCAGCAAGCACAATCCGAGACGAAAAAATATCGGTCAATATGACCAACAATCTGAAAAAGCATCTCGGCGGCGGTGACTTTGAACGCAGTGTGCGTACTACCTCAGCGGTCAGAAAAATTGTCAGCACCGTTCTTTCCGCAACAAGATACTACAGCTTCACCGGTTATTGCCTTAATGACATCGGAAGTTTGCTGTATTCCGATTTTTCGGCTGATTCAGCCAACCGTGAAACCGTTGCCAAACAGCTGATTGCTCCCAATATTTTGCCTTTGTCAACCGGTAAAAGAACAATGACTGTTAACGGTAATTTTTATATGCTTAAAAATATCGACGTAATCGTTAATATTCCTCTTAAAACATCGGTCGCGCAAAGCGGTGCATATCTTTCAGTGCCGTTTGTTCAGCTCATTCTGCACGGAATGGTTGATTATTCCGGCTTGCCGATAAACACAGATAACGATTATGAGGAACTGCTTCTCAAATATATTGAATTCGGTGCTTGTCCCAGCTTTGAGTGGGAATATGAAACAATTGATGAAAATGCCGAAAATGATGTTTTCTATTATGACAACTGGCTTAATATAGCTGTTGAATATTACACCAAAGCAAATGAAGCACTCGGTGATCTCCGTGATGCAAGAATTACAGACCACTATGAGATTGATGACGGTGTTTTCTGCACAGAATATGATACAGGCTCTGTTATTTATGTAAATTACACCGATGAGGATTATGCAACAATGGGTGCTGTTGTCGGTGCAAGAGATTTTATCAGAATCAACTAAGGAGGATATAAAATGCCTTATATTAAAACTACCACAAACGCTGAAATTTCAAAGGAAAAGGAGACTGTTATTAAAACAAAACTCGGTCAGGCCATTGCCCTTATTCCCGGAAAAAGCGAAACTTGGCTTATGGCTGCATTTGACGACGAAATTTCAATGTATTTTCAGGGCAACGGTGACAAAACAATTGTTTATGTTGAGGTTGCAATTTTCGGCAGCGCTTCCGACAATGCCTATGATGCGCTGACTGCTGAAATCACAAATATAATGTCTCAGGAGCTTTCCGCTTCTCCTTCTGATATTTACGTAAAATATGAAGAGGTTTCACACTGGGGCTGGAACGGCAGAAATTTCTGATATGGAGAATAGAAAACACGAAATATTATTAATTGTTATTACTTTAATATTTTTGGGAGTAACAACAATCCATACCTATTTCAGTGTTATGCCGAAGCCGTTGTTTCCCAACGCTGTTGCGACAACTGTTTCACAGACACAGTTTGAGAACAGTTCTGCCGCTTTTAGTGAAATAACTGAAAATAATGCCGGAGCTTTTGTTGTCAACATCAACACCGCAACTCTTGAAGAGTTAACAATGCTTGAAGGTATCGGAGAGGTTAAAGCGCAGGCAATTATTGATTACCGTGAGAACAACGGTGCGTTTGTCAGTGTGGAGGAATTGTGCTGTGTTGAGGGAATCGGTGAAAAAACGCTCAGCAGGATTATTAACAATATAACTGTTTAAAATGTACCGCAGAGCCTTTGAATCGGCTTTTGCGGCATTTGCGATGTCACAAGATGATTAAGATAATTACTTCAGAAAAAGTTGATACTTCGCCGTTCAGCGGCAAAATGACGATATCCGACTTTCTTCACGGTCAGGGTACTGATTTTGCGCACCCTTGCGGCGGTAAAGGTACCTGCGGCAAGTGTACCGTGAAGGTGAGCGGAAACATTTCTTTACCGGATGCAACAGAGAAAAAGTATTTATCTTCCGCGCAACTTAAAAACGGTTTGCGTCTTGCATGCCGCGCAAAAATTCTTGGTGATTGCGTAATTGATTGCCGAAAAGATGACAGCGATATTGTTGGTATTACTGAGGGCTTTATGCCTGATTTTCGTTGCTTACCGCTTACCGGCGAACGTGAATGCTACGGTGCAGCCGTTGATATCGGAACAACAACCGTGGCGCTTTATGTCTATAAGCTGCCCGAGTGCATACTCGTTTACAGTGCCTGTCAAAAAAATCTTCAAGCTTCTTACGGCGCAGATGTTATTTCCCGCATTGAGTATGCGATGCAAAACGGTTGTTATGCACTTACAAATGTGATTTGTACACAGCTGAAAAAAATGGTTGCGGAATGCGGATATAATCCTGAATATTTTGTTATCACCGGTAACACGGTGATGCTCCACTTGCTTTGCGGTATCGACCCGTCGCCAATGGGTCGGCTACCTTATGAGCCTAAAAGTCTTTTCGGATATGAATTGAACAATGTTTTTCTTCCAAGCTGTATCAGTGCTTTTGTCGGTGCGGACATAACCTGCGCCGTTGTTGCCAGCGGAATGATAAAAGAAAACAACAGTGTGCTTATTGATATCGGTACAAACGGAGAAATTGTTTATAATGAGAACGGCAGATTGCTTTGCTGTTCAACTGCCGCAGGTCCTGCGCTTGAGGGCGCGGGGATTTCTCAGGGAATTCCGGCTGTAAGCGGTGCAATCAACAAGGTGTACATTGTTAACGGAAGGATTGAATTTACTACAATCAACGGCGCTCCTCCGATTGGTATCTGCGGCAGCGGTATTATTGATGCCGTTGCCTGTCTGCTTGAGTGCGGCTATATTGACGAAAGCGGTTATCTGGAAGAAAAGCTTGAAATTTCAAACAGCGGTGTTTATATTACCCCTGAGGACATACGTGGTGTTCAGCTTGCAAAAGCGGCAATCAGAGGCGGTATGGAAACGCTTTGTCCTGATGCAGAAAAAATATCAACAATTTATCTTGCCGGCGGATTCGGCAGCTATCTTGATATAAACAGCTGCGTAAAAATTGGGCTTTTACCGAAAAATGCCGCTGAAAAAACCGTTGTAATCGGTAATGCGGCGGGTGCAGGTGCTTCAATGCTTCTGATGAGCCGTGAATGTGTTGAGGAATCAAAAAAAATTGCCGAAAAATCAGAAACAGTCGATCTGGCGACGAATTCCGTATTTTTCGACAATTATGTAAAATATATGTTATTTGATTGAAAACATCTTTTCTTTTAAATCGAGATAGTACAGATAGTTTTCAACGCTTACATCGGGCGGACAACGGTGGTCGCAAAACGGAATGTAGCCGCCGCGCTCAACAAGCGGTGCAATGCTTTCAAGATATTTCTTGATTGCTTCTTTGCCCTCAATGAGCTTCATTTTGTCTATGCCGCCCATAATGCGCAATTCTTTGCCGAATTCGTTGCAAAGGTCAACGGGATGCAGGCAAGAATTTACTTCATAAGGGAAAAGGCAGTTAATGCCGCAATCAAGAAAATAGGGGAGCAGGGGACGCACGTCACCGTCACAGTCGGTGTACCAGATGTCAATTCCGTGCTCCTTTAGTTTTTTGCCGATTCTTTTGTATCTCGGCACGACAGCTTCAATAAAGAAATCCATTGAAACAAGCGGCCCGTTTTTGCAACAGATATCTTCCCAGCCGCTTGCAAAATCAAACTGATATTTAGGTAAAACCGCATCAAGATAATCTTCAACCAGCACGCAGGTGCTTTCCACCATATCTTCAACCATTTCAGGATAGTCAACGACAGCGTAAGCAAGACCTTCAACAGTCAGCATATCCCGTATCTTGCCAATCATTGAGCCCACATTGATACCCACGGGGTAATCACGGTCGGGTTTGCATACACGGTCAAGATAGCTGAAATCAGGCTTTCTGTTTTCGCGTGTGAAACGTTCTTCTTTAACTTTTTTCCAGTCTTCGGGTGTTTCAATGCTTGATTTTATATAGTGAGGAATTGTGGAGTGTCCGTCTTTTGGAACTTCGGCAAGCAGTCCGTCGCCGTTGATATAAATATATTTGTCTGCGGTTTCGCTTATCTTAATATTTTCAAAGCAAGGCTTCAGCCAATAATTTCCGCCAACGCTTTTCGGCGGCTCAAAAGAAAAGAATTCATCAGCTTCGCGTTCATTTGTAATGCTGTTTTTTACAAAAATATCCCATTGTGAATAGTTATCTTCCCAATATCCGAACTCCATATTGACAGTACGGTCAAAGGGCAGGTAATGCATCTGGTTGTAAAATCTTTCACGCTCGGTCATTGTGCCTTTCCAAGGCTCAAGAAATTTTTTCATTGTTTTCATCCTTTTAAAATAGCGGTACCGGTTTTCCGATACCGCTTGATTTTTTATTGAATGCCTTCAACGGCATAATGGTTGACAAAAACGCCGATAATTTTATTGTAGTCAAGAACATGGAAAAGCGCACCGTCGTCGGTGGGGTAAATTGTAAGACCCTCAGCCTCAATATTGTCGCCGCCCACATTGCGCTCAAAAGCAAGTGTTACAACACCTGTTTGAGGATCTACGGCAAGAACGTTTTTGAAAGTACCGTTATCCTCTATGTCTTCGGACAGATAAAGTGTGCCCTCGTAAAATTCGCCGCCCTGAATTCTGTGCAGATTTTCAACACCAGTGATTTCAATCTCTTTGACAAATTCCATTCGGTCTTTTACATCGTAAACAAGAAGCTTTTCAGCGCCTGACCATTTTGAACAGTAAAGGTAACCGGTCTCGGAATCTACCGCACACCAAGGCACACCGTCGTCAAATTCATCAAAAGGCAGGTCATAGAAATCGCCGGTTGCTTTAAGCGTTTTTGCATCATAAACGGCAATTCCTGCAATGTATTTATCGTCGGGTTCACCCTCAACACTTGCATAAATTTTGCCGTTGTAGTAGCTGATGCCGCCGATGTGGTTGAAGCCGCGTTCCATCAGTGAGCGGGGCAGAGCCATGAAGTTAATGTCAACAAGCTCCATTTCATCCATATCGTATTTTGCAATAACGGTCAGATTAAGAAAGGTGATTGTGCCGCTTGTGTAATAATACTCACCGTCTGTTGTAATACCCTGACCCATATAAAGCGCGTGTTCAAGCACGTGACACTTTGAGTCAACAAGCTCAACACCTTCGCTGCTGACAGGTTTGGGGCTTGTGAGCAGTGTCAGCAGCAGGATGGGTAATGTGAGGACAGACATCAATTTTCTGAAAACAAACATATGATCACTCCTTGTCAGTACAAATTATATCTTTGTAAATTGTGTTAAGAACAGTGTTGGCAACCTGCATATCATAAGGGGTTGTAATTTTAAAGTTAAAATACTCGCCTCTTACAAGGTGGATGGGGATTCCGCAGGCAAAGCAGGCCTTTGTTGTTTCCGTCATCAGTTTTCTTGTGTTTTCGTCAAGTGAATCAAATGCTTCAAAAAGCTTTTTGAGCTTGAATCCCTGAGGACTTTGACCTGCAAAAAGCTCATTTCTTGCAGGCATATCCGAAACAATGTTACCGTCTGCAGAGCGAACAATCGTATCGTTAAGCTCAATTACCGTGTTGCAGGCATCGCAGTATTCCATTTCTTTAATAACATCGTCAATAATTCTCGGCGTGACAAAAGGACGTACGGCATCGTGAATAAGAACAATATCGTTGTCGACAAGCTTATTGTTGTCGCGGATTCCGTTAAGAATATTGAGCAAAGTACCTTCTCTGTCAGCACCGCCCTCGCAAAGGCGGATTCTGTCACGGTTCGGGCAGAATTTTTCAAGCTGTTCTTTGGCAAGAGTCAGCCAGTCGCCGTTAGCACCAATCCAGAGTTCCTTTATGCGGCTGTCGCTCAGTAAGGTTTCAACGCTGTAAATGAAAATCGGTTTTTCACCGAGCATATGAAACTGCTTGGGAACGGGACTGTTCATTCTTGTGCCTGAGCCGCCAGCGAGAATTGCACAGTAAATATTTTTATTTTGTTGCATAGGCAGGTTCTCCTTCAGGTTGTTTTTTTAACAACTTGTCAACTTTAACTGACTGCATTTTATCAAAAATAAAAGTAAACGGTTTAGTCGAGAAAACGAATGTTATAGCAACAGAAATTGCGAAAAGTGCCGCTGCACCCCAGGGCTTTTTGAAGTATTCACCCCAGTTGTATTCGAGCATTGCAAGGTAAAGGAAGCGGTGCAGAATGTAAACGGAAAGTGTTTTTGAGCCGAAACGTGTGAAGAAAGTTCTCTTCCTGGGAACAATGCTCAGAAAAGCAACAATCAGTATTAAAGCACTGATATAAAACAGCGCGCGCGGACCCCACTGTAAGGCATAAACAGGAACAAGCGAATTGTAAGCAATTTTGCTGTAAGCATAGTTGCAGGTAATCAGCCTGTTGGGGATGTAGTCTCCGAAAATGTAAACCAACGCAATGAGTACTGCAGAAAGTGCGGTTGAACAGATTCTGACTTTCTTTGTAAATACTTTTTCAACTGTCTCCTGTCGGCAGTAGTAGCCGAGCATAAAGAACGGCAGGTGAACAAAAACTCTGGAAAGTGCCACAACATTTGCCGCACTGTTGTCATAACCGATAAGAAGACCGATAACGAAAGTGGCGGGCAGAACAATGCGCGGGTTGAATTTATCAATCACCGGAATGAACAGATACCATACAATCAGGCATTGCAAAAACCAAAGAGATGTTCGTGCACTGAGGTAGCTTATCGTAAATGAGTGGTCACCGAGAACATAACGCTCAAACAGAGAAATACTGATTTGCGACACAATGTAAATAAGTACATAAGAAAAAACTCGCTGCGCATTAACACCTTTATCCGGTCTTATGTAACGTTTTGCAAAAAAGCCTGAAATAAATATAAGGCAGGGCATATGCAGCGTGTTGATGACGGTCCAGGTTGTCTGCAGATATTCAGCCGTTAACTTTATCGGAGAAATCGCGTGTGCAAGGACAACGAGAAAAATTAAAATAAATTTTGCGTTGTCATAAAAGTAAAGCCTGCCTTTTGAGTCGGCGTAATCATTTCTTTGCGGCAGTTGATTGCTTTTTGTCATCAGATATCAGTTCCTTTGCGTATTTGTCGCGAAGTTCATAAACCTGCTTTTCGATTTCCTCGGCAGTCATATCGGCATATTTGCCGAGGGAATAAGCAAAAATAAAATGGTGAGATTTTCTTGTGGTAATCGGAGGCATCTTCATGTAGTCACCGAAATGACAGATAAGGTAGTCTTCCCAGTGTGCCATTGTCGGTAGGGTGAGACCCTCAAACTGAAGGTCAACGGGCTTGCCCCAATACTCTTTTGGGAACCTTTCCTGCTCATAAGTATAAATGCTTGCGGGCAAGCATACCCAGCTTGATGTGTCGTTGCAGTTGTATTTTTTTGCCCACGATTTCCAGCGCCAAAGAAGAAATGCACGGGGAACAAAGCGAAGCAACATTCTGAGCAGATAAACCCTGATAACAACCTTGGAGTTGAAATTGAGTGCGGGCAGGGGACGGGCTTTTTCAAGCATTAACGTGCGCCAGAATTTGCATTTCTTTTCGTGCTGTAAGCGAAGTGCTTCGTCGTCGGGGCTGCCTTCAAGAGCGAGAATATCAAGGAAAACGCCGCCGTTTCTGAGATACGTGTTAAATGTTGAGTCCTTGATTTCAATTCTGTGGTGGCAGAAAGGTACACAGTCACGGTCAAGCACATATTCATCAGGCAGCTCCGTCTGACAAAGCTCGATGAATTTGTCATAATCGGGTCTGGGCATTGTGATGTCCATATCGTCATCCCAAGGGATGAAACCTTTGTGACGCACACCGCCGAGAATTGAGCCGCCCGCAACATAATAGGTGAGGTTGTGCTTTTTACAGATTCTGTCCATTTCGACCATCATTTTAAGCACAAGCATCTGAATTTTTCTGATGTCGCCGTCTGCAATTTCAACGGTTTTACGTTTGTTGAGGCGTTTTCTGCCGTGCATTGTGAATGCCTGCATAAGCATTGTGCGTGCATAAAACGGTGCAGAAAACAGTTTGCCGATAAAACTCTTGTCATCCCAAGGGATATTGTGCCAGTTGTGAAGCTTTATGGCAAGCCTTACAAAGAAGCGGCCTCTGTATTTGACGGCTTTATATGTCTTGAAGAAATATGTATCAAGCGTGTTGAAAACCGACCTGCCCGAAACTCTTGTTTCGGCAGGGGCGATTCTTGAATCGGTGTGCGCATCGTTACCGCCGAGATTGTTGAGCAGATAAAAACCGTCAGCAAAAGCATAATGCAGATACTTTTCATCCATTGCACCGATAATTTTTGTAATCTGTGCATTGTCAAGACCGCACAATGAAAGCATAACGATAATTTCAATTCCGGTGAAATATCCGCGCTTTACGGTGTTGATTGCCTCGTCGGGATCAACACCTTTTTTTATCTTCTTTTCAATGCAGTTTTTGAAAGAAAGCGGATAGGTGATATATTGTCTGTAATTGCAGGTAAGCACGCCCTGCTTTTTGAACGCGGCATCAATTTTGTTTTTGTCAAGTCCGCAGGCAAGCATCATACCCGTGATTTCGGGGAGGGGTACGCCGTCGGTGATAAGCTTTTTGACTGTATCGTCAAAATTACCGACTTTGATTGAGTTTGCAAGTGTATTTGTGTCAGCATCCGCTTTTGAAACACGGGCTTCAAAAGCAACATTGATTTTTTCGATTTCTTCACACCATGTGTCGGCAAGAGCGTTGCGCACAACGGGTGAAAGGTTGCTTCTGGCGGCTGTTTTGAATTCATCACGGTTTTCTTTGCTCATATAGAATTCAAGCTTTTCATAAATTTGCTGTGTGTCGCCGGAATAAACACAGTCACAGCAACTGTTGTCTTCGGAATAATCGCTGTCAAGCATAAGCAAAGCGGGAATTCCGAGAGTGACAGACTCCATAACCGTCTGCGGAATAAGCTCATAATTTGCGTATGTAATGCTGATGCCGGCCTCGCGCAGAAAACGCAGAGGTTTGAGTACCTTCATTTCAATTGTAAGACAATCAGAAAGCTCGCAGGTGTTGATATAGGAAAGAAGCTCTTCGCGCACATTGCTCCTGAGCACAGTCTTGAGCAAAACGATGTGCATTGTTGAATCGGGATACTTTTCGTGAAGCTTTGCAAACGCAGCAATCACATTTCTGGTGTTTTTACCGGCATAATTTGTGTAGTAAATAATACGTCTGTTGTCAATTTGAGTTGCCGAAACCTCACTCTCATCGTAAGGGAAAAAGAAAGGAATTTTCTTTGCGTAACGCGCGCCCATAGCGGTGAAATTGTCGGCATCAATATCAGAAACAGTGAAGACACCGTCACAACCGCGCACAACATTTTTATATTCATTAATCAGTCGTGCCGAGGCGGAAGAAAGAGGCAACAGCGCAGATTGAGATTGAGAAAGAATGACACAGCGACCTAAAGCCTTGGCGGCAAGATAACAGTGATATTCACGTTCCTTAAAATGACCGCAAATAACAACGGTTTTTGCATTTATTGAACCGAGAATTCGGAAAAGCGCAACAGATGTAGGCGTGCCGTCGTTTTCATAATTGCTTAAAACGTGACGAGTAACACGGGTATCGGTTATATAGTCGCTGCCTGTCGGTTGCTCATAGGTGACAAGGTGAATATTGTGACCGCGTTCTGTAAGAGCGGTCATTAAAGCTGCAAGTGACTGGGCATAGGCGGTGTTGCAGAAGGTTGCGGAATAAAAAATGATTGCTTTTTCATCGCACTCGCGTGCCATTCCGCTTTCAAAACCATGCGTTGCAATAGCCATAAGAATTATCCTTTCAATAATATGTTTTTGAACACATATAGTCAACATATTATAACAGATATAAACATTATTTGCAAGCATATGTTGTTTTTACCTAAAAAATGATTTGGAAAAAAATATTAAATTGCACTTGTTTTTATTTTATGCTTTTTGTATAATAATATGGTATAAATTCGTATGGGCGTAGCCCTTTTGGTAAAGAAAGAAGGAATGAAAAATGCTCGGCAAATATGTCAGAGTCAGGGTAACAAACCCCATTCATTCCCAAAACCGCCAGTTTGGCTTTGAATATCAGTTGAATTTCGGCGTGATGGAGGGTAAAAAAAGGTTTGACAATAATGTTTACGGTGCTTACATAATGGGTATTTCTCACCCGGTTCGCACCTTTGACGGCCGTGTAATTGCTGTTATAAAACGTGCTGACGGCAGCGCCCCTGTATTTGTGGTTGCCCCTAAAAGTATGCGCTTTATTGCTCACCAGATTGAAGACGGTATTTCCTTTGCTGAAAAGGACAGACCGCACAAACTTGAATGTCTTTACGAGCGTTCCTGCGGTGCTGTTGTGTACCGTATGATTAACGGTGAACTCCGCTATCTGCTCATAAAAAACAGGCGCAGCACCCACTGGGGCTTCCCGAAAGGTCATATCGAAGCCGGTGAAACACCTGAGCAGACCGCAAAGCGTGAGGTGCTTGAAGAAACAGGTATCCACATTGAAATTCTTCCCGAATTTGCAACAAAATCCGAATACACAATTCAGGGCAGGGTGGAGAAATCCGTTACTATTTTCCTTGCAAAAACAAAAGACACGCAAACAACAATTCAGCGTGAAGAAATTGAAGACTATATCTGGTTGAACTTTGACCGCGCGATGGAAACTCTTCGCTTTATTAATGACAGAAACATTCTTAAAAGTGCGCACAATTTCCTTGTTGAAAAACATATCGAACTCGGTTAATTATCGGAGGATTATATTTTGGTTGATACCGTTGTTGCTTTTATTGTCGATTTTTTCGGCAACAGCATACCAAAAGAACTGGTTATCTTTTTTACATCAATGCTTCCTGTTCTCGAGCTCAGGGGCGGTATGATTGCGGCAAAACTTCTTGAAGTTGATCTTTTGCGTGCGTTTATTGTATGTTATTTGGGTAACATTCTGCCCATTCCCTTTATTTTGCTGTTTATCCGCCGCATTTTTAAGTTCTTGAAAAAAAGCAGACACATAGCTCCCGTTATCGAAAAACTCGAAATTCGTTCAATGCGCAAGAGTGAGAAAGTCAAGCGTTGGCGAAATTGGGGGCTTTTGGCCTTTGTTGCAATTCCCTTACCCGGTACCGGCGGTTGGACTGGCGCACTTATTGCGGCATTGCTTGATATCCGTCTGCGTTCATCGTTACCGATTATCGCACTCGGTGTGTTGATAGCCGATTTGATAATGGCAATTTTTTCTTACGGATTATTGGGACTTTTTATTAACTGATTAATATTGGTGGGATAATTATGAAAAGTGTTAAACCCGGAAGAGGCCCCTCAATGTTGAGCGGAATTGTCGGTGCTTTTATGATTGGGTTCGGCATTCTGTGGACTATATTTGCAGCGCAGACAAGTGTTGTGTTTTCGCTGTTTGGTGTTCTTTGGACAGGTATTGCCGTTGTGATAACTGTTTACAATTTCAAAAATGCAACCGGAAAAAACAGATATTCTCAGTTTGATATCACCGACGAGAACGAAGAGCCTGACCCTTTCAATGAGAGGTTCGGTGATGTTCAGCAGAAAACCAATACCGATAACAGATACTGTCCATATTGCAGCACTCCTGTCGCCGGTGATTTTGAGTTTTGCAATAATTGCGGCAAAAAGCTTCCCTGATAGCTAATAGAAATTGTTATAATTTTCTGGAGGTAGTTATATGAAACTTGTAACTCAGACCGATGTTACCGCCGAAAGATTCGGTGATGAAAATGCAGTCAGAATGATTTGCGAAAGCGGTTTTGACGGTCTTGATTACTCTATGTTTGTAATGAATGATACAGATGTTGATACTGTTCTCAACACAGACGGATATCTTGCTCACGTTAAAAATCTCAGAGCTGTTGCCGAAAGCTACGGCAAAACTTTTGAGCAGTGTCACGCTCCGTTCCCTTCATACAGAAAGGATAACGATGAGTATAACAAGATGATTGCGCCCATGCTCCGCCGCGCACTTGAAATAACCGGTGTTCTCGGTGCAAAGGTCTGTGTAATTCATCCCGTTGCCCTTGGTGAAGGTCAGCGCGAATTTAACCTTGAGCTTTATAACGGCTTGCTGGAGACTGCCAAGGAATACGGAGTTAAGATTGCTCTTGAAAATATGTGGGGTCGCAAGGACGGAAAAATTGTTCCCAATGTATGCAGTGTTCCCGATGATTTCAACAGCTATGTCGATGCGCTTGACCCCGAATATTTTACCGCTTGCCTTGATTTGGGTCACTGCGGTCTTGTCGGTGAAGATGCCGCCGATATGATTCGTGCAATGGGCGGCAAACGCATCACCGCTTTACATATTCACGACAATAACGGTATTGCCGATGAGCACACAATTCCTTATCTTCGCGGTATGGATTTTGATTCTATTCTCAAGGCGCTTGCCGATATTGATTATTCAGGCAATTTCACTTATGAGGCAGATCATTTCCTTCATAGGTTCCCAAACGACCTGTTCCCGACCGCGCTTAAATTTATGCACGACATCGGCCGCTATATGATTAGTGAAATTGAAAGATACAAGGCTCAGTAATGGATAACAATGCATTTATCTGTCCCGTTTGCAAAGGATTGCTTCTTTTAGAAGATAAATCGCTTGTCTGTTCCAAGGGGCACAGCTTTGATGTTTCAAAATACGGATATGTAAATCTCAGAATGTCACAGCAATCCTCCGCCAAACGGCACGGCGATGACGCTGTTATGGTGCGCGCAAGGCGAGATTTTCTCGACTGCGGACATTACGGTTTTTTGCTTGAAAAAGTTTGTCAGACAGTAAAAAAATATGCTGCTGACACTGTGAAAATTATTGACATCGGTTGCGGTGAATGTTATTACACCGACGGTGTTTACCGACATCTTCGCACCGGCGGAATCGAACCGGTTGTTTGCGGTATTGACATTTCAAAAGATGCTCTGCGCTATGGTGCAAAAAGAAATGCCGCTTTTTCTCTTGCTGTTGCAAGTGCGTTTGATTTGCCCGTTTGTGACCAATCGCAGGATGTTGCCTTGTGTATGTTCGCACCGTTTGATGATGGGGAAATTTCCCGTATCCTTAAAGATAACGGCGTGTTTGTCAGGGTGTGCGTCGGTGAAAAACACCTGATGGGGCTTAAAGAAAAAATTTATGAAACCGCTTATCTTAACCCTCCCGAGAACTATGATGTTGCGGGATTTGAAACGGTTGAAATAATTCAGGCTGAGAACATTCTGCAACTTAATAATAACTGTGATATCAATAATCTTTTTATGATGACACCGTATTATTACAAAACATCTGTCGCTGACCAACTGAAAGTAAAAACACTTGAAACTTTAGAAACACTGCTTTCTTTTGTTATCTGCGTATATAAGAAAAAATAATTAAGGCAGGGATTTAGCCGCCTTCCAATAAAACAGCATAAGCATTTTTGAAACGGTATAACTTCGGTTATGCCGTTTCTTTTTGTGTGCATCTGCTGTAAAACTTATTCAATAATGAGTTTGGTAATATGCCTGCATAATTGTAACTGATAGTAACTGTCTGCACTCTCTTTCCCGATGATTTATCGGTTTTATGCACATAAACAGCTTTTACCATATCGTTTAGAATGGCAGGTGTCAGTTTTTCAATGCCGACATATTTCTTCGCTGTGCGGATAAACTTTTCAACGTTATCCGTCTTTTCTTGAAATTCCTGAATCTCTTTGTTTAACATCTCGATTTTTTCTTTTAGTTCGGCTTGCTCTGTTTCATAATCTTCCGTAAGCATTTGGAAACGGGTTTCAGAAAGATTGCCATTTACAAAATCTTCGTAAACACGCTTGAATAATCGGTCAAGGTCAGAATAACGGTTTTTCGACTTTTGAAGTAACTTGTTTTTTGCATCAAGCTCTTTCTTTGTTTCACTGGATTTCAAAGCTCCGAGTGCTTCTCTGAATTCATCTTCAAAAGCGGAAACACACAAACAGACAAGTTGAATGTTTTGGAGTGTTCCTTCTTCAAGAACAACCGCACGTATAAAATGAGAATCACAAACTTCCGTGCTTCTCTTTCTTGATGAAGAGCATACAAAGTGGTCTTGCCGTGTTTCATATTTGTTCATTGCACAGTAATACATTTTACTACCACAATCTGCGCAACGGGCAATTCCCGAAAACATATTTGTTCTGCCTGTTCTTGTCGGTCTGCGTTTGTTTTTTCGAAGCTCCTGAACACGGTTAAATGTGTCTTCATCAACAATGGCTTCGTGTGTGTTCTCAAAAACATGCCACATATTAGGCGGGTTTTTCACCGTTTTCGAACTTTTGTAGTCAAAGAGGGAAAACTAAAAAGAAAAATAAATGATAAAGCAGGCAACATCGAAAAAATGTTGCCTGCGAGTTTAGTTATGACACTTGTCAAATAACCTTTTTAAATCACTTCAGAATTTTGAATTTTCCGATTATCGGCAATTCTTTTGCTTTACCGCCGAGGGCATTAACGATACCGATAACCGCAAGAATAGTAATTATAATACCCGCGATTGGAGCAATTATCCAGCCAATGATGGGAATTGCGGCAATTACTGACGAGAGAATTCCGCCGATAAAAAGTACAAGACCCTGATTGGTGTGGAAACGTGCAAACTTTGAGTCCTTGGCCGCAAGCAACGGAATAAGGAAGATTATGTAGGCAAGAACTGCCATAACTTTATTCTTCTCAATATCCTGTGCATCGTATTCCGCTGTGGTGTCTGCCGTGTTGTTGAGCTGAGTCAGCTTTTCTGAAATATCAATCTGCTCCTTTTGCTGAGAAGGTGTTTCCATAGGTGCGCCGCAGGATGTGCAGTGCTTCATATTTTCCTCTACCTGTGTACCGCATTGTTTACAAGTTAACATAAATCTTACCTCCTTAAGTAAATTAAAGTGTGTGTTTAATTCAAATAATCATTGAGGGTTTCCTTGATTTCATCTTCGTTCTCGGAAATATATTTTTCCGCTTCATCCATAGTGTCACTCATACTCTTCTGTAAACCTACTGCAATATCAACCTTTGCGCCGGTATAGTAGAACAGCTTGCCGAGCTCACTATCCTTGTCTTTGTCATATTCATCACTGATATAGACAACATAAATCTTATCATTCTTTCTGAATGCCCAGCCCTTCATAAGCCAGCCCTTAAGTGCTTTTTCGAGCGTTACCTCGCCGAGAGCATCTTCTCCGTCACCTGCGAACTCATAGCCTCTGATGTTGTGGCCATCCTGTGATACCTTTGCGGTAGCATCAAACACCTTTTTGTGCCACGCATTAAATTCATCATCAGTAATCTCACCCTCTGTTTTGGTGAAGGTGATTACTGCATGACCTGTACCTGATGCAGGGTCATCGGCATACGCTGAATAGTTGTTTTTGAGCTTCCATTCCCAATCAGGCTCGATGTCTGAAAGCTTGATGTCAACAGCCTTTTTGAGGTAGTGTTCCACAGCTTCCACGCTGAAGGATTCAAATTCCTCGGCTTTTTCAAGCTCTTTGTCGATAACGTCCTGTGCATCAATTTTTTCATCATTGTCCGCCTTGTTTTTTTCGTGGTCGTCTTTTCCGCCGCAAGCAGAAAAGCTGAAAATCAATACTGCCGCAAGCAGGAGAGCTAATAACTTTTTCACTGTGTTTACCTCCTTAAAATATATTATGTGAACGATTTTGTTAAAAACCGAACAATCCTTTCAGACCTACCTGTTTTTTGGGTTCGGGTTTAACATAATCATATCCGCCAAGCGGTTCTCTTGTGTCAAAGCCTATTGTCGGACAGTCGGGGTCACCCTCAAAGCAATGCTCCGTGTCAACGTGATAAACCGTGCCGTCAATTCTTTTATAGAGATGTGCGATATTCGGATACTG
>JAZNVG010000033.1:0-53609 GCA_045592705.1 Acutalibacteraceae bacterium | reverse complement strand
ATAAAAAATGTGGCGGTACCGTTGTGCTTCTCAAGCAAATCAAGTATTCTGTTTGTCGCCTTCGCACTCGGACCGTCATCAAAGGTCAGCGCAATCAGCTTGTCATCTGCAGTGTATTTCGGCTTGGAGCTTGTCTGCTCTTCTGTGGCGGAAACACTGTTTTCGGGCGAAATGTCAGAGCCGCCTGCACCGCCGGGGGTGTTATCGGCAGGCTTGTCCGCACAGGAAACAAAAATTACCGATACACACAGCAGCATCGCAACAACGGATATAAAAATTCTGCTTTTTTTCATTATATATGATTCCTTTCAGAGTTCCTTTTTAATTGCTCTTCTACGACATTATATAACGGAATTCTTGCTTTAATATTACAAAAAAGAAAAATAACTGCTTTGTAATAATTTTTAACAATTTGGTTGATAATTGTAATTTTTTCTGTACTTTGCCGTTAGTTGATGATATAATTTGAATAAGGAGTGATTTTATGAAGCTTTATATCAAGCAAAAGGTTTTTTCATGGAATTTGAAATTTACCGTAAAGGATGAATACGGGCAGGATAAATACTTTGTTGAAGGCGAGTTTTTCTCTTGGGGGAGGAAGCTTCACATCTATGATATGAGGGGCAATGAGGTTGCCTGCGTGCAGCAAAAGGTTATGAGCTTCCTGCCGAAGTATTATGTGCTTGTGAACGGAGTTCAGATTGCGGAGATAGTCAAGGAATTCACTTTCCTTAAGCCGAAATACCGCATTGATGGCTTGAATTGGAATATAAACGGTGATTTCTGGTCACATGACTATAATATTATGTGCAACGGAAACCTTATTGTGACAATAAGCAAGGAGTGGATGACCTGGGGTGACAGCTACGAGCTTGACATTGCAAACCCGCAGGATGAAATAGTTGCGCTTGCAGTTGTGATAACGGTTGACTGTGTGCTGGCTGCACAGAATTCATAATCAAAACTCAGAAGGAAGATTAAGTTGAAAAACATTGTACTCATAGGAATGCCCGGTGCGGGCAAAAGCACAATCGGTGTTTTGCTTGCAAAATCAATGCTTATGGATTTTGTCGATACCGATTTGCTTATTCAGAAAAAGCACTCGTCAAGCCTTTGCGACATAATAAACAGCAAAGGTATCGACGAATTTCTCAGAATTGAAAATGATGTTATATGCTCGTGGGATTTTACAAACTGCGTTGTTGCCACGGGCGGCAGTGCCGTTTACGGAGAGCCGGCAATGGAGAAGCTTGCGGCAAACGGCGTGGTTGTTTATCTTAAGCTTACCCCCGCTGAGATTGAAAAAAGGATAAACAACATCCACACAAGGGGCATTGCCATGAAAGAGGGCACAACCATTGCAGAGCTCTATTCTCAGCGTGCGCCGCTTTATGAAAAATATGCCGATAAAATTCTTGACTGTGCATCGCTTACCCCCGAGCAGTGTGTTGATGCGATAATACAGATGATATAATAATAAAAAGACCGATGCAACTGCATCGGTCTTTTGTCGTGGTGACCCGGACGGGAATCGAACCCGTGTTACCGCCGTGAAAGGGCGGTGTCTTAACCGCTTGACCACCGGGCCAAAATATTGGTAGCGGCAGTTGGATTTGAACCCACGACCTACCGGGTATGAACCGGTTGCTCTAGCCTCTGAGCTATGCCGCCATATGCCACCTCTTGAAAAGGCTTGTTTATTATATTACACGTTTTTGATTTTGTCAACACTTTTTTTGCATTTGTCCAATAAATTTTTTTACTGCCGGAAATTACCGTTTATTTCATTTACCTTTGTTTCTTTTTCGGAATTTTTTCTGCTGTTTATTGTATTATAATGTAGAAAATACGGTAATGAAGGAGGAATCTGATGAAAAAGGGTACCCTTGTCGGTGCTATAGCTTTTTTGCTTTCGCTTACCATGGTCATCGTTTTCGGTGTGCCTTATATGCGCAACGGCAGACCGCGTTATGTCAGACCCGCAAAAACCTCCGCCACAACAACCGTAACCACCACAACTCAACCGCCTCAAACTGAGCCAAAGCTGATTGCTTTCAGCTTTGATGACGGCCCGAAGAATGCCACAACCAATCAGATTCTTGACCTGCTTGAAGAATACGGCTTTACCGCCACCTTCTTCCTTGTCGGCAGTAACATTGCCGGTTGCGAAGACACCGTGCGCCGTGCCGTTTCACTCGGCTGTGAAATCGGTAACCACTCATACAGCCACATAAACCTTGCCACGGCAGACAGATCGAAAGCGCTAAAAGAGCTTGCACTGACAAACGAAATTATTTACAGCCTGACGGGGCAGGAAAGAATCCTTTGCCGCGCCCCCTACGGTTCTTTTGCAGGCATCAGGGATATTTTCAATTCGCCGCTTATTCAGTGGAACATCGACACGCTCGACTGGAAATATAAAGACGATGCAAACCCCGACCGCTCCCCCGCTCAGAGAGAGCTGGACCTGCAGACGGTTGTAAATTCAATTCTTGACAATGTCACAGACGGCGATATTATTCTGATGCACGATTACTATCAGTTCACGGTTGATGCCTTTGCGATTGTTTTGCCTTTGCTTGTTGAGCGCGGATATAAAATTGTAAGCGTAAGTGAGCTTTTCGAAGCTTACGGTATGGAGCTTAAGGCAGGCTTTGTTTACGAAAACGTTTACGACGCTTTGTACACCGACAGACAAACGACAACTGAAACCACGGCTCCGCCCACCACGCAGACAACAACGACAACAACCAAAACAACACAGTCGACAACCCAAAAGACGACAACGGCAACAACAAAGAAAAAAACAACCACCACAAAAAAGAAAACAACAACCAAAAAGCAAACAACGACCACAACAACGGGTATCACTTTTACCCTGCCGTTTTTCCCCTTTTAAAAGCTAAGACGCAAGTCGCATCAAGCAGGCCTGCGTCTTTTTGTTTTATTTGATTTTGATTATTCTGTTTCCTTTTACGAGAAAAGCGTTTTTTGCAAGCTCGATCATCGGCTTGTCATTATAAGAGTCGGTATAAAAATTGTCAATAACCGCATCGGGATATTTTTCTTTAAAAAGCTCAACCTTTGTTTCGCGGTAGCAGAATTTGAGCAACTTGCGCGACTCAAGGTCTGTCTGCGAGCCGATGTAGTTTTTAATATTGAGACGCTTACATATTTCGGCAAGCACAACATCAAGGCAAGCGGAAATAATAATATCATCGTCACGTCTCTGTCTTAAATAAAAAGATTTTATCTTGCTGCTGTTTTTATTCCAGAAATCCTGCACATCGGCATCAATGTCGGCAATTGAACGGGTGTAATTTTCAATAACACCCGCATATTTCTCATAAATCTGCTCAATGGAAAGCTTGCCCGTTTCATATCTGATAATGCAACCAAGACCCCACGGAAGCGCCGCAAGCAACTTCGGGTCTTTTTTCAGATAATACATAAACAGGTCTTTTCCGCTTTCACCGCGGTAGATTGTGTTGTCAAAATCATAAACATTCATTTTAAAAATTCCTTTTCCCTTTTTATTTTTCCTTGGGAATTATATCACCGCCTTCTGTGTTTATTTTTCTTTAAGAAAAATAAAATATTATGATTCAATTAAGAATTGTCGTATTGTTTTTTTTACCCGATAATGTTATAATTCATTAAGTTGAAAATCGGGGAGGGATTTTTGTGAAAAGAACATATGACGCACCCTTTTACAAACAGTTTATAAAAATGACACTCACCCTGGCGCTTCAGAGTCTTGTCGTTTTCGGCGTTAACCTTGCCGACTCGGTTATGCTCGGCTCCTACAGCGAACTTGCCCTTAACGGCACCGCAATATGCAACCAGGTGCAGTTTTTTCTGCAGATGGCATCAATGGGCATCACAAACGGTCTGATTGTCATTGCCTCACAATACTGGGGACTTGGCAAAACAAAGCCTATTCACAAAATTTATGCAGTCGCCTTCTGGGTCGGTCTTGCGGTCAGCGGAATCATCACGGCTTTTGCCGCAATCGCACCGCACGCCTTGCTTTCACTTTTCACAAATGAAACAAATGTCATTGAAGCAGGCGTGGAATACCTTGATGTTATCAAATATTCCTACATCATTTTCCTGATGACAACGTTGCTCGTGGGTGTTATGCGAAGCGTTGAAAAGGTTAAAATCGGCTTTTATGTGTCGCTTTCTTCCTTCGCGGTTAACCTTGTGCTCAATTACGGTCTCATTTACGGCAGACTCGGTATGCCCGAAATGGGAATCAGAGGTGCGGCGCTTGCCACACTTATTGCAAGAGCGCTTGAGTTTGTCGTTATCTGCCTTTATGTTTTTGTTTATGACAAAAGTCTTAAGTTGCGTCTTACAAGCTGCTTTGACATTTCAAAGGATTTCATCAAAGACTATTTCCGCACAGGCTCACCCCTGATTATGTCGAGTGTTTCCTGGGGAATTGCAATGGGTGTGCAGGGTGCAATTATTGGCCACCTCGGCGAAACTGCAATCGGTGCAAACAGCATTGCTTCAACCATTTTTCAGGTTGCAACCGTCATCTGTTACCCTGCCGGCAATGCCGCCTGCGTGCTTGTGGGTAAAACAATCGGCGAAAATCAACCGATGTCTCTTATAAAATCCCGTTGCCGTAATATGCAGCTTGCGTTCCTTGCAATCGGCTTTGTTTCAAGCGCAATTTTACTGCTTTGCAAAAATCTGATCATTGACTATTACAACGTTTCTGCCCAGACAACAAAGCTGACAGAAATTTTCATTTATATTTTAAGCATCACAATTATCGGCACCGCTTACGAAGCACCTGCGCTGACGGGAATTGTTTCAGGCGGCGGCGAAACGGACTTTGTCTTCAAAAATGATATTATTTTTATGTGGTGCATTGTTTTGCCGCTTTCGTTGCTGAGCGCATTTGTGTTCAAGTGGCCCATCCCCGTAACCTTTGCCCTGCTCAAAGCGGATCAGGTGCTTAAATGCGCCGTTGCTGCCGTTAAGGTCAACCGCTACAAATGGGTGCGCGTGCTGACAAAATAAAAACAAGGGACTGTTGCGACAGTCCCTTTTAATTTTATACACTGAGTATTTTTTCAAGTGTTTTTCCGAGAATTTTTTCTTTACATTCTTCGCTCAAATCCATATTTTTTATCCGTGCAATATCACGTTTGATGCTTTCGGCATTGTTATACGGAAAATCGACACCGAAAATGCTGCGGTCTTCGCCCGTTTGCAGAATCACGGTTTTAAGCTGCTCGTCACTGAGTGCCCACGCACCTGAGCCGTTTGAGTTGTCAACACTTGTCCAACCGGCAAAAACTCTCGGCTGAGTGCCGCCGCGTGAGTTGTTGCACATCACGGCGAGCGCATCTGTGAAAAAGTGATATCCGCCGATGTGTTCCATACTGAAGCGCAGTTTCGGGAAATTCCACGCAACCTCGTCAAAAAGCAACACAAGGTTGTCACGCAGACGGTGCCAATGCATTCCCGAGTGGAAAGAAAGAAACAAGCCCAGCTCTTGCGCCTTTTCATAAACCTCAAAGGCAGGCGCACCGTCAATGACAAACTCCTGATAAGGCGGATGAAGCTTAATTCCTTTAAAGCCGAGGTCGGCAATACGCTCAACCTGACCGCCAAGGTCGGGGGCATCAAAATCAACCGTGCCGAAGCCGACAATGTCGCTGCAACCTTTAATCTGCTTTGCGAGCCAGACGTTGTGGTTTTCGTCAATTCCGGCATCGGAAAAGCGGTCGGCAAAGGGGGCAAAGGCAACACATTTGTCAATGCCGCACTCATCCATAAAATTTTTCAGGCTGTCAACCGTGCCCTCCGGACGCAGCTGCTCAGGAAAAACATGTGCATGGTTTGCAAAAATCATAATAAATCGCTCCTTTCAGCTCTCAGTCATCAAGCTCCTCTTTTTCGTAAGGAAATTCGCTGAAAACCTCCAACTTTCTTGCACGCATCCACAGCGAGGTGTTTATCCTCACCGAAAACCCGCAACCGTTGGGGCAAAGCCATTCGTGCATTGGCAATTCGGGTATTCCGTAGGCTTCAAGCAGAGCCATAATGACACCGCCGTGGGTAACAATTGCCGTGTTGGTGATTCCCGTTTTCAGCACACCTGTTACAACCGCTTCAAAAGCCGCACAAACACGTGCGGCAAACTCGGCGTTGCTTTCGCCGTATTCGGGTTTTGCCTCCGGGTCACCCGAAAGCCAGTCTGAAAAAGTTTCGTTCTTTTTAAGTTCATCGGCGGTTTTGTTTTCAAATTCACCGAAATTGTACTCAATCAACCCGTCAATGATGATGGGATTATGTTCGGGGTAAAGAATTTTTGCCGTTTCGGTGCAACGCGAAAGCGGACTTGAAAAAACGGCTTCAACGCGAGGAAAAACAAGCTCCTCTTTAAGCTGAGCAAGCTGATTTTTGCCGTCCTCACTCAAAGGAGAATCGGTGTGACCGATATATCTGCCCTCAAGATTTTCGGCAGTTAGACCGTTTCTGATGAGATGAATTACATAAGATTTCATTTTTCCTCCAAAAAAACAAGAAAAAATTTGGCGCTTTCAGCAATATACAAAACCGCTCAACGGGAGTATAATTATTATACTGTTTGTATATTTTGTGAGGTTATTATGGAAAGAAGTTTTCCCGTTATACTTTGCGAGCTGCGCAAAGAAAAAGGACTCAGCCAGAAAGAAGCCGCCTCAATGCTTGGCGTTTCTCAGGCTTTGCTGTCACATTATGAAAAAGGAATCCGTGAATGCGGCAGAAACTTTTTAATCAAGGCCGCCGAGCTCTACGGCGTCACCTGCGATTATCTGTTGGGCTGCAGCACAAGCAAAACGGGGTTTAATGAGGTTTTTGATATGAGCACCGCCAGCGAAGAAGACAAACGGTTTTCTACGCTGACTGCTTTTCGCGCCATTTCCTCTTTGCAAGAGGTGCTTGTAAAAAGCGGCACCATCACCAACCACGACTACAACCTTTATTATTCGCTGATTATTTACAGACTTGTGCTTTTTTCGGTTATCAACGGTGCTTTGCCCAAGGACTGGCTGCCGTTTAACATTGATAACTATAACACCGACCTTACGATGCGTGTTATGGACACAATGTGCCTGAGCCTTGTCAAAGACCTTGCAGACGTTGAAAAAACAATTGATATGCCCGTGCCTGAAAGCATTAAAACAATCATCGAGCACGCAGACGGCTATCTTAAAAACATTCTGCAGAATCAAGTGCCGACATTCCACGAATAATTATAATTATGCTAATCCCACCCCGTTGAAAGGGTGGGATTTTTCCGATTATTTAAGACTTTTGTAAAGTCTTATGTATTCATTTGCCGAGCGACCCCAGCTGTTATCGCACTCAAGAGCGCGCAAAACAAGCTTCTGCCACTCTTCGCCGTTTGCATAAGCACCCAGAGCACGCCTGATTGCATCCAGCATATCGTGGGCATTATAGCTTTTGAAGGTGAAGCCGTTGCCCTGACCGTCACCGCTGTCGGTTACGGTGTCTTTCAAGCCGCCGGTTTCACGCACAATGGGAATTGTTCCGTATCTGAGCGCAACCATTTGCGAAAGACCGCAGGGCTCGCTTTTGGAGGGCATAAGGAAAATATCCGCGCCCGCATAAATTTTTCTGGCAAGGTCGGGAACAAAGCCGACACGCAAACCGACCTTGTGAGGATAGTTTGCGGCAACCTCTTTGAAAAAGCTTTCATATTCCCAGTCACCCGAGCCGAGAATTACAACCTGAACGTCTGCAGTGTCAAGAAGCTCACGCAGCACAGCCTTGACAAGGTCAAAGCCCTTGTGTGAAACAAGGCGCGAAACAATTCCGATAACGGGTGTGCCTTCGTTCTGAGGCAAGCCGAAAATCTCCTGCAAAGCCTGCTTGTTCTTTGCCTTGCCCGAGGGGTCGGCAGCCGAATAATTGCAGAAAATGTTTTTATCTGTTTCGGGGTCATAGCCAACGGTGTCAATACCGTTGAGAATGCCGCTGAGCTTGTAGCTGCGGTTTCTGAGAATCGGGTCAAGACCGTGGCTGAACCACGGGTCAAGAATTTCATTTGCATAAGTGTTGCTGACGGTTGTAACCTTGTCGGCACACTCGATTGCGCCCTTCATAAGATTGACGGCGCCGTCAAACTCAACAAGAGAGCAATGCTCTTCACCGAGCGCAAAGACATCACCGAGGATATCCTTGCCGTAAATTCCCTGATACTGAATGTTGTGAATTGTAAATACTGTCTTGATGCCCGTATAGCCTTCGCGGTTTGCATACATTGTGGAATAATAAACGGGCACAAGTGCCGACTGCCAGTCATTGCAATGGATTATGTCGGGTTTAAAATCAATATAAGGCAGAATTTCAAGCACAGCGCGCGAAAAGAACGCATAGCGCTCGCCGTCGTCATAATGTCCGTAAAGGGATGAGCGTTTGAAATAATACTCATTGTCAAGCAGATAATAGGTGACACCGTTTGCCTTTGCCTCAAAAATTCCGCAGTACTGTCTGCGCCACGAAACGGGAACCATAATGCTTGTAATGAAACGCATTTTGCTTCTCAGCTCTTCGCTGACACATTCATAAAGCGGCATTACCACACGGCAACCGACAAGACGTCTGCGAAGCGCAACAGGCAACGAGCCCGCAACGTCGGCAAGTCCGCCGCTGGCCGCAAAAGGCAACGCTTCACTTGCACAATATAAAACTTTCATTTTTAATCATCCTTTTTTGAAAATTAAGCAGCTGTGTTTTCAGCCTGACCGGCCGTTGTTGAGGAGGATGTATCGGTCTGTGTTGTGCTTTGGGCGGTTGTGGACTGCGTTGTGTCTGTTACAGCCGACGTTGTTGCCGTTGAATCCGTGTTTTCGGGAACATCGGGCACGGTTGTGCTGTCGGTTGTGGTCGGTTTTGTTGTAACAATAACAACCGTTGTCATAGGCTTACCGTTTTCGTCAAGCACCGCATTACCGATTTCATCAGTCACATACTCAATCCTTGTTTCTGACGGCTTTGTTGTGGTGGCGGAGGTTGATTCCGTCGACTGAGTTTTATCGGATGTTTCGGTTTTTTTTGTTGAAGTTGTAAGCTTTGTTGAACCGTGATAAATCATACTGGATTTGCTTGACGGACTTGTGTATCCGTCGGGCGCGGTAAGAAAAATCACGTTTCCGTCCTTATCAATTGTTGTTTCAACACTCTGCGTTGCAGACGTTGTGGTGTCATCATCGATATTGATGTAATTTCTGCCGACAACAACACCGATAAGGCAAATTGCAATCACGACAACCACGACCGTTGCGACTGTATTTTTATTCATTCGGGTCACTTCCTCAAATAACTGTTCCTTTGCTGATATACACAGGGTAATTCGATGAACCGCAAATATGCTTGCGGGGTTTAAGAACCGTGTCTTTATCCATAATCACGCATTCGGCGCAGGCACCCTCACCGATAAAAGTGTCCTGCATAATGATTGAATCTTTGACTTTTGCGCCTTTTCCGATGTGAACACCGCGGAAGAGGATGCAGTTTTCGACCTCACCCTCAATTATGCAACCGTTGGCAACAAGAGAATTCTTGACTGCCGAGTCGATTGAATAAATGGCAGGCGCGGCATCTTTAACCTTGGTGTAAACGGGTCTTTCGGCGGTGAAAAGCTGCTTGCGGTTTTCTTTTTGGAGCAACTCCATGCTGATATCGTAATAGCTCTGAAGAGAATCGATTGTTCTGACAAATCCGTCAAATTCATAGCCGTAAACATTAAGCTTTTCAATGTTGCTCAGAATAACGGCGGTGAAAAACGGAACGCGTCTGCTGTGTGCTTCGTGAAGCAGTCTTTCAAACAGAGTGCGCTTGAAAATGTAGGTGTTAAGGCAGTAGCACACACCCTCCTCGTCACCGACGGAGGAAACGGCGTCAACAACCTTTTTGTTTTCGTCAAGGGTCATAATCATTCTGCCGTCAATTTTCGGCACACCGCCGTTTGCATAAGCAACGGTGATGTCGGCGCCCTTTGCAATGTGAGCCTTCAACATTGCCTCATAGTCAACGTTGCAGATAACGTTGCTGTCGCAGATAAGAACATATTCCTTTTTGGAATTTGTAATATAATCAAGGTTACCGTAAAATGCATCAATCTTTGCGTTGGCGGGACCGGTTGTCACGGTGTTGAAGGGCGGCAGGAAAGCAACGCCTTCTCTCTTGCGGGATAAATCCCACGGTTTGCCCGAACCGACATGGTCCATAAGTGAGCGGTAATTGGCCTTGGTGATAAGACCGACAGCGGTAACACCCGCATTTACCATATTTGAAAGCTGGAAATCGACAAGTCTGTAACGGCCTGCAAAGGGAACGGAGCCCATTGCACGCACGGCAGTAATCTCGGGCAGCAGTTCATCACGTGCATTTGTGTAAATAAGACCTAACAAATTGTTTGCTGACATTATTGCTCACCTCCGATATCTGTGTCAACCATTGCTTTGGCTTTGACCTGTGTGTTTTTGCCGACGGTTACACCGCTGCCGACAACGGCAACACCCCATTCGTCAGTGCCCATTTCTTCGGGAGCCTGACCGACGGTTGCGCCCTCTTCGACAACCACGTTTTCGGCAATAATAGAATACTGAACAACCGCACCTTTTTTAATAACGGTGCCGGGCATTACAATTGAATATTTGACGGTTGCACCCTCTTCAACGGTGACGTTTGTGAAAAGCACCGAGAAATCGACGTTGCCTTCAATTTCGCAGCCCTCGGTAATCATAGAGTTTTCCACGACCGCATCCTTGCTGATGAAGTGGGGCGGTGCGGCAAGACTCTTTGAATAGATTTTCCAGTCGGGGTCGCTAAGGTCAAGGTCAACGGTGGGATTAAGAAGGTCAAGGTTTGCATCCCAGAGGCTGTCGATTGTGCCGACATCCTTCCAATAGCCGTCAAAGGGATAAGCGAAAAGACGCTCACCGTTGCCGTGCATTGCAGGAATAAGGTCGTGACCGAAATCGTTGCCCGACTCGGGATTGTTTTCGTCATCAATAAGATACTGACGAAGCTTGCTCCAGGTAAAGATATAAACACCCATTGAAGCCTTGTTGCTTCTGGGATTCTTCGGTTTTTCCTCAAACTCGGAAATTGAGCCGTCATCGTTTACAAGCATAAGACCGAAACGGGAAGCCTCTTCCCACGGCACCTCAAGCATCGCGATTGTGCAGGCGGCATCCTTTTCCTTGTGGTAGTCAAGCATTTTGGAATAATCCATTTTGTAAATGTGGTCACCGGAAAGAATAAGCACATATTCGGGATTATATCTGTCAATGAAATTAATGTTCTGATAAATTGCGTTTGCGGTGTTTTTATACCATTCCGTACCTTTAATCTGCTGATAAGGTGAAAGAATGTGAACGCCGCCGTTAGCCCTGTCAAGGTCCCACGGCTGACCGTTGCCGATATAGCCGTTAAGAACAAGCGGCTGATACTGGGTAAGCACGCCGACGGTGTCGATGCCAGAGTTGACGCAGTTTGACAGCGGGAAATCAATGATTCTGTATTTTCCGCCGTAAGGTACCGCTGGTTTTGCGATGTTCTTTGTCAAGATGCCCAGACGGCTTCCCTGTCCGCCCGCAAGCAACATGGCAATACATTCGGTTTTGTGAGCCATAGTATTTCCTCCGTTTTTATGTTTAAGTTATTTATTTCTTGCGTGAAGTGTTTTTAAGGTACATCACACTCAGTCCTGCAAGGTCAAGCTTTATGCTCTGCTCAAATCCGTGCATCGGCTTTGCCTGTGTGCGCACGGATTTTGCCGTTGCGTTGCCCGTGCCGCCGTATTGCGGGTCATCCGAGCTGAAAACGGGACGCCAGGTGCCCTTTTTCGGTACACCTATACGGTAATCCTTGCGTTCAACGGGTGTGAAATTGCAAACACAGATTATCTCGTTACCGTCGTTGTCAATTCGTTCAAACGCAATTACCGAGTTGGCGCTGTCATCGCTGACCAGCCAACGGAAACCCTCCCAGCCGTAGTCTATCTGCCAGAGAGGTGCATTCTTTGTATAGAACGTGTTAAGCGCTTTGACGTAATTTTTAAGCTGACGGTGGGCGTCATAATCAAGAAGAAGCCAATCAAGCTCCTGCTTGTAATTCCACTCAATGAACTGACCGAATTCGGAGCCCATAAACAGCAGCTTTTTACCCGGGTGCGCCATCATATAACCGAGGAAAGAACGCACACCCGCAAATTTTTCCTCGTATGTACCGGGCATTTTATTTATCAGCGAGCATTTTCCGTGAACAACCTCATCGTGTGAAATAGGCAGAATGAAGTTCTCGGAAAACGCGTAGAAAAACGAGAAGGTAAGGCAGTCGTGGTTGAATTTTCTGAAAAGTCCGTCAAGCGAGAAATAACGCAGACAGTCATTCATCCAACCCATATTCCACTTGAAATTGAATCCGAGGCCGCCCATATAAGTCGGTTTGGAAACCATAGGCCAGGCGGTGCTTTCCTCGGCAATCATCATAACGTCGCCGTGTTCTCTGAAAATAAGCTCGTTGAGCTTTTTGAGCAAGGCAACCGCCTCAAGATTTTCGTTGCCGCCGTTTACATTCGGCTGCCAAGCACCGTCCTCGCGACCGTAGTCAAGATAGAGCATTGAGGCAACCGCATCAACACGTAAACCGTCAATGTGAAACCGGTCAATCCAATACATCGCACTGGAGACAAGGAAGCTCTGCACCTCGGTACGGCCGAAGTCAAAAATGCGTGTGCCCCACTGCAGATGCTCACCCTTGAGCGGACTTTCATATTCGTAGCAGGGCTCTCCGTCAAATTCATAAAGGCCGTAGGCATCTTTGGGAAAATGAGCAGGTACCCAGTCAAGAATAATACCGATGTTGTTCTTGTGCGCAAGGTCAACAAAATATGCAAAATCATCCGGCGTGCCGTAGCGTGAGGTGGGCGCAAAATAACCCGTCACCTGATAGCCCCACGAGCCGTCAAAAGGATATTCGCTTATCGGCAACAGCTCAATATGAGTATAACCCATATCCTTGACATAAGGAATAAGGCGGTCGGCAAGCTCACGGTAAGGCAAGGGATTTCCGTCGGAATAAACCTGCCACGAACCCGCGTGCACCTCGTAAATATTCACCGGCGAACTGTAAACGCTTTTGTTTTTGCGCTTTTTAAGCCAGGCGGAATCGCCCCATTTATAATTGCCCAACTCATAAAACTTCGACGCCGTGCCGGGTCTTGTTTCGGCGTGGAACGCATAGGGGTCGCTTTTGTAGAAAAATCTGCCGTTTGCACTTTCAATGTAAAACTTGTAAGAATCAAACAGTTTTACACCGTCAACGGTACATTCCCACACACCCTGCTCACTTATTCGTGTGCAAGGGCTTGCATCGGTGCGCCAGTCGTTGAAATCGCCGACAATGCTCACCGAGCGCGCGTGGGGTGCCCAAAGACGGAAAACAACCGCATCCGTATCCTTTACACGGTGGGCGCCCAGATACTCGTAAGCCTTTGAATTGGTGCCCTGATGAAAAAGGTAAAGCGGTACGTTATCCTTAACCATAACACATTCCCCCTTTTACACATCCTTTGACATTATACCAAATTATATTATAACAACTAATTATTACTTTTTCAATAACACAAGCACAAAAAAATCAGGTTTTTTTGTGCAATTTATTCACACAAATCCACCTGATTTTACAAAATTCTATGTTTTTTTAAAAATTCAGCTTATTTTCGGTTTTCCATATAGTTTTTGAGCATTCCGCACCAATCTGTCTGAATGATATCAAATCCGCGGTCAATCAGCCAGCCCCAACCGAAATCGGGTGATTTAATTATTGCATTGTCATCGGAATGACCGGCAGAAAGCACGTCTCTGCTGTTGTAAACAATTGCGTTTACATAAAGCATCAGACCAAGACTGTGCATTTTCTCAATGTATTCGGGAGAAGCAACGGGTGCGCTTTCATCGGCAAAAAGCACCTCAGCGCCGACATAATTTATTCCGCTTGCAAGTAATTTTTCCGAAACGGTGTCTTCATTTTTAATCATCGGAATAAACATAAAATCGGGCGCATATTTTTTTATCTGTTCAATGTATCTGTCCTTGACCGGTGTTTTTACGATAACCTGCTTTTCAACGCCGCAACGGCGGATGCACTCGGTTATGCCGGGAATATCTGTCCAGAATTTGTCAACGTTTATGTAGCACTTGCCCCTGAGAAAGTCAAAAATTTCCTCAAGTGTGTTGATGCCGAGAAATGTTTTGCAGTCATCCTGATTAACAAAACGCAGATTTTCTATTTTTTTTGCACTCATCAGTGAAAGCGACTTCCTTTTGCGCAGGTGTGCGCTTTCCATTCCGGGATGAAAAACAAAATATTTACCGTCGCGGCTTTTCGAAACATCAAATTCAATTATATCAGCGCCCTGCATCAGTGCCGCTTTAAAAGCCGCAAGAGTGTTGCAGGGAATGTTTGCCGAGGAAACACCGCGGTGTGCACAAAGCAAAACTCTGCCGTGCGCATTTTCTTTGAGCGTTTTGTTAAAATCAAACATAAATCTTACCTCCCGACCTTTTGGAAAATTATAACACAGACCTTGCAAATATACAAGAAAAAACGCTTTTTCGGCTCCCCTATAAAACGTAAAAGTTTACAATCCTGTTACCTTCATTGACAAAATCACTTTATTTTGATATTATTAAATTGTATATGCGGCAAAATCCGCCGCGCACCGAATGTCCGAAAGGAGAGATGTGTAATGGTCAGTACAGATAATCTTTGCATGAGCTGTATGAAAGAAATCGGCAACGAAAAACAGTGCCCCTATTGCGGTTACCATGCGGATTCTGTTCAAATCGCTCCCTATCTTCCCGTGCGTACGGTTATCGCAAACCGCTACCTTGTGGGCAAGCTTCTTGACTACAACGGTGAGGGTGCAACCTATATCGGCTGGGATCTGACCGAGCGTAAGGCCGTAAACATCAGGGAATTTATCCCCGACTCAATCTGTATGAGAACAACGAATGACCTTGCTCTCAAAATTATGCCCGGCAGTGAAATCACCTTCCGCGACTGCAACCAGAGCTTTACCGAAATGTGGAACAAGCTTATGCGCCTGCGCGGTCTTTCTGCCCTTATCGCTGTCACCGACGTTGTTCACGACTACAACACAACCTTTGCAATTTACGAGTATTTTGAAAACATCACCTTGCGCGACTATCTGCTTTCAAGCAAAACGGGATATATTCCGTGGGAGCGTGCAAGACAGCTCTTTATGCCCATTCTGTCAACCCTCGGCACACTCCATTCCGCCGGAATTATCCACCGCGGAATTTCACCCACCACCCTTGTTCTCGGCCACGACGGAAAGGTCAGAATCACGGGCTTTTCAATCTGGCAGGCACGCACAGCGAGGGGCGACCTCAACGCACAGCTTTTCCAGGGCTATTCAGCCATTGAACAATACGGCTTTGACGGCCGTCAGGGCGCTTGGACGGATATTTACTCTTTTGGCGCAGTGCTTTACCGTGCTCTTATCGGTTCCGACCCGATTGATGCCACCGAAAGAGCAACAAATGACCGCCTTATGGTGCCCGGTAAATTTGCCGAACAGCTTCCGGCTTATGTAATAAACGGTCTTATCAATGCTTTGCAGATTCTGCCCGAGGACAGAACAAGAACGGTTGAGCAGCTTCGTGCCGAGCTTTCCGCTTCTCCCGCAGCTGCCGCCGCAAGTGAATCGTTTACAACACGCACCGTTCTTGCCCCCACCGTTCAGGGTAACGAAACCGCCGCACCGACGGCACCCGTCGCTCAGAAAAAGCCGGCAGCCTCAACCGCCGCAAAAAAGAAAAAGGGCAATGCCGTTTCCGCTTTCATTGTTTCAGTAGGTATCAGCTTCCTTGTCTGCGCATTAATCATTACCGGCGTTCTGTTCATCTTTTTCCGTGACAGTATAAATATCGGCAATAAAGAATCCACATCCATTTCGTCTTCAACCGTTGCCGAAACAACAATTGTTCCTGACTTTGTGGCTTTGGAAACAACCTATGCCGATGTAAGCAACAACCCCGTTTTCACTAAAAGATTTTCTTTCTCGCAAAAAGGCGAATACAGCAACTCCGTTCCTGCAGGTTACATAATTGCACAAAGCGTTGCCCCCAACTCCGCGGTTGAATACGGAACGGAAATTGTGCTGACGGTAAGCCTCGGCAAGGAAATGATTACATTGCCCGATGTTGTCGGCCTTTCCTATGAAGAGGCAGAGTCAAGACTTACGGAAATCGGTTTTGTATGTGAACGTAAAGACGTTGCAAACGACGGTATTCACGCAACCGAAGAGGTTCTTTCAATGAGCCTTATCAGCGGCAACACCTATGAATCCGGCAAAAAAGTTGTTCTCAGAGTCAATCTCGCACCCGAGGAAACTCAGCCCGACGAAACCGAAACGGAATATCTTGACGATTATCCGTTTTAATCCCCAAAGATAAAATAATCCCCTTACAACACACAACGTGCTGTAAGGGGATTTATTATTGCTTCTGAAATTTTATGCGGCAGGTGTCGCGGTAAGCATTTCAAGAATTTTCATAAACTCTTCAAGAAGAATACGGAAAAGCTCAACCAGCTTTGCGATGATATCCAGATAATCGGCATCGCCGAACATATCGCCGAGAATATCTCCTATAGAGGGAATTTCGGTTACGCTGATTTCATAAGATGCACTGTAAGACGTGCCGACAACCGTTGCGGTGATGACTGCAGAACCTCTGGCAACACCGGTAACCGTTCCGTCTGCGCTGACTGTAGCAACAGACTCATCGGAAGAGGTCCAGACAACCTGTCCCGAAACGCCGTTTGCAAGCTGTGCGCTCAGCTTTACCGTTTCGCCGGCAGCAATGCGGTCTTTATCGGATGTGATTGAAACACCGTTTGCAACCGAAACAACAGAAACCGTGCAGGTTGCCTTCTTTGCACCGTCAACGGTGATTGCGGTGATGGTTGCCTGACCGATACCTACGGGAGAAATAACACCGTTTTCGTCAACCGTTGCAACACTTTCATCAGAAGAAGAGAAAATAACCTTTTTGTTTGTCGCATCCTCCGGCAACACGGTTACGGAGTTTGAAAATGAGGTGGAATACAGAGAAATTGTTCTGCTTTTGAATGAAACGGATTTTACGGAAACATAATTCTCGGGCTTGGTAACAACATTTACCTCAAGGTCGGCAGTCTTGCCGCGATATGTAACGGTAACAGTCTGCTTGCCTTCTGTTTCAAAAACAGAGTCGGAAGAAACAGTGAAGCCCTTTGAAACCACTGCCTTTGTGTCGTCCTCATAAACGACCTCGATTTCCATTCCTGTCGCATCAAAAAGAGTATCTACATAAAATTCCGCTTTTGCGGGGGGTGTTTTAATGCTGATTTGTTTAACACCGATTTCCTGCCACACTGCATAAAGTGTAACATTTTCGTTGGCTGTGTAATCTGCACCTGCGGTATAAGTGGCGGCAGTTGCATCATCTGTTGTTGCCCAGCCGACGAAGGTGTATCCGCCGCGTGTGGGTACGGCATCCGAAATTTTGACGGTTTCACCGAAAACTTTTATCTGACTGGCGGGAGCATTTGTGCCGCCGTTTGCGTCATAAGAAACATAAAACTCTTTGAGTTTCCATACTGCATAAAGTGTAGTGTCACCCTTGGCGGTGAATTCTCCGCCTGCCGTGAATTGAGCGGCAGTGGCAGTCTTGGTGGTTGCCCAACCGACAAAAGTATAATTCTCCTTAACGGGAACAGCTGTCGGCAGAGTTGTCTTGACATCAATTGCAACCGTCTGGATTTCGGGAGCGTTTGTGCCGCCGTTTGCATCAAAAACTATGTTTGCAATATTGCTTTTATATGAAGGAATACCGAAGCCGACAATTCTCATATTGCCGCTTTTAAGAGACGATCTGGGGTATTGGCGGTTTGCCTTTACACTGTCGGAGTAATTGCCCTCAACAAGTGTGACTGTTGAAGAAGTTACCGAAACAACAATGCCGGCGTGGTTAATTGTTGTGCCGCCGTTGTTGCAGATGAAAGCAATGTCACCGGGCAAAGGGGTATATGCGGTCAACGCACCCGAAGGATGGGGAAGAGCCTGATACATTCCCTGCGTTGAAGCGGTTTTCGGAATGATGCTTTCGGGAATACCTGCCTGTGCTGCACACCAGGAAATGAAGGTTGCACACCAGGCTGTGCCCTGATTGCCGTACCAGTAACCGTATTCGCTGTAATTTGCAGAGCCGTTGGAGCTGCCTGAAATTGTTGAAGAACTGCTTCCTTCGTGATAGCCTGCCTGTGAAAGCGCAACGCTCACGATATCCGCTCTCTGGTCACCGGTAAGACTTACCTTTGTAAGATTTGTGTAATACTGACCGCCCTTATAACTGCTGCTGGGAGTATATGACGGAGTCAGCGCAAGGGCACTCATCACACCCGAAGCAACGATTAAGACCGTAAGAAGCACGGCAACAATTTTTTTGATGGTTTTTTTCATATCCGAATCCCTCTCAAAATAAATTTTATGTCAAGTAATAGAAATGTTATCAAAAAAAACACTATATCTTGTATTATAACATAAATTTATTTCATATACAAGTGTTTTTGTCAATGATTTCGATTTTATCTTCATTTGTTTTGGATTCAACCGCCGTTAATTCGCCGCGCAACACTTTATCCGCGGCTTGTGCCGCCTGAGTGAAAGAGTTGTTTTCCCAATATGACACCGCCGCACAGACAGCGGCAAAAGCGATACTTACCCCGGCGCTGACATTTTCACTGTCCACAGGGATTGTTTTCACACCGAAGCTTTGCAGTGTGAGATTTATAAAAGCAAGCAAAAGCAACACAAGGCGCACCCATGTGCCGACCGAAACACCGCTTATTGCCGCAAAAAACTTTTTAAATTTATTCATATTTTTCCTTTCCCCGCCACGGTAACGCATCTATACGTCTGTGAGCGCTTTTTATGTCACGCTCTGCGGCGGCCATTCTTTCCACAAGATTGTTATGTTTGTCAACTTTCTTTTCAAGCTGTTCAATTCGGTAGTTCATAAGCTTCTGTGAGGCAAGAATACCCCCGAGACAACCGACCGCCGAACCGAGAAAAGAGAAAAAGATTTCCCAGTCCATCTCTTTCACCTCCGACTGAGTCTGACATATTTTTCATTAAGCGAAATCCACCCTTTTCCGATTTTTCCCCACTTGCCGACTTTTTCCGTGACGGTAACAGTCTCGCCGTTGCCGACATAAGCGACCGCCGGGTGTGAGACAGACGGGCCGCTTCGCACTGTGAGCGAGTGGCAGATTATTTCATATTGCAGCTTCGTTTCAGGAATCGGGTCAAGCTCATTTCTTATTGCGCCGGCAATTGCCGCGGCGCATTTTTTTCTGCCCTCCTGCGTTGTTACGGTTTTCAGGTCAGAGGGTGTATCAATAAACACCGTTTCAATAAGCAATGCCGTCATATCGGTTTGTCTGATAAAAGCAAAATAGTCTTTCCCTTTTGAATTAAGCCGGGTTTTCGCACCGCGGTTTTTTATTCCGAGAGACTGCGAAATTGCTTTGCTTACAGACTGCGCCGCTCGTTTTCCGTTTGACGAAAATTTGCTGTAATAAACCTCCGTGCCCGTACCGCCGCCTGCGTTAAGGTGAATTTCAACCGCCAGCACATATCCGCCTGCATTGACACGTTTTATGCGATCGGTCAGATACAGACTGCCGTCTGCGTTAATCAAATCGCAACCGAAACCGCTTTTTCTGATTTCCTCGGCAGTGTATTCCGCAATATCTCTTGCAATTCGGAACTCGTGATAACCGCCGCCGATTGCACCGGGGTCATAGCCACCGCTTTCCGACTTCCCGTGCCCTGCACAAATACAGATTCTGTTACCACTCAAGCTCATATCCGACCTCCTCAAGGTAAAAAATCGTAAAGCCCTTAAAGCTCGGGGTTGAGAAATAGTCGTGCAAGGATGAATTCACCGGCTCACGGAAGCCGCCGAAGGTCTGCCGTGTGGTTGTCGGCAGGTTTGTAATAACCATATTGGTGTCGAAACTGTTGTGATAAAAATAGGGCAACCATTCATAAAGGTCGGTTACCGTATTGGATTTTCCGTTTGCATCGTTATGAAAAATAATTCTGAGTATCAGCGCGTCCTCGGGAATGAAACCCGACACATCCTGCGTGCCGAATATTACGTTTTCGGTAATTGCGTTAACAAAACCTTTGTATGCATCCGGTTCTTCATCGGGACGCATTGTGTAATAGCGTGAAGACAAAACAAAATGAATTTTACCGTCTTGGGTGACATCAATATTTTTTCCGCCCGTAAAACCCGTGATTGTTGGCGGCTTGTTTTTTATAAAATCTGCCGCCTCCTCATCCGTCTGCCCCCAGTCGCTCTGCACATTTCGCTGGGCACCCTGTTCAATGCCTGAGAGCTTTTCTTTATCTTCGCGGCTGAAATTGTTGTCCGTGTGTACATAGTCAGCATCAGCAACAAAGTTACTGTCGTTTTCAAGGGCGCTTGTTCTGTCGGGAATATCGGGTTTATCCGTAAGCTCAGTGTAGCTTTTTGCCCCCACGGGCTCACTTCCGAAATACACCCTGCCGTCCTCGGCGCTCAAGGATTCAAGTAAATCCATATTTTTGTGAACGTGGTTACCTGTTTCTTCGAACATATTTATAAACTCAACCGCTGCCCTCATCTGGTCAACAAGGGTTGTGTTGCTGTCAATTTCGCTTGCCGCACCCGTAATTGAAGGAGCAAAACAAAGCGTTGCAACCGACGATTTTCTGATAACGCCCGCGCCGCTTGCATCAACGACATGAGCCTCAAGCTGAACACCGATGATGCCCGAGCGTGTAAGTCCCTGCGTGAGCGGACAGTAAACCTTGTTTGCCTTTCTGTATGCGGCGGAAGTTTCCTCGGGATAAATATTGTTGCTGACAATTTTTCTGTTGAGCCCCGAAACATCAAAGGCTAGCGCAAGATAATCGTAGTCTTCACTTGCAAACTCCTCGTTGAGGGTAATTTCAATTATGCTTGCGTTATGTTCGTAAACAAATCCCGCTTCTTCGGGACAAATCAGCTCGTCTTTGTCATTCATTGTGATTTCAATAATTTTTTGCGTCATAAAAATTCCTTCCTCCCGTTTTGTTATAGTAATTTTTAAGATAATGCGCCGTGTGCGCAACCTCGGCACGCATTTCATAATACATATTCAGACTGCACTTTACTGCATAAGCCTCATTGCTGAGAATCGGGTCGGGCAATGCCCTGAGCTTTGCCCTGAGGGCGCTGATTTTTTCATTTATAAATTCCAGATTGCGCTCATACTCTTCCCCGAGCTGAGCGAGTGTTTTTCTTTCTTTCATCGTTCCTCCGTTTTGAAAATTCAAGCAATAAGATAGTCTGCAGTGACACCGAAAAATGCCGCGATGCCGACAATTTCGCTAAGAGTCGGCTCTGCCTTTGCATATTCAAGCGTTGCAAGGCGCGATGCCGTTATGCACAAATCGGCGGCAAGACGGTCACGAGTAAGACCTTCCGCCAGCCGTAAAGCCTGAAGGCGCTGTGAAAATCCCGCCCCCTTGTTTTCGCGCGCGGCGGCAATCGCTCCGGCACGGCGAAGAGCTTCCCACACAACAGCAGGATTGCAGGAATTCTGCTGATACATCACGGCAAACCGTAGAACACGGTGAAGCTTTTCCTTTGCACGCTCAAGCGTACGGCTGACCGTTGACGGGTTAACTCCAAGCATTGCCGCAACATCGCCGACGCTTCTGTTTTCAAACCAAAAAAGCCTCAGGGTCTGTCGCTCTTTTTCGCTTAATTCTTCTTCTATTGCCGTGTTAAGCAACAATGACATTCCGACCTCACGCGCACGGTACACATATTCTGCCGGGGTTTCGCACTGGTCACAGCAACGTCCGCAACAGGCAAGCTGTGCCGCCCGCATTTCTTCGGCAGAGGGATAAAACACGGGCAAATCCTGGTTTTTCTGCACCGTCATTCTCCTTTCTTTCATTTCCTTTTTTCAATTTTTTAATAGCAGCACTATTAATATTAGCGAACAAATGTTTGTTTGTCAAGAGTTAAATTAATATTTTTAATTTTCTTCTTGACTTTTTCAATAGTTTTGCTCATAATATGAATATGATTACATTTTGCTTTTTTCGGTACACTCCGCCGTGAGTTTCAGTGGTGCCCCGCCCGAAAGGATGATTATTTTGAACACAATTAAAGAACTCCGCCGCAAAAAGAATCTTTCACAGCAGGAGCTTGCCGCGCTTTGCGGCGTGCATCAGACGGCTGTGAGCCAGTGGGAAAACGGACGGACTGCGCCCGACACCTCAACCCTTGCGGTTATTGCGCAGGTGCTCGGTGTTTCGGTTGACCGTCTTCTCGGCCGCAAAGAGAACGGTAAAAAAATGATTCCCGTCCTCGGCTATGTGCGTGCGGGTGTTCCGATGGAGGCTGTTGAAGAAATTTTGGATTACGAAGAAATCACTGCCGAAATGGCGGCAAGCGGCGACTTTTTTGCCCTTCAGATAAAGGGCGACAGCATGGCGCCGCGTATGCTTCCCGGCGATGTTGTAATTGTGCGCCGACAGGAAGATGTTGAAAGCGGAGAGATTGCCGTTGTGTTATGCAACGGCGACTGTGCAACCGTTAAAAAAGTAATAAAAAAAGACACAAGCCTTCTGCTTGTGTCACTCAATTCCGAATATGAACCTTTGATTTACACTGCCGATCAAATTCGAAGCCTGCCCGTAACAATTCTCGGCAAGGTTGTTGAGTTGAGAGGAAAATTTTAACAGAACAAATAATGAGGGCGGCACACTTTGCAACGAAGTGTGCCTCCCTTTTTATTACATTATTATTTATACCAGGTCATAAGCCTTGCTGAACTGAGGGTCTGTCTGAGAGGAAACCTTATTGACATCAATGTAGTAATCGCCCGAGAACTCAACCGGATAAGCCGGCTCGATTCCCTCTGTGTCAAATCGGTTTGTCTCATTATAAGGAACAATTGCCGCAACGGTAAGAACAACCGCGCCGCCGTCATCAAGAGCAATCGCCTCATGGATTGTGCCTGCGCCCTTTGTTTTGGTGCCGACAAGCGGTGCGAGAATGATGTCTCTCAGGTCGCACGCAAACAGCTCAGCGCAACCGGCTGTGCGTGAATTCACAATAACAGCGCAGGGCTTGTTGAGCGCACTGCTTTCTGCGGAAAATTTCTTATCCTTATAAACCTCGCCGTTTTTGTCAACTGCCGCGGCAAGGCTTGTGCTGCTTTTTGTTGACGGCACCACAATGTCAATAACCTGTGCCGCATATTCGATTGCGCCCTCACTTGTGTTTCGGACATCGAAAACAAAGGACTGCGCACCCTGCTCCGTAAGAGCATCAATCGCTTTTCGGAACTGGTCGGGTGTGGTTTTATAAAATGCTTTGATGTAAATATAACCGACATCTTCAACAAGCTTGTACGATACATACTGTTGTGCAAAGCCCGTCATCGGCTCAACCGAATGTTCAACACCGTCACGCTTATAAACAACGTTCACGCTTTCCAGCTTCTGACCGTAAAGCTTTTGTGACAGTTCCGCATAATTTTCAACCGTGACAAGGGTTGAGTCAATTTCAACAAGAATGTCATCCGCTTTTAATCCGACCGTTTCGGCGGGTGAGCCGACATAAACCTCGGCAATTTTCAGAGCGGGAATACTTCTGTCAAACACCGTTTCAACACCGATTCCGTTGATTCTGCCCTCAAGCATTGCGGTATAGTTTTCATACTCCTCAGCGTTGAGGTAATAGCTGTTGGGGTCACCCAGACCGTCAATATATCCTTCGACAAGGCCTGCATTAATCTGTGAACCCTTGTTTTCGGTGCCCCAATAATAATATGTGGCAACCTTGTCGCTGATTTCCGAAATTACGGAATAGGTCTGTGAGCGCTGGGAAAGGTTTGAAATGATGGTGTTGTAAAGCTGTTTTGAGATTACCATTGTTATGGCAAAGGTTGCGGTTATTGAAATAATTATAAGAGAAATGCAAACTCCCAATGACAGTTTTCTGTTCATAGCATTAATCCTTTTAATAAATTACGGGGCTTTAACATAATTAAGGGGGTTAACCCTGTTGACAGAGCCGTCAGATTTCTTTTCTCTGACCTCAAAATGAAGGTGATAGCCCGTTGAACGGCCCGTGGTGCCCATTTTTGCAATGGTTTCACCCTTTTTGACAACCTCGCCGTAGGAAACAAGCACAGAATTGCAATGAGCATAAAGTGTCATTGTTCCGTCGCCGTGGTCAATTATAAGATAATTACCGAAGCCGCCGTTATAGTTGCCGTCGTTGTAGCAAGTGATAACCTTGCCGCCCTGTGCGGCATAAATGGGTGTGTTGTAGCCGACGTTTCTTCCGTTTGAGTCATAAATGCAGATGTCAATGCCGTTGTGCATTTTTACATTGCCGTCACCGTAAAGGTCACGGTTACCGTAATATGACGTAATTCTTGCACCCTGCTTCTGAGTCGGCCACATCATATTTCCGTCATTCGCATAAGAATCGTCAGGGGTGTCTCCCTGGCTTGAGCCGTGCTGACGGATGTATTCATCAATTTCCTTTTCTACCGCTTCTTCCTGAGCGATAAGAATTGCAATCTGCTTGTTGTAGGCTTCACTGTCCTCGTCAAGCTGAGCGAGAATTCCGTTGACCTGAGTATATTTTGCGGTCACACTTTTTTTCTTTGCCTCAAGCTCGGCTCGGCTCTCCTGCTCCTGAGCCCTGCGTTCAACAAGCACAAGCTTCTGCGCCTCGACCGTGGCCTTTTTCTCCTCGACCTCTGTTTTGGCATTTTCCGCCTCTTCCTGCAAGGTTTCAAGGTCGGCAGCTTTTTCGTTCAGGTTTTCGACAAGTTCACTGTCGCTTTCTGCAACTCTTTCAAGCAACTCTTTTTTTGCAAGATAGGTTGACAAATCTCCGGAAGAAAACAGAATTTCAAGCGTTGATGCCTCACCCGCCATATAAGCGGCTCTGATTCTTTCAAGCAATGCATTCTGCGTGCGCTGAACCTCAAGCTGCGTGTAGGCAATCTGGATTTCAAGAGCACCTATTCTTGATTCATAAACGGAAATTTCATTTTCAAGGGTTGTAAGCTGTGCATCAATCAGACCGATTTCACCGTTGAGCAAATTAATCTGATCGTCAAGAATGGAAATCTGTCCTTCAAAATTTTGTATCTGAACATTCAGCTCTGCAAGCTTTGCTTCGTTTGAGGAAATGCTTTCCTCAATTTGATCAAGCTTTTCTTCGCTGTTTTTGATTTTTTCCTCAAGCTCTTTGTACTTTTCGCGCAACTCCTCAAGTGTTACAGCACTTGCAGGCTGTGAAGCAGGTACCCCACAAAGAAAAACCATCACTGCACACAGGCAAACGCAAAGAAATCTGAAAGCAACGGAAGTTTTATATTTCTTCAATGTCAACAAACTTCCTTTCCTTGAGATATTTGCCGATTGAGGTTGCGCCGCCAAAGATGCCCGTAAACACACCGATGCCGAGGAAACCGAGAAGAAGCGGACCGGCAAAGGAGAGGAAGGGAACAATTTCGGCGCTGCCGAAAACGGAAATCATTGAGGTAATTGTGTTTGCCGACAGATAGTAAACACCCCACACGGCAAAAAATGCAAGAAAACCGGAAATAATGCCGAGGAGCATACCTTCAATGATAAACGGCAGACGAATGAAAGTGTTTGTCGCACCGACGCTTTTCATAATACTGATTTCAAGGCGGCGGTTGAACATTGTTATTTTAATTGTATTTGAAATAATAAACAGCGAAACAATCAGCAGCAGAAGAATTATGCCGCCGCTTATGTAAGTGACCGATGACCTTGTCTGTGCAAGCTGTTCGGCAAAGTCGCTGTTTTCGCGCACACGCAGAACATTGTCAAGCGTGCGCAATTTCTCGGCAACCTGCGAAAAGCGCAGCATATCACCGACCGTCACCCTGTAAGCATCGGGCAGCGGGTTGGTGTTTAGTCCCTCAAGATATGCCGAGGAATCACCGATTTCATCAAGAATTTCGCTGTATGCGTCTTCCTTGCTGACAAATTCATAGCTTGCAACGGCGTCAATCTTTCTGATTTCGTCACCCAGCTCGCCAATCGCCGTGCCGTCCGCACCGTCTTCGATATATACCATTATTACATTCTGCGCATCAATGGTGTCAATCATCATATTGATGTTGAGCAACAGAATGAGGGCAATACCGACAATCAGCAGACAGCTGAAAAGAACGGTTGTTGATGCCAGGGACATAAGACGGTTGACGTAAAGGTTACGGAAGCCTTCTTTGATTAAATAACCGAAACTTGCTTTTTTCATTTCACGCCACCTCCGTTCATTGATGTTGCCGCGCTCATGTGTGAGGTTGCGGTGCGCGAATCAAAAACATCGCCGTCAGAAACAATCTGACCTTTTTCAAGAACGATGGTACGCTTGTCAAAGCAACGGACAAGGTTGTGCTCGTGAGTTACCATAATAACCGTTGTGCCAGCCTCATTGAGTCGCATAAGAAGGTCAACGATTTCATAACTCATCTGGGGGTCAACGTTGCCTGTGGGCTCGTCCGCAATAATAATTTCGGCGTTGTTTGCAAGGGCTCTTGCAAGGGCAACACGCTGCTGCTCACCGCCCGAAAGCTCGTTGGGCATTGAGCGCGCCTTTGATGCAAGGCCGACAAGGCTGAGCACATAAGGCACTCTTTTGCGGATTTTCTTTTCTTTTGTGCCGATGACGCGCATGGCAAAGGCAACGTTGTCAAAGACGCTCATGTTGGGAATCAGGCGGAAATCCTGAAACACAATGCCGAGACGGCGTCTGAAATAAGGGATTTCTCTTTTGGGCAGGTCGTTGAGCATAACGCCGTCAACACAGATAGTGCCGCCCGAGGGCACATCCTCACGCATCATAAGCTTGAGAAACGTGCTTTTTCCGGCTCCCGACGAGCCGACGATGAAAACGAATTCACCCTTTTCAATATTAATATCAATATGCTTAAGGGCGTGGGTACCGTTTTCATACACTTTGGAAACATCTTTAAACTGTATCACACTATCATCCTTTTCCAATAATTAAACGTTACCGCACGAACCGAAAAATTTCATCAATATTTGATGGGCTTGGCATCAAGATACTTCTTAACCATAAGAGCCACTTTGAAGACAATGGCGTCATCAAACTCCCTCAAGTCAAGACCCGTGAGCTTTTTGATTTTTTCAAGTCTGTAAACAAGTGTGTTTCTGTGAACAAAAAGCTTGCGTGATGTTTCAGACACGTTAAGGTTGTTTTCAAAGAAGCGCTGAATTGTGAAAAGAGTTTCGTAATCCAGACTGTCAATTGAGCCTCTTTTGAAAATTTCGTGAAGGAACATTTCGCAAAGGGTGGTGGGAAGCTGATAAATAAGACGGGCGATGCCGAGATTTTCATAGCTGATGATTGTTTTTTCGGTGTCAAAAACTTTGCCGACTTCAAGAGAAATCTGTGCTTCTTTAAAAGAACGCGCAAGGTCTCTGATGCCTTCGACGGCTGTTCCGATGCCGACAAGAACGTGAGTATAAAGCTCTGTGCTGAGTGAATCGGAAATTGAGCGTGCAAGCTTTTCAATATCCTTTGACTCAATATTGTTGCGTACTTCTTTGACAATTGCAATGTCGCTTTCGCTGATGTTAATGACAAAATCCTTTGTCTTGTCGGGGAAAAGGTTCTGGATAACGTCATAAATTGCCGCATCGTTATGATCAACGATTCTTATCAGAAGAACTACGCGGGTTGCATCGTTATTAAAACGAAGCTCACGCGACTTAAGATAGATATCACCGGGCAGAATGTTGTCAAGAATTACGTTCTTGATAAAGTTGCCCCTGTCAAATTTTTCATCATAATACTGTTTGAGATTGTCCAATGACACACAGCAAACATCCGCAAATCTTGCCGCATATTCATCTGTGCCTTCAACAAATACCGCATACTCCGCCTGAATGTGGGAGCAAAAATTCTTGAAGGTAAAGCCGTTGATGGTGTGCGGCTCATTGTTTGCAAAAACCTCTGACGCATTTGAAATGACCTCGCCGATTTTGCTCAGGTCACTGCAGGAGATTATTGTGCCGGTTTCATCAATGACGCCGAGTGTTCTGCCAACGGCATCACGCATTTGATGGATGAGTCCCTGGAAAAGTCTGTTCGACATAAATTTTACTCCTAACTCAATTTAAATTTTTAACACGTTGGTTTTAGACATTTTGACCATCGGAACATATACATTTTACACAATTATTGCTTTTATTGCAATAGAAATTCACAATGTTTTTTTGAATTTTTTTCAAAAACGTACAACTTTCGATGGAAATTTATTGATTTTAGACAAATTTTGTTCATATTTCTCGTCACAAAGTCATTTGTTAATTTTGCCCATTACCGAATTTCACGTTCCGACGGCATATCAAAGTGTCGGTTTTTTTCCGTCATTTTTACCAATGACTATTTTCACAAAAACAAGTCGGCTTTTTTGTTGAATATCACTCGTGTCACTCTCTTGTTTTCCCTTATGTATGCGAATTTTTTCGGCACATACTATATGTGTAACCTCATCTCAGGCTTTTATTTTCTGTTTTTGAATATTACGAAAAGGTTTTTTGACATTTTTTCAATTTTTCCGTGCTATTTTGAATAAACCTCTTTTCAAACAGAAAAAGAGATGATATAATAAATTGAATATTTGCAAATTCTTACTTGTTTGTCTATATATAACCATCACTTTACGAAAGAAGGCTCCCGTTTTGGAAAAATTTGTGATTAACGGCGGAATCCCTCTTCGCGGCGAGGTAACAATCAGCGGCGCAAAAAATGCTGCGGTCGCCATCATCCCCGCCGCCATCCTTTCTCAGGATGTCTGCAGAATTGAAAACATTCCGACATCAATCAGCGATGTCGCAATGATGATGCGTATTTTAAAGCACATCGGCGCTGACGTCAAAATGATAAATAAGAGCACTCTTGAAATTGATGCACGCAAGGTCAACTCTTACGTCATCTCACACGATATGACAAAATACCTTCGCGCTTCTTATTATTTCATCGGTGCGCTTCTCGGACGTTACGGACGTGCAAAGGTTGCCATGCCCGGCGGATGTGACCTCGGTGTCCGTCCCATTGACCAGCACATCAAAGGCTTTGAATTGCTCGGTGCAACCGTTTCGATTGAGGAAAATGCCATTGTTGACGCCAGGGCTGAAAGACTTACGGGCAGCCCCGTTTATCTTGACGTTGTTTCTGTCGGCGCAACAGTCAACGTGTTGCTTGCCGCCGTTAAAGCAAAAGGTCTGACCATTATCGAAAACGCGGCAAAAGAGCCTCATATCGTCGACCTTGCCAACTTCCTCAATTCAATGGGTGCCGATGTGCGCGGCGCAGGCACGGATGTTATTAAAGTGCGCGGCGTTGAACATCTTCACGGTTGCACATATTCCATTATCCCCGATCAGATTGAAGCCGGCACATACATGGTTGCCGCCGCCGCAACAAAGGGTGATGTGCTTGTTAAAAATGTTATCCCCAAGCACCTTGAGTCAATCACGACAAAGCTTGTCGAAAGCGGTGTTTCGATTGAAGAATTTGACGAAAGTGTCAGGGTAAGCTGCTCCGGCCGTCCCGGCCGTTGCAACATCAAAACGATGCCCCATCCCGGCTTCCCCACCGATATGCAACCCCAGATGGCCGTTCTGCTTGCACTTGCCAACGGAACAAGTATTATTTCAGAGGGCGTGTGGGAAAACCGTTTCCGCTATGTTGACCAGCTTATCCGCATGGGCGCTTCAATCAAGGTTGACGGCAAGCTTGCCGTTGTCGAGGGTGTTGAGCAGCTCAAAGGCGCTCCCGTCAAAGCGGATGACCTGCGTGCCGGGGCGGCAATGCTGATTGCCGGACTTGCGGCAAAGGGCACAACCGAAATTGAGGACATTCTGCACATTGACCGCGGTTATGAGGATGTTGTCCAAAAATTCTCACTTCTCGGCGCGGACATCAAACGTGTCACAATACCCGACCCCAACAGCCTTTCCGACGTAGGCTGATAATTTTAACAATAATAAACAGATAGCCGCATCAATCGGATTTCCCGAAATGATACGGCTATTTTTAAAACAGTGACGGTAACTATCCGCACTTTTAATTAAAAGGAGAAACCTATGGCGCGCATTTACCCTTTGTTTTCGTCAAGCGACGGAAACTGCACATATATCGGAGGCTCCGGCGGAGGTATTCTTATTGATGACGGAGTCAGTGCAAAGCGCACATTAACATCGCTTTGCGAAAAAGGTGTCAACCCCTGCGATATCGGGGCGATTTTTGTCACGCACGAGCATACCGACCATACAAAGGGTCTGAAGCTTTTTGCAGGCAAAAACAAAATTCCCGTCTATGCCTCACAGGGCACGCTTGACGCAATGCTTCAGCAGGGTCTGGTTACACCCGATATGGATTTGCGTGTCATTGACAGCAACGGTGCCGAAGTTTGCGGAATGTTTGTAAAACCCTTCCGCACCCCGCACGACGCGCGCGAAAGCACGGGTTACACCGTCCTTACGCAGGACTCTAAAAGAATTGCCGTTGCCACAGATTTCGGTGCTGTCAATGAAACAATAATGACCGCAATTTACGGCAGCGACCTTGTTCTCATTGAGTCAAATCACGATATAGGTATGCTGATGAACGGACCTTATCCCTATCACCTCAAACGCAGAATTCTTTCGGGTATAGGTCACCTTTCAAACGAAAGCTGCTCCAAGGCGGCGGTTGAATTGCTCGAATCGGGTACAACACGCTTCCTTTTGGGACACCTGAGCAAAGACAACAACTACCCTGCCCTCGCACTTGAAACAACCCGTGCCGCAATGCGGCTTGCAGGTGCACAGGAAAATCTTGATTACATATTAAAAATCGCAGGCGCGCCAGATTCGTCAATCACCCTATGACACTCCATTGTCCGTCAGCGACGGCGGCAGAGTTGTCAGCGTTTGCATATCGCTCGGATAGTTTTCATCACAGATATCGTAAACCCGGTAATATTCTCCGTTTTCTTCATTTCTGATAACTGTTGCGCGGTTTTTGCAAAGCAGCTCAACAAGAGCATACAAATCAAGCCAGATCTGATTTTCTCCCTCTTTCTGCGACTCATCAAAAATGAGCTGTAGCCCCAGATGCAGATGCGGCACATTCATTCCGTTTACGTTTTCGTGGGTGGAATAACCCGTCATTCCGAGGTAGCCGATAACTTGCCCCGCCTTGACGGTAGCTCCCGGCTGCATATCGCAATGATATGGCTTGTTGCGCAACAGGTGAGCATAATAATATGATCTCTTGCCGTCAAAGCTTCTTATGGCAATTCGCCAACCTCCGTATCGGTTCCAGCCGAAAGCTTCAACCGTGCCGCCCTCAACGGCAACAATCGGCGTGCCGACAGAGCCCATAAGGTCGTTGCCGAGATGCTTTCTTTTGTAGCCGTATGTTCTTGATGCGCCGAAGTCGTCACTGTGCGTAAACCAGAAGCCCTCGGCAATGGGAAGATAGGCTTTCAGGCCATAGCTTTCCTTGACCTTGTATCCGCCGTTTTCCTTGTCGGGCAGAATTTTTTTATAATCACCGACCAAACCGTCAAGAACAGCTCCGTAGGCCTTTTTATAAAAAATGTAATATTTATTGTCGGCCATCAGTTCGTCTACCGTTTTATTCTCTCCGAGCTTGTCAATAAGCTTGTCAAGCGAAGCTTTTTTGTAAGATGAAAAGTCACCGCCGTTCAAACACGACAGATATGAAAGTGTATCAACCCAATCAAGATGCCTCTGCGTGTTGTAGGTTGAAATATCCAAATCCATAGTATCTCTGAGCGCGGCATAATTGGGTGAAAAATCCACCCATTTTATGTAGCTGTTCTCTTTTGTTTCCTCCGACGTTTTTTCGGTTGAACCCCGGCTCTGTGTTACCGTTTTCTGTGCCGTTACCGTCTGTGTTCTTGTTGCAAACCAAGTGCCGAAAAGGCTGATTGTAATAACAGCGCACGCCAGCACAACGGTTGCTCTTGCTTCATTTTTTCTCATTCAATCACCACAATAAAATATGCCCGCAAGGGCGGAAAAATGCGAGATGTTTGTTATGATAAACGTAAACATTATCTGTATCGGCAAATTAAAAGAAAAGTATCTTGTTGACGCCTGTGCAGAATACTGCAAAAGGCTCGGTGCCTTCTGTAAAATAAACGTTATTGAATTAAATCCCGTGCGTCTGCCCGATGACCCTTCGGCGGCGCAGATTGCCGACGCGCTGAGCCGTGAAGGTGAGCAGATTCTTTCAAAAATTCCCTCCGGTGCACGCGTTTATGCAATGTGCATTGAGGGCAAACAGCTTTCATCCGAAGAGCTTTCCGCCGACTTCGGCAACGCGGCGGTTTCGGGCTCTTCAAGCCTTGTTTTTATCATCGGCGGCTCTTTCGGACTTGCAGACAAAGTAAAGCAACGTGCCGATTTCAAGCTTTCAATGAGCAAAATGACCTTTCCTCATCAACTGGCGCGTGTGATGATTTTGGAACAGATTTACCGTGCTTTTATGATTGGAGCAAACACAAAATATCACAAATAGCCGCTTTGCCCTCTTATTTTCAGCATTTTATTCGGCAGAATTATGCTCTTTTCGGCCGCAGAACGGGTATTTTTGTTAAGAATTACAAAACTTTCCGTTTTTGGTTTTTTTGAGCAAAAATCTATTGCATATTCTGTGCAAAATGGATAAAATATAAACGGTCAAAAATTATAAATAATACATTCGGAGGTTTTCACAATGGTAAAAGTAGCAATCAACGGCTTCGGCCGCATCGGCCGTCTCGCATTCCGCCAGATGTTCAACGCTGAGGGTTACGAAATCGTAGCTATCAACGATCTCACCAGCCCCGCAATGCTTGCTCATCTTCTTAAGTATGACTCTGCTCAGGGTCGTTACGCTCTTGCTGACACAGTTGTCGCAGGCGAAAACAGCATCACAGTTGACGGCAAAGAAATCAGAATCTACGCTGAAAAAGACGCTAAGGATCTTCCTTGGGGCGAAATCGGTGTTGACGTTGTTCTTGAGTGCACAGGCTTCTACACCTCAAAGGCTAAGAGCCAGGCTCACATCGACGCAGGCCCAAAGAAAGTTGTTATCTCTGCTCCCGCAGGCAACGACCTTCCCACAATCGTTTACAGCGTAAACGAAGATACACTCACAGCCGATGATACAATCATCTCCGCTGCTTCCTGCACAACAAACTGCCTTGCTCCCATGGCTAAGGCTCTCAACGATTATGCTCCCATCCAGAGCGGTATCATGACAACCGTTCACGCTTTCACAGGCGATCAGATGGTTCTTGACGGCCCCCACAGAAAGGGTGACCTTCGCAGAGCACGTGCAGCTGCTGTTAACATCGTTCCCAACTCCACAGGCGCTGCAAAGGCTATCGGCCTTGTTATCCCCGAGCTCAACGGCAAACTCATCGGCTCCGCTCAGAGAGTTCCCGTTCCCACAGGCTCCACAACAATCCTTGTTGCTGTTGTTAAGGGCAAGGATGTTACCAAAGAAGGCATCAACGCTGCTATGAAGGCTGCTTCTTCCGCTTCCTTCGGCTACACAGAAGAAGAGCTCGTTTCCTGCGACGTTATCGGCATCACCTACGGTTCTCTCTTTGATGCTACTCAGACAATGGTTACTAAGATTGACGACGACACCTATCAGGTACAGGTAGTTTCTTGGTATGACAACGAAAACTCCTACACAAGCCAGATGGTCAGAACAATCAAGTACTTCGCAGAGCTTGCATAAGTAAACCGATTTTTCAACCGCCCGATTGTATCAACGATTGGGCGGTTTTTCATAATGATAACGGGGGTGAAAATATGGCGGCAGAAAGACTTGATAAGCTGATTGCGCTTCACTGCAATCTTTCACGCAGAGATGCAAGAAAACTGATAAAAGACGGTGCGGTCAGCGTCAACGGCACACCTGCTTTGAGAGCTGAAACAGCTGTAGATACCGACAGCGACGAGCTTTCTGTAAAGGGTCAGGCCTTTACAATTAAAAAGCATCTTTATCTTATGCTCAACAAACCCGCAGGTGTAATCAGCGCAACAAATGACCCCAAAAAGCAGACCGTCATTGACCTCATCCCCGACAGCCTGCGCCGCAGAAGTCTTTTCCCCGTCGGCAGGCTTGACCGCGACACAACGGGCTTGCTCATAATCACCGATAACGGTGACTTTGCACACCGTGTTTTGTCACCCTCTCACCACGTTTTCAAAACTTATATTGCCACTCTGCGCTCACCGCTTTCGGAGCAGGATGTTGCCGCACTTGAAGCGGGAATCACCCTTGACGGCGACGAGAAGTGTCTGCCTGCGAAGGTACGCGCTTTCACCGACAGCGACGAAAATCCCTGCGCCGAAATCAGAATCCGTGAGGGTAAATATCATCAGGTCAAGCGTATGGCGGCGGCAGTCGGCAACAAAGTTGAAAAGCTTGAACGCATTGCCGTCGGTGCACTTTCGCTTGACACAACGCTTGAGCGCGGCGAATGCCGTGAACTCAGCGCGCAGGAGCTTGAAAAAGTGTTCTGTGACCCCGAATAAAAAACAACACATTGCAGCCTCTTTTACGGCATAGAATGTTTAGTAACGCCGTTATCAAAGTCAGGAGGAAGCAGTGTGTTTTTTGTTGTCAATCCCGTTGAAATCACGGGCAATTTTTTTGTAAAAAAACGTAAAATCAGTCAGATAAACAGAACGTCGCCTTACCGTGTAAGCACACGTTCGGGCATACCGTTTTATGTGCTCGATGTTGCCGTTTTACACGGCGAAGCGGACTGGTCAAGAGTTTCGGATTATGCCGTGCGCCAAAAGAATTTTTTGTTTCCCGAAAGTCTCAGGCCGCCCGAAAATTCGGGAATTTCGGCTTTCGTCCCCACTCGTCTGCCACCCGTCATCACCGCAAACACCGCTCTGTCCGTCATTAAAAAAAGCGGCCTTTCTCCGCTCGGTCTGAGCATTGTACTTGTCGACAAAAACGCTGCTCTCACAAGGTTTGCAGACACGCTTTTTACTCTTGCCTCAACAATAACCGTTGTGACAAAAAACCTTCGCAAATACGACGGTGTCGCACAGCGGGCAATGGAAAAATTCGGTGCCTCTCCGATTATCACCGACCGCCCTTTTTTCCCTGAAAAATCTGTTGTGATTGCTGCCGACCCCGATGACGGATTCACCGCTCACAAATGTGCCGTTTTCTCACAGAATCTGTTGCTTGACAACTGTCTTTGCTTTCGCGGCGGAAAGCTTCCGCTCGACGGACACTACAAAGCTTATCTGCCGTCCGGGATTGATCCGATGGTGTTTTATTCTGCCGTTTTTGAGCTTTGCGCAAGCAGCGAACACTTTTCGCTGTGCCACGAAACCCTGTTTTTGGGGCACGCTGAATATTCTGCTCAGGAAAGTGCAAAAATTTTATACGATACAATAAACAGTGTAAAGTCTTGACATTATTACATATATTATCTATAATAGTAAAGATATTTAAAATGTGCATATTGTGCGCAATATGCCGCATGAAAAGGAGTAAACGCAAAATGGAAAAACAAACAATACTCACCCGTGAAGAATACACAAAACTTTCAGAAGAGCTTGACCAATTAAAAACGGTCGGCAGAGATGACATTGCAGAAAAAATCAAGGTTGCCCGTTCTTTCGGCGACCTTTCCGAAAATGCCGAATATGATGAGGCAATGAATGAGCAGGCAAAGCTTGAAGCCACCATTGCAAAGCTTGAAGCAAGTCTGCGCAACGCAAAAATCCTTGACGAAACAGCCATCAACACCGAGGTCGTTCACATCGGTTCGAAAGTAACTCTTTTTGATGTTGCTCTTGATAAGGAAGTAAACTATCACATCCTCGGTAAAAGCGATATTGAAAAAGGTGTTATTTCCGACCAGTCCCCCCTCGGTGCCGCTCTTATGGGCAAAAGCGTCGGCGATGTTGTTGACGTAAACACCCCCTCGGGTAAAGTCATTCAGTTCAAAATTCTTGCAATTGCAAAGTAAAATCTCCCGAAACGGAGTTGAAAGGAAATTATTATGTCAGAGGAAAAGAACATTCAGCAAGCTCCCGAGCAGGAGGTTGTGCAGGACGTTAATGAGCTTCGTCAGATAAGACTTGACAAGCTTTCCGCTCTTCAGGCGGCAGGCAACGACCCTTTTGAAATCACCCTCGGTGAACAGACTCATCTTTGCGCAGACATTGTCGAGCGCTTTGAAGAGCTTGAAAATACAGACGTTTCCGTTTGCGCCCGTATGATGTCACGCAGAGATATGGGCAAGGCAAACTTCATTGACCTGCGCGACCGCTCCGGCCGTATTCAGGTTTATGTCAAAATTGACGATGTCGGCGAGGATGTTTTCGCAGAATACAAAAAGTGGGACATCGGCGACATTGTCGAGGTTAAGGGCTTCGTTTTCCGCACACGCCGCGGTGAAATCTCCATTCACGCAAAGGCTCTGCGCCTTCTGAGCAAATCCCTGCTTCCCCTGCCCGAAAAATTCCACGGTCTTACAAACACAGATACACGCTACCGCAAACGTTACCTTGACCTTATCGTTAACCCCGAGGTTCGCGACACTTTTGTAAAGCGTTCAAAAATCATCAGTGAAATCCGCAAATACCTCGACGGCGAAGGCTTCATCGAGGTTGAAACACCCATTCTCGTTTCGAACGCAGGCGGCGCGGCAGCAAGACCGTTCTTTACACATCACAATGCACTCGGCGAAGATTTCAAGCTCAGAATTTCCCTTGAGCTTTACCTCAAGCGCCTTATTGTCGGCGGCATGGAAAGAGTTTACGAAATCGGCAGAGTTTTCAGAAACGAAGGCGTTGATACAAGACACAACCCCGAATTTACTCTTATGGAGCTTTATCAGGCATATACCGACTATAACGGTATGATGGACCTTACGGAAAACCTTTACCGCCACGTTGCTCAGGCTGTGCTCGGCACAACAACAATTTCATTCAACGGCGTTGAAATGGATTTGGGCAAGCCCTTCGAGCGCATCACAATGGTTGACGCTGTCAAGAAATACGGCGGCATTGACTGGGATGAGGTAAAAACGCTTGAAGATGCAAGGGCGCTTGCCGACAAGCATCACATCGAATATGAAAAGAGACACGGCAAGGGCGACATCCTTGCACTGTTCTTCGAAGAATTTGCCGAAGAGCATCTCATTCAGCCCACCTTTGTTACCGACCACCCCATTGAAATTTCTCCCCTTACAAAGAAAAAGCCCGGCAACCCCGAGTTTGTTGAGCGCTTTGAGTTCTTTATGAACGGTTGGGAAATGGCAAACGCTTATTCCGAGCTTAACGACCCCATCGACCAGCGCGAACGCTTCAAGGCTCAGGAAGCTCTGCTTGCACAGGGTGATGAAGAGGCAAACACAACCGACGAGGATTTCCTTATGGCTCTCGAATACGGTATGCCTCCCACGGGCGGTATCGGCTTCGGCATTGACAGAATGTGTATGCTTCTTACCGACTCTCAGGCAATCAGAGACGTTCTTCTCTTCCCCACAATGAAGAGCCTCGATTGATGAAATGAAAATTTCTGTTGTTCTCGCCGCTTACAAGGGCGAAAAATACATTGCCGCGCAGCTTGAATCCGTTTTAAAACAGCTCGGTGAAGGTGACGAGGTCATTGTTTCCGACGATTTTCCCCACGGACAGACGGCTGAGGCGGTTTCACCTTTTTGCCAAAGCGACCCACGTGTCAGATATGTCACGGGGCCGGGCAAGGGTGTGACGGCAAATTTTGAAAATGCAATGTCTCTTTGCACAGGCGACATAATCTTTCTGTGTGACCAGGACGATGTGTGGCTTGACGGCAAGGTTGACTGCGTTGTCAGTGCCATAAAAGGCGGTGCCGACCTCGTTTTACACGACGCAAGCGTCACCGACAAAAATCTGAACATCACAGAGGAATCTTATTTCAAAGCTCATTCCTCGTGTAACGGATTAATCAAAAACCTTGTGCGCAACTCCTTTGTCGGCTGCTGCATGGCATTCACCGCCGACGTTATGCGCGCGGCACTTCCCTTGCCGGAAAACGTGCCGATGCACGACTGGTGGATTGCGCTGTGCGCAATGAAGCTCGGCTTTAAGGTTGAGCTTATCGACCGCCCCCTGATTTTGTGGCGCAGGCACGGTGAAAACGTCACCGGCGGCGCAACAAGCGCAAAACAAAAAATTATGTGGCGGCTCAATCTGCTCGGCGCACTTATAAAAATTCAAGCATCCAAAAAGTAAACGGATGTCTTGGAAAGGATGTCAACAAAAATGACTTCATCAAAAGTAACGGGTTGCATTGTCACCTACAACAATATGCGGACAATTGACAACACCGTTTCTTCGCTTTTAAATCACACAAAAGCTCCTTTTCAGCTTTATGTTGTGGACAACTCCTCGCAAGACGGAACACCGGAACACATTGCCGCCGAGTATCCTGCGGTCAAGGTTATCCGCCGCAAAGATAACCGCGGCTTCGGTGCGGGTCACAACACTGTCATCGACAGACTTGATTCCGATTATCACGTAATCATCAACCCCGACATCATTGTAAGGGATGACGTAATTTCGCAGATGGCAGAATATATGGACGCTCACCCCGAAATCGGTATGCTGTCACCCGCAATCAAGTTCCCTGACGGCAGGCCGCAGATTCTGGGTAAAAAAATCCCGCACCTGCGTTATCTTGTTGCGAGCCGTATGCGTAACGAGGCAGACCCCGGGAAACTGTTGCGTGAATACGCAATGCTCGACTGCGACCTTTCAAAGCCCACCGACATTGAAAACGCTACGGGTTGCTTTATGTTTATCCGCACCGACCTTTTCAAAAAGCTGGGCGGTTTTGACGAAAGATATTTTATGTATTTTGAGGACTGTGACCTTACACGCAGCGTAAACCTTGACAGCCGCACCGTTTATTTCCCCGATGCGACCGTTTACCACGAGTGGGGCCGTGAATCAAAGAAAAATATGCGCCTTAAACTTATCCAGATTCAGTCAATGTTAAGATATATGCTGAAATGGAAATAAAGCGGGTGAGTCTATGAAAAAATATCTTAAAAATTTTTATAAATACCGTTTTTTACTCATTGAGATTGTGCGAAAAAACATCAAACTGCAGTATCGCAACTCGGTTCTCGGTATTCTGTGGACCTTCCTGCAGCCGTTGATGACAACGCTTGTGCTTGTTGTCGTTTTCGGCAGCCTTTTCGGCAGGGATTCCTCAAAAGTGCTCAATTATCCGATTTACCTTTTGTGCGGCAGACTGATGTATGAATTTTTCACACAGTCAACAAAAAGGGCAATGCGCTCGGTCAGAAACAGCGCCTCTGTCATCAAAAAGGTTTATGTGCCAAAGTACATCTATCCTCTTTCAAATGTCATTTCAACCTTTGTCACATTTCTCATTTCGTTGCTGGTGCTTGCCTGCTTCATAATTTATTTCACCCTGTTTTCGGACAATCCCCCCAACATCACCCCTTATATTCTTCTTTCTTGGGTACCGATTGCAATTCTGCTTGTTTTGAGCCTTGGTGTGGGAATGATTCTTTCAACGCTTGAGGTCTTTTTCAGGGATATTGAGTATCTTTATGAAGTTTTCTGTATGCTGCTGTTTTATATGACCCCCATTTTCTATAACGTCGAGCAGCTCAACATCTCAAACAAGCTCATTCTCACCGCTTTACAGCTCAATCCCCTTTATTCTCTTGTCGAAATGTTCAGAAGCTGCGTGCTTTTCGGCGAAATGTTTAACCTGACCCACCTGCTTTATTCTCTCGGCTTCTCGCTTGTAACGCTTGTTATCGGCATTGCCGTTTTCTACAAAAAGCAGGACAAATTTATTCTTCACATTTAATTTGCAGGAGGTTGCCTTATGGGAAATCCTGTTGTCAAGGTTGAAAATGTCAGTATGAAATTTCACCTTAACAAAGAAAAAGTTGACAATTTAAAAGAATATTTCATCAGAACGCTGACCAGAAAGATTCACTACACCGAATTCTGGGCACTCAAAAACGTTTCTTTTGAGCTCCAAAAAGGTGACCGCCTCGGTGTTCTGGGCTTTAACGGTGCAGGCAAAAGCACACTGCTCAAGGTTATGGCAGGTGTTCTCAAGCCAACAACCGGCTCGGTTTCAATCAAGGGTGTTGTTGCCCCGATGCTTGAACTGGGCGCAGGCTTTGATATGAACTATTCAGGCCGTGAAAACATCTTTCTTTACGGCGCAACAATGGGCTATCCCCGTAAATACATTGAGGAAAAATATGACGAAATCGTCGCTTTTTCCGAGCTTGGCGATTTTATTGACGTGCCCGTGAAAAACTATTCTTCGGGTATGCGTGCGCGCCTCGGCTTTGCAATCGCTTCCACCGTTTCGCCCGACATCCTCATTCTTGACGAGGTGCTTTCCGTGGGCGACGCGAAATTCAAGAAAAAGAGTCAGGCAAGAATAAAATCAATGTTTGACAAGGGTGTTACGGTCATTTTCGTTTCCCACAACACCGAGCAGGTGCTCGACATCTGCAACAAGGCAATCATTCTCAACAAAGGCGAGGTCATTGCAAGCGGCGATGCTCAGAGCATTTGCAAGCTTTACAGAGAAATTGCCGCAAAGAAATAACAGAAAGGATGTGTGCGTGTGGTTTTCGGTGCAATTTTTGCAGGCGGTATCGGCAGCCGTATGGGCAATTCCGACACCCCGAAGCAATACCTTATGCTTGGCAACAAGCCTATCATCATTCACACAATTGAAAGATTTTTCATTCACCCCGAGGTGGATAAGGTGATTGTGCTGTGCCCCGTTTCGTGGATTGCGCACACACGCGACCTTATTAAAAAATATCTGCCCCTTGCCGCAGACGCAGTTACCGTCATTGCCGGCGGTGCAACAAGAAACGACACCCTCGAAAGCGCTCTCGATTATATTGAGAAAAATTTCGAGGTTGATGCAGATACAGTCATTCTCACTCACGATGCGGTGCGCCCCTTTGTCACCCACAGAATCATCAGTGACAACATCGTCGCCGCACTTGCACACGGTGCCTGTGATACGGTTGTGCCCGCAAGCGACACAATTGTTGAAAGTGCCGACAACACATTTATTTCAAATATCCCCGACCGCAGTAAAATGTATCAGGGTCAGACACCTCAGTCTTTCCGACTGCCCCTGCTTCGCACGGTGCTTGACAGCCTGACTGCGGCGGAAAAGGCAACACTTACGGATGCCTGCAAAATTTTTGCAATCAAAAAAGAGCCCGTTTTCCTTGTTAACGGCGAAATTTTCAACATCAAAATCACTTATCCTTACGACTTGAAAATTGCCGATGCTTTGCTGAAAGGTATGACCGACAATGATTAATGCCGTTTATCAGCTCATATCCCCCGGCATAATCGACGTGGCTTTCAAAGAAATTGAAACGGGCGACAAAGTCATCGTGCGTCCCGAATATATGTCGATTTGCAAGGCGGATATACGCTATTATTCAGGTTTGCGTAACCGCGAAACGCTTTTGCAGAAGCTGCCGATGGCACTCATCCACGAGTGTGTGGCAACCGTCATAAGCGACCCGACGGGACATTTCAAAAAAGGTGACAGCGTTATACCCGTGCCCAATCTGCCCATTGAGCAAGACATCGTTGTTGCCGAAAATTATCTTGAATCAAGCCTTTTCTGCTCCAGCGGTCACGACGGTTTCCTGCGCGATTACGTTGACATTGCTGCCGAGCGACTTGTTAAAGTGCCCGACGGCCTTGACCGCAGAATTGCCGCTTTTTTTGAGCTTATCAGCGTAAGCGTACACGCGCTTACCCGCTTTGATAAATTCTCACATTCACGTCGCGATTTAATCGGCATATGGGGTGACGGAAACCTCGGCTTCATCACCGCCCTGCTTGTGCGTGCGCTTTATCCCGACACAAAGCTTTATGTTTTCGGCACGGTGCACGAAAAGCTGATGTATTTTACATTTGCCGACGGCATTTTCCACGTTGACCGTGTACCCGAGGGAATCAGAGTTGACCACGCCTTTGAATGTGTGGGCGGCGAAGGCTCACGCGGTGCGATTGACCAGATTATCTCGCTTATAAAACCCGAGGGCAGTGTTGCTCTGATGGGTGTAAGCGAAAGCTATGTCGGCATTAACACACGCACGGTGCTTGACAAAGGCCTTCGCCTTTTCGGCAGCAGCCGAAGCGGAAAGGCTGATTTTGAAAAAGCCTGCGAGATTGTGAGCGAGCACCCCGAAATTGCCGAATATCTTCAGAACCTTATTGCCGAAACGGTTGAGGTCAGAAGTATTGATGACATTCACAAGGCTTTCACTTCGGATATTCACCGCCACTTCGGCAAAACTATAATAAAATGGGCAAAATAATATTATCTGAAAGGAATGGTCAAAATTAAAATCTCTGTGATCGTTCCCGCTTATAATGTTGAAAACTATCTGTCAGAAACCCTTGACTGCCTTGTCAGACAGACTGTCGATGAGTATGAGGTTATCATTGTCAATGACGGTTCAACCGACGGCACACAGGGTATAATTGACTCTTACTGCAATAAATATCCGCACTTCAGTTGCATTTTCCAGCAGAATTCAGGCGTTTCCGCTGCAAGAAACACGGGCTTGCTTGCCGCAAAGGGCAAGTATGTCTCCTTTCTTGACAGCGACGACCTGCTGAGCGAAAATGCTCTGGAGTGTTTTTATAATGCAATGGAAGAACGCGGCGGCGACATCGGAATCTGCCGGTTGCAGACCTTCGGCTTCGGAGGCGAACATTTCAATCCTCACGCCGATACGCTTTCCGCAATGCAGGAAATCTCTACCTTTGACAAGCGGCTGATGTGGGCATTCCTGCCGTGCAACAAGTGCTACCGCCGTGACAGACTGGTTGAGTCGGGTGTACGCTTCCCGTTGCTCAAATATGCCGAAGACGGTGCGTTCTTTATGCAGTATGTCTTTACTCAAGCAAAGATAATCGGCATACCCGAACCGATTATGTATTACCGCCGACATACACCCGTTGAGGGGTTTTCCGTCAGTCAGAGCATTCGCCTTGATCTTGTCAAAAGCTTTTCGGCGGCAATGGATATCATTTATCTTGCCGCAACAAAAGCGGTAGAGGGCAAAGAAGAGGCTTTTCGTGAGGATTACCTTCAGGAGGTTGTTTACAAAACCGCATACATTCTGATTATGCAGTTTTACCGCCTTATCTGGCGCGCGGATGACAAAACGCTGGAGTTCATAAAGGAAGAATATCTTCGCCTTGAGAAGATGATGACACCCAAAACAAAGACGCTTTGTGACAATATTCACGCAGATTTCGGCGCACTTGTTTTTGACAAAAAAGCAATTGCCGAAAAGCCGATATTTTCCGCAATTGTGACAAGCGACTCCCCCGCAGTTATCAATTCTGTTTTCTCACAGACAATGCCTTATTTTGAGGTTATCGTAAAAGAAGGCACAGATGTACCCGAGCGCTGGCTTAAATGCGAAAATCTGCGTTTTGTCGGCAAAAAAAGCTTTGCAAAACAGGCAAAATCCGCCGCAAGAGGCAGACATATCCTCTTGCTTAAATCACGCAAGCCGCTTGATGAAAGATTTTTCAAAGTGCTTTCACGAATTGAGCAAATGCCGCTTTTGTCACGCTTGCCGCTTTCACTTTGCGTTGCGGCAACAAAAATCCTTTTGAAAATAAAAAAATGAGGTTAAAATGAAAGAGCTTTTTTATTCGCTTTACTCCTTGTTTTTCAATCTGTCACGAAAATTTTTCAAAATCCGAAACAACCGTGTCGTTTTGCTTTCCGCGCACAATGAATCCTTCACGGATTCTCTCGGCGCCGTGGGCAGACTCATTGAAAGCGACGGCGGATACGAGGTTTTGCGCATTTCGGGCAGCGACCTGAAAATTGACAAATCGGGCATCGGCTCAACGGTAAAATCGCTTTTCCGTGCGGTGCGTTTTTTCACCGTCGGTGCTTTTTGGCTTGCAACGGCGAAATACGTTTTTCTCAACGACAACTTTATGCCGATGGCTCAGCTTAATTTCAGCGACGAAGCGGTCATAACCCAGCTCTGGCACGCTGAGGGTGCTTTCAAAAAGTTTTCGCTTTCCCTTGACCTGCCCGAAGATATCCGCAAGCGCAGTGTTGAGGGTTGCAAAAAACTTACATACGTTGTCTGCTCCTCAAAGGGCATTGTGCCCGTTTATGCAGAGGCTTTCAACATGCCCGAAAACCGCGTTTTACCGCTCGGTTCGGCAAGAACAGACGAATTTTTCAACACCGACAACTCCGCTCAAATTAGAGAAAAACTCAATTCGCTTTATCCTCTGACAAAGGGCAAAAAGCTCATTCTTTATGCCCCCACCTTCCGCGACACAGCCGAAGACGATGCAAAACTGCTCGACAGCTTTGATTTCGAGCGTTTCAACCGTGAATTCGGTGACGAATATGCCCTGCTCGTGCGCTTGCATCCGCAGATTCACAACCCGAAACCCCTGCCTGATTTTGTGACCGATGCAACCTCTTACAAATCTGCCGCCGAGCTTTGCCTTGCCTGCGATATTCTTATAACGGATTACTCTTCGATCTGTATGGATTTCGCCTTACTTAACAAAAGATGCATTTTTTATGCGTTTGACCTTGAGAAATATGCCACGGAGCGCTCGTTTTATTTTGATTACGAAAGCTTTGTGCCCGGCGATGTTGCACGCGATTTCGATGCACTTGTGCAGGCAATAAAAAATCCCCGAAACGATGAGCAAAAGCTCACACGCTTCAGGGAATTCAATTTTGATAATCCCGACGGCAATGCCGCGCGTCGGATTATTGACACGGTTATGAAAGCCAGCTCTTGACCAACGCAACGGCGCGCTCGGTTGAATGACCGTCACAAGAGGAAATTTCTCCGCTCTTGAAAGACTCAATTCTTTCAACGGGCGGATTTTCTTTTGCCGCACGCACGGCAGGCAGGATTTCCGTTGCCGTCATAACCGCCACGCCGGGCAGTTCATCGGGATATTTAAGATAAAAACTGCGCTCATAGTTCTTAAGGTCGGGGCAGTAAAACACCATCGGTTTATTGAGCAGGGCGGCATCGAAAATAACCGAAGAATAATCGGTTATCAGCACGTCACAGACATAAATAAGCTTGAGCGTTGATTCAGGTGTCAGGTCAACAACGTGCTTTAATCTTCCGCCGAAAAATTCTTCTTTCATATGCGGATGACGACGAATGACAAACAGCTCGTCATCATCAAGGGATTCGTCAAGCCTTGTCCAGTCAATTTTCGGGTCAAAGGGACAGATAACACCGTTGTCTTCACGGAATGTCGGACAATAAAGATAAATCTTCTTACCCTCAAGGCAGGGATTGTCGGCATAAACCTCCCTGCTCATTCTTTCGCTTTCAGCGCGGTCAAGCAACAAATCCGTTCTTGCAACACCGATTGGAAGACATTTCTCTTCGGGGATTCCGAAAGCCCCCGCATAAGGCTTGCGACACTTTTCACTGCTGACGGCAACGGCGGTGTATTGGCTGTGGGTTGCCCTCTCCTCTTGCGGGGTAAGGCGGCTCGGCGCATCAAGACCGAACATTTTAAACGCGCCGCAGGCGTGCCAGAGCTGAAGCACCTTTTGTCCGTCACGCAGTTTTACCGCGCGCAGATAACGCAGATAGTCATCGGTAACGATTACGCGGCTTGTCAGCAGATAATAATAAAGACGGGGCTTGATTTTGAAATTGTGCGGCAGCTTGTGAGCAAACACAACCTTTTCGCAGTCAATCCCCTCATAAACAAGACGGATGTTGTCAAGCAATTTCCCGTTGTCGCGGATTGTATAAAAGAAAACACGGTTTTTAAGCGGCAGCCTGCGGCAAAGCTTCTGCCACAGTTTATTAAGCGCTGTAAAGGTAATACGCTTTACGTGTGTTAATATTTTCTTCATCCGCTCACCCCTTTATTTTAATTATTTATTACATTATATTATGCCCTTTTCAGTCATTTGTCAAATCACCGTTTCCGCTGACGGGAATTGCCTCACCAAGGAATGTCGGTTCAGGCTTGAAAATGCACATAAAAAAGTCTTTGCCGCGCGCAAGAACCTCTCTTACCTCGCGGTAAACCGCACCGACGTAGCTACGCGGGTCACTTGCAACGCCAACGGCTTCAATGCCCATTTTTTCGGCAACATAAAGCGCACGGAAAAGATGATATTTCTGCGTTACAATCACAATTTTGTCAGCCTCAAATATCTCCTTGGCACGGTAAAGGCTTTCATAGGTTGAAAAGCCTGCGTGGTCCATAAAAATGCACTCGCTTGCAACACCCTTGTCAATGGCAAATTTCTTCATAACATTCACTTCGTCATATTCTTCTCTGCCGTGGTCGCCGCTCATCAGCAAGCGGTCGGATGCACCGATATTGTAAAGGTCAACACCTTGACATAATCTGTCCTCAAGCATATGACTGGGTCTTTCGTTATCCCACACACCGCAACCGAGCACAAGAATACAGTCAGCGCCGTAGCCCTCAAGATTTTCGGGCAAAACTATGTGATTTTTTGTCTTAACCACAACATATAGATTTATGCCTGCAACAGCAACGACACACAAAAGGCACAGGGAAACGGCTGAAATTATAATTTTTGTCAGTTTTTTCATTGTTTTCATCACCCGAAAACAGTATAACACAGAGGTTTTTCGGCTACAACCAAATATTTTTAATAAAATATGAAAAATTTTTAAAAAATAGCTTGCAATTTACATATAGTGTATGATATTATATCACCTGCACACAATATATTGTGTCAAAAATGCCTTTCAAAGCTTTTTTGACACAAAATCGGAGGCGAAAATGAACATTCAGGGTCTGCAAAAGCTTACACTGCTTGATTTTCCCGGAAAAGTTGCCTGCACCGTCTTCACCGGCGGTTGCAATTTCCGCTGTCCTTTCTGTCACAACGCGTCACTTGTCATCGGTTGCGACACCGAGGCGGCTTATTCCGAAGAAAAAATTCTTGCCTTTTTAGAAAAGCGCGTCGGTGTGCTTGACGGTGTTTGCATAACGGGCGGTGAGCCTTTGCTGCAACGCGACATAATCCCCTTTCTCGAAAAAATCAAAGCTCTCGGTTACAGCATAAAGCTTGACACAAACGGAAGCTTTCCGAAAAGGCTCAAAGAGCTTGCAGCACTCGGCTTAATCGACTACGTTGCAATGGATATCAAAAACTCGCCCCATTCTTACGCAAAAACGGTCGGACTTAATGCTTTTGATATTTCCGCAATCAACGAAAGTGTTGATTTTCTGCTGAGCGGCGCGGTGGATTACGAATTCCGCACAACCGTTGTAAAGGAGCTTCACACCGAGGAAGATTTTCTGCACATTGCAGACTGGCTTGAGGGCGCCAAAAGATATTTTCTTCAGGGCTTTATCGACTCGGGCGATATCATCGGCAACAATCTTCATGCGTATTCCTCACAAGAAATGCATGGGTTTAAAGATATGGTAAAAAATAGAATACCGTCGGTGCAGGTCCGCGGTATAGATTGAATCAAGGAGGAATCATAATGTATCAGGTAATCAAAAGAGACGGCAAAATAACAGAATTTGACATTGCAAAGATTGCCGCTGCCGTCACAAAAGCATTTGAATCACAGGAAAAACAGTGCCACCCCAGCGTTATCGACTTTCTTGCCCTTAAGGTAACCGCAGATTTCGAGCCGAAAATCAAAGACGGTTTTGTTGCCGTTGAAGATATTCAGGACAGCGTTGAATCCGTTCTTATCAAGGCCGGCTATGCCGACGTTGCAAAGGCTTACATTCTTTACCGCCGTCAGCGCGAAAAGCTGCGTAACATCAAGTCAACAATTCTTGACTACAAAGAAATCGTTGACAGCTATGTCAAGGTAACAGACTGGCGCGTTAAGGAAAACTCCACCGTCACTTACTCCGTCGGCGGTCTTATTCTCAGCAACTCCGGTGCAATCACGGCAAACTACTGGCTTTCCGAGATTTATGATGACGAAATTGCAAACGCACACAGAAACGCCGACATCCACCTGCACGACCTTTCAATGCTCACCGGTTACTGCGCAGGCTGGTCACTCAAACAGCTTATTCAGGAAGGTCTCGGCGGTGTTCCCGGCAAAATTACATCCGCACCCGCAAGTCACCTTGCAACCCTTTGCAACCAGATGGTAAACTTCCTCGGCATTATGCAGAACGAGTGGGCAGGCGCTCAGGCATTCTCATCCTTTGACACCTATCTCGCTCCCTTTGTAAAGGTTGACAATCTCAGCTATGACCAGGTCAAGAAGTGCATTGAATCCTTCATTTACGGTGTCAACACACCCAGCCGTTGGGGCACACAGGCTCCCTTCTCAAACATCACCCTTGACTGGACCGTTCCCGCAGACCTTGCAGAGCTGCCCGCAATTGTCGGCGGCAAGGAAATGGATTTCAAATACAAGGACTGCCAGGCTGAAATGGATATGGTCAACAAGGCCTTCATTGAAATTATGATTGAGGGCGACGCAAACGGCCGCGGCTTCCAGTATCCCATCCCCACCTATTCAATCACAAACGATTTTGACTGGTCAGACACAGAAAACAACCGTCTTCTTTTCGAAATGACCTCAAAATACGGCACACCCTATTTCTCAAACTACATCAACAGCGATATGGCTCCCAGCGATGTCCGCAGCATGTGCTGCCGTCTGCGCCTTGACCTTCGTGAGCTTCGCAAAAAGTCCGGCGGCTTCTTCGGCAGCGGCGAAAGCACAGGCTCCATCGGTGTTGTTACAATCAATATGCCCCGCATTGCTTACCTTGCAGAAAATGAGGCTGATTTCTACAACCGCCTCAACCGTATGATGGACATTGCCGCCCGTTCACTCAAGGTTAAGCGCACCATCATCACAAAGCTTCTTGACGAGGGTCTTTATCCCTACACCAAGCGTTACCTCGGCACATTTGAGAACCACTTCTCAACAATCGGTCTTGTCGGTATGAACGAGGTCGGTCTTAACGCAAAGTGGCTGGGCAAAGATATGACCGATGAGAAAACCCAGAAGTTCACTCAGGATGTTCTCAATCATATGCGTAACAGACTTTCCGACTATCAGGAACAGTACAACGACCTCTATAACCTTGAGGCAACACCTGCCGAATCAACCTCTTACCGCCTTGCAAAGCACGACCTTAAGAGATACCCCGATATCAAGTCTGCAAATATGGACGGCACACCCTACTACACAAACAGCTCTCACCTGCCCGTCGGCTACACCGAAGATATCTTTGAGGCACTCGACATTCAGGATGAGCTTCAGACCCTTTACACATCGGGCACTGTTTTCCACGCCTTCCTTGGCGAAAAGCTTCCCGACTGGTCAGCAGCTGCCGCTCTTGTTCGCAAGATTGCAGAAAATTACAAGCTTCCCTACTACACCCTGTCTCCCACATATTCCGTCTGTAAGGACCACGGCTATATCCCCGGCGAGAAATTTGAGTGCCCCGAATGCGGCGGCAAGACAGAGGTTTACAGCCGTATCACAGGTTACTACCGCCCCGTTCAGAACTGGAACGACGGCAAAACTCAGGAATATAAGGACCGCAAGGTTTACAACATCGCCGAGTCAAAGTTCCGCGGCGACAAGAAAGCCGAAACAAAAGACAACGAAATTATTCTTGTCACAACCGCAACCTGCCCCAACTGCAAAATGGCAATAGCTCAGCTTGACAAGGCAGGCATTGCTTACAAGAAAGTTCTTGCAGAGGAAAATCCTCAGCTTGTTGAGAAATATTCCATTATGCAGGCCCCCACTCTTATCGTTCCCACCGAGTCGGGCGCAGAGGTTTTTGCAGGCGTTTCACCCATCATCAAGTTCTGTGAAAGCGCAAAAGCAGTCGGCTAATCAATAACAGTCAACCCCCGTCAGTTGTCTGACGGGGGTCATTTTTTTGCTGTCGTATTTATTCTTGAAGCATAAACATCATTGTTTATGTTTCAGCAACTTTATCTGCAGAAAATTGAGCGAAAAAGTTGAACATATCATTTATTGCTTTCTGTCCCTCTTTACTTTCGGGGGCAATAACGGCAAAAACGTGGGGCAGGTGCTTACCGTCGGTCTTTTCCCAATCGTAAAGCTTGGCGGTTACGCCCTTTGCTTTCAGTGCATTGTATGCCATATTCGTCTGCTTGCGTGCAAGGAAATCGCCCGAGCTTGTGATGAGCACGGTCGGCGGCATTGTGCCGACTGTCAGCAAGCTGTCAAAGTTAAGATAATCCTTGTAAGCGGCAGTTTTAAAGCCTTTGCCGAGGGTGTATTTCGTGTAAACACTCATCGGGCCGTCAGATGCCATATAGCACACGGGTGAGGTAAGGCAAACTGCGGCAAAACGCAGGTCGCTTTCAACAAAACCGAATTTTTCGGCAAGCAGCGGTGTCTGCGACAAAACGGCGGCAAAGGAAGAAAGCTGACCGCCCGCCGAGTCACCGGTCAGATAAATGCGGCTTTTGTCGCACGGATAATTGTCAAGATTTTCGTAAATCCATCTGAAAGCGTGGGAAATGTCATAAAGCTGGTCTGCCATTCCCACATCGGGCACAAGACGGTAACTCATATTGAAAACAACATAACCCTTTGCGGCAAGATAAAGACAGTAAGGCTTGTTAAGCTCTTTGCTTCCGTACATCCAACCGCCGCCGTGAATGTCAACAACAACGGGAAGCTTTCCCGAAAAGTTTTTCGGGTAATAAACATCAATTTTGTGTTGCCACGTGCCGTCGTCAATATAGCTGTGGTTGTTGTCCTCACAAATTCCGTCGGGCAAGGGCAGTTTTGCCATTCTGGCATTGTCGCTTTTTTCCGTTTGCTTCCAAACAAAAGAAAAAACCTTTCCGAGAATATCCAAATCAATCACACCTTTCCTCTTTCATAATATCATAATTTTCCGTGCGATAAAAGTCTTATCTCCAAAAAGTTGAAAAAGTGATTAAAATATGTTATTGTTATTGCATAATCACTGAGGAGAATTACAAATGAAAAGAATTATTTCACTGACACTTGTTTTAATATTGCTGTTTTCACTTGCCGCCTGCAACGGCGGGGGCAAAGAAGAAACGGTGACCACCACAATTGAAGATATCACCTTCACCACCAAGCCCACAACAACAAAGGCACCCGCACCGCAAGGCGAAAGCACAACGGGCGAATCCGAACAGGTTGATCCCGACAAGCTGCCCTCTGCATTTCCTGAATTTCCGTCAAACGGCGTTGAGCTTGTTTCAACAGTTTTTCATCCTTATCAGCCCGAAACAGCTGACCCGATTTTTGAATACAACAATGACCATTATGAGGTAAACCTGCGTTGCAGCAAGACCGGTTTCAATATGCTTGCCACAAATTTCAGCAATAAAGGCTGGCTCGGCAACGGTTTTATTCAGGATGACGACGAGGTGGAAAACTCTGCCGTCGGTTACTGGCGCAACAACGGCTGGGCGGCACTTGTGACAGAGGGAGCGGCAAAAAATCTGTATGACGGATTTGAATATTCCGTAACAATTGATGTTATTAAGTGCTCTTTTAAATTCCCGGCCGCACTCGAAAAATATTTTCCTGCTTTTAACGGCTACTCTCCTTATGAAGAAACATATTTTGCCTATGACACAAACGGATTTGGTGTCAATGAATTCACGGGTGCATTCATTGACCCGTCATGGTGTTGGGAATTCAGACGTTTCACCGACAGCGCTTTCATCGGCGTAACAAAGGGTGAGATTGAGGAATATCTTCAAACGCTTTACGATGAGGGCTTCAATCTTTACACAAACAAAGAGACCACCAATTACGGAACACGAATTTACTACGACGCAGTAAAAATTGTCGATGAGCGCATCATTTACAGCATAAGCATGTGCTATACCGAATATCTCATGCTGTTTGAAGCTGTTTACAGCAATGACCTTTCGGCATTTTTTGCAGGCGGACACTTTGAACAAGAAGAACAACAATAATATGAAAACTCTTATTAAAAACGGCATTATAATCGGTGAAAACGAAAACATAAGCGGTGCCGCATTGCTTATTGAAAACGGCAGAATTTCAGGGACAGTTTCACCCGACTGCGACACCGACAAGGTTATTGATGCAGGCGGTTGTTACATTTCGCCGGGGTTTATCGACATCCACACCCACGGTGCAGGCGGCTCTGATTTTATGGATGCCACACCCGAGGCATTTCTCACCGCCGCCAAAATGCACGCGCGCCACGGCACAACCGCACTTTGCCCGACTACCCTTTCGGGCGATTATGAAGAAACGCTCAGGGTTTTTGACGCTTACGAAAAGGCAAAGGCGCAAAATCGCGACGGTGCGGCATTAATCGGGCTTCACCTTGAGGGGCCTTATTTTGCCATGTCGCAGAAAGGTGCGCAGGATGAAAAATACATCCGTCCGCCGGTCAAAGAAGAATATGAAAAAATCCTTGCCGCAACTGACAGTATTGTGCGTTGGAGTGCCGCGCCGGAAACGGATGCAGGTTATGAATTTGCAAAAGCTCTCCTTAAACAAGGAATTCTTGCAAGTGCAGGTCACACCGATGCCGATTTTGACACTGTGCTTGAGGCTTTTGAAAACGGCTACACCCACGTAACTCACCTTTATTCTTGCATGACGGGTGTGCACCGCCGCAACGCTTACCGTACCGCAGGCGCGGTTGAGGGCGCACTTTACTGCGACAAAATGACGGTTGAAATAATTGCTGACGGCAAGCATCTGCCGCCCGCTCTGCTGAAATTTATTTATAAAATCAAAGGAGCCGACAAAATTGCGCTTGTCACCGACTCAATGCGAGGCGCCGGTATGCCCGAGGGCGAAAGCCTTCTCGGCAGTCTTTCCAAGGGACAAAAAGTTTTTGTTGAGCAGGGTGTTGCCTTTATGCCTGACAGACAGGCTTTTGCCGGAAGTGTTGCAACGGCAGACCTGCTTGTGCGCAATATGATAAAGCTTGCAGATGTACCTTTGCGTGAAGCTGTCAGAATGGCGACAAAAACGCCTGCAAAAATCATCGGTTGCAAAAGCAAGGGCAGTCTTTGCCGCGGCTTTGACGCAGACATTGTAATTTTTGACGAAAATATAAACATCCGCCGCACCGTTGTCGGCGGCAAAACGGTTTACATTGCATAAGAAAAATCCCGACGTTGGGCGACCCACCACAAGGAAGTTAAGGTTTTTCTCGGCTCTTTTTGCGTTGATACATTATGAAAAAAATCCGCAATACACCAAGTATTGCGGATTTTTTGTCATTTCGTCTGAACGAAAAATAACCTGATAAAAACTGC
>JAZNVG010000032.1:0-30146 GCA_045592705.1 Acutalibacteraceae bacterium | reverse complement strand
CGCATCTTAAAAAGGGATAGTTTGGATATAGAACAAGGCAAAAAGCGCAGAAATCCTTGACGGATTTCGAGCATTTTTAACGCAGTTATATGCCAAAATATCCTTTTTAAGACTTAAATTTCTTATGGCGGGCCGCCCTTGTGTCGGCTTCTTTACATATTTTACCGTTCCTGCATATACATTTTAAAAAGAATGTTTTGGGGGAGTGGCTTTGAAAAAATCTTTAACCTTGTGGCAGGTTGCAGGATTCTTCTTCGTTGCGGCGGCAGGAAGTTTTCTGCACTTTGCCTATGACCTGAGCGGCGGCAGTGCGCTTGTTGCTCCGTTTTCTGCAGTCAATGAATCTGTGTGGGAGCATATGAAATTGCTTTTTATGCCGTCTTTTGTCTTTGCTTTGGTGCAAAGCGCTTTTTGGGATGAAAGTTATGAAAACTTCTGGTGTGCAAAACTTGCCGGAATAATGTCAGGTCTTGCGACAATTCCCGTGCTTTATTACACATATACGGGCATTTTCGGCGTTAATGTCGATTGGTTTAACATCACAATCTTCTTTCTTGCGGCCGCACTTGCAACCTTTGTTGAAACGCAGCTTTTAAAAAAAGAGGGAAAATTCTGCTTTTCGCCGCTTCTGGCATTTGCAATATTGTGCCTTGTGTTTGTTGCTTTCGTTTTGTTGACCTTTGTGCAGCCGCAAATACCGCTTTTTTGTGACCCCGTGACAAATTCCTGGGATAATGCCTCAGTAAAAAACACATTGCAACTGCGACGCGGATGGTTTATAATGAAAGCGAAAATAAAAAGCGAAAGAGTGTTATTATGTCAAAAAAATGGGTACAGGTCTGGGGACAGGCTCATTCGGCGCTGTCTTTTTTCTATTATCCCTCGTGTAAAAAAACATACAGAATGGTTATAAAATCTGCGGTGTCAGGCGGTCAGGTGCGCTTTGAGCTTTCCAACAGATTTGCAAAGAACAATGTGTTAATTGGTGCTTTGTCGGTTGCAAAGTGCGACAAAAGCGGCAATGCTGTCGGTGAAATCAAACGTGTAACGGTCAAGGGTCAGGGCGGCTTCTGGCTTAAAATCGGGCAAACGGTGACAACCGACCCGATAAAGCTTGACGTTAAGGTGAATGAATATTTTGGCGTGAGTGCCTATGTCGAAAAAGGGGCATTGCGAAGCGGCAATCTGATTGATGACGTTGACCTTATCACCGTCAAAGGTAATGCCGCTAATGACAAAAGCATAGTCAATCAGAGAAGGGTCAGGGATTCGGTCAGAAATGTTGCCTCAAAAGTGCTGAGAATGTACTTCCACAAACCGATTCCGCTGTTTCAGTCTGTTCAGCTTCTCAATGAAACAGATGCTTCGTCAATCATTGTTTTCGGCGACTCAATCAGCCAGCAGGGCTACTGGACAAATATGTTTGCTCAGCGTATCAGAGACGAATACACGGGCAGATATTCTGTCATTAACAAATCAATAATGGGTAACAGAGTGCGCCTTGATTTCAGCAGACGTTTTATCTGCAAGGGTCTTTTCGGTATTGCGGGAATCAATCGCCTTTCTTACGATGTGCTTGATTACCCCGACACAGAATATGTTGTTTTTGCCCTCGGTACAAACGATTTTCTGCAATACGGCACAATTACCACGCCGAAAAGCGAAAAGCCCACCGCAAAGCAGGTTTTTGACAAGGTTGTTGAAATGTCCGAAACCCTCAAAAGGCACGGCATTAAAACAATTGTTTTCAATGTTCTCAATTTCGGCGACTGTGCCGATTCACGCCCCGAAAAAGAAGAACTTGTAAATGAATACAATAAACTGCTTGCCGAAAACGCTTCGCTTTTTCACGCGGTTTATGACCAGGCAAGTCTTTGCCGTAATCCCGACAAACCCAACTGTTCAAAGAAAGAATATCTCGGCAAAGATTACCTGCACCCCAATATGGCAGGAGGCAAGGTGGTTGCCGACAATGTTGATTTGAAATGGTTTGAATAATAAAGAAAAAGTCCCGTAACGCAGTGTTACGGGACTTTTTGCATCCATATTAAAGTGTTGAGCCGAAATCGGTGACGATTATCTGACCTGTGATGGCGCGTGATTCGTCTGAGGCGAAGAACAACAGCATGTTTGCAACGTCTTCGGGCATACAGGGCTGAACCTTAAGGTCGTTGTGCTTCATCATCTGACCGAAAATGTTCATATCAAGGTTTGCGGGATTCATATCGGCAACCATGGGGGTGACAATTGTGCCGGGGCAGATAGCGTTACAGCGGACGTTTGTGCCTGCAAAACGGAGTGCGGTGTGACGGGTAAGACCGATAACTGCTGACTTGGAGGCAACATAAGCGGCGCCGCCGCAGCCCATTGCACCTGCAACGGAAGCAACGTTTACAATGGAGCCGTAAGCGGTTTTTGCCATCTCTGCGGTAACCTCACGCATCATGCACATTGTGCCCTTGGTGTTGATATCAATAACGCGGTTCATATCGTCGTCTGTGAAGCTGTCAATAGCCTTAAGACCTGAATCGAGAACACCTGCGTTGTTAATCAGAATGTCGATTTTGCCGAATGCCGCAAGAGTTTCGGCAACAACCTTCTTTGCATCGTCAACCTTTGAAATGTCGCTGACAACGGGAAGAACCTCACCGCCTGAAGCGCGAATCTGAGCGGCAACTTCCTCAAGGGGAGCTTCGCGGCGAGCCGTGATGACAACTTTTGCGCCCTCTGCGGCAAACTTAACTGCTGTTGCGGCACCTACACCCGAGTTACCGCCCGTGATGATTGCTACTTTTCCTTCTAAACGTCCCATAATAATAACCTCCTGAAAATCCACTCTGCGCAAAAACGCAGGTTTAGTTTATTGACAATTTATTTTACAGAATCTTCAACGGAAATAAGTCCGTTGAAAACACCGACATAAGCCTTACCGTTGGGGCCGATTGTAATCGGACCGTAAGAGTTGTTCCAGTTTCTTCCGCAACCCGTGAATACCTTGTAAAGAGTTTCACCTGTTCTGAAATCAACCGCTGTCAGATACCATGCAACGGCATTTTTGGGAATATCGTCATTGATTACTCTTGTGTAAAGATAAAGAATTCCGTTTTCTGTTGACATTTTCGGAACGACTGTTGCGGAAGCTTCTCTGCTTTCCCAAACCACTTCAGCGGCCGTGCAGTCAGCGTTCATATCAATTCTTGTAACACCGGGTTCGCTTGTGGGGTTGTTTTCAAGGAAGCCTGCGCCTGACTCTGAATAGTTGTTTTCAATGATGAAAGAACGTCCATAAGCTACGATTGAGTTTTCGCTTACCGATTTTCCTTCCGTGAAGAGAGGAACCTGATCAATAACTTCGCCTGTAAGACGGTCGTAAATAACGATGTTCACACGCTTGTCTGCATTGTCGGTGATTGCGCAAAGCTTTCTGACACCGGTCTGCTCGCCGTTTTCATCAAGCACGGGCACATCAAGCAAAGTGGGAGTTGTACCCGAACCCTGATTGATTGCACCGGGCTTGAGAGTTGTTCCTCTGTCGTAAGGCGTTCTCCATGTGTAGTAAGGAGTACCGTCGTCTTTGATATCAAAACGGTACATTGCTGTGTCTGAAACAATGTAAATGCCGTCATCGCAGATTGCAAGTGTGTTCTGGATTTCTTCGTTTTTGAGAGTCGTTATTTTTACTTCTTCGGTTTCGGCATCAATGTAACCGACTTCACCGGGGCGTGTTACGAACCAGATGTTGCCTTCGTAATCGGGAATTGCATCTGTCAGGTATGAGCCTTCGGGAAGTGCATCTGAAATATCCCATTCTTTTTCAACTTTCCACTCAGGCTTGCCGGAAGATTCATCAATGTAGAAAATCTGAATAACATTGTCAGAGTTACCGATGATAGGTCTGTCACCTTGAAGAAGATGGCAGTAAGCGCCGCCTGATGTATCGCTTGAGATTTTGTCAAAGTCAAGGGATTTGATAGCTTCAATTGTTGAAGCACGCTGAGGAAGACGTGTTTCGGCGAGAATTTCAAGCGTATCCGCATCAATAAGAAGAAGGCGGAATCCGACAACGTTACCGCTTATACACATAATTCTGCCCTTGGAGTCAAACATAAGAGTTGCAACAAGGCCGCCGAAAACATTCATTGAACGCGATTTAACAACGGGATTGATGCCGAGGGGACCCATATAATCGTAAGTATCCGTGTTGTAGGAGTTGCCGTGCATACCGTTTGTGCCTTCGGGGGCAAGGTAGGGATGCTGAGGAATGAGAAGATTACCCTCGTCATCAAGCGGATTTGAAACCGCAGGCGCACCGTAAAATGCAGGGCAGCGCTTGGCGGCAATCGGCTGCCTGATTGCACCGCCGGGGCTTAAAAACAGCATAAGAAATGCTGAAACGGCAGATAAGATTTTAATAAAAATTCCGTTCATTGATAATCACTCCTTAATATTTTTGAAAGCCATAAAATCAGTATAGCATTTTTTGCAAAAATTGCAATATTTTATAGTTTGAAATCTATCTAAGGTAAGTTTAATTTCGATGATTTCTCCGGTGCCGAAATGCATGTATAAAAAGCTACACTTATAATATCAATTCCCAAAACGCCGAAAAGCAACCGTGTAATAACATTATCGGAAAGCTTGAAAAGGTGCTTAAAAGAGCGCATTGAACGCAACTTCGGGATGAAAGAAACCGCCAGACTGTTTCTGTTCAATAAATTCTGTCTGGCAAGAGAGATGAAGCTTGGATGCAATAAATCGGGAGTCAAGAAAACAAGAATCCACGGCCTGCGGCACAGTCGCGCAAGCCTGCTCGTCGAAATTGCAAGGTGGGATAAATTAACCTTTAAATTTGATTATTAAATGTATTGACAAGTTTTGTTAAAATTGCTAATATTTAAGTGGAATTTATAATGCGTTATAAAATTGGATATACAGTTTGTTTTAGAAAGTTAAAATCACAAGGATTGAAGGGGAAAACATGGCGTTAACGCAAGCACAAAAAAATGAAGTAATGAAAACAAGGGTATTGTTTGCCGCGTCAAAATTATTTCTTGAAAAAGGATATACAGAAACATCATTGAAAGAAATCTCTGCGGCGGCAGATATCAATATAGGTTCACTAATCAATATATTTAAATGTAAAGAAAAAATATTGTGTGACCTGGTGAAATATGTTCTTGAAGAACAGTTTAAGGTAACTGCAGAAATTTTGAAAGATAAAACAGATGATAAAATTTTATTTTATGCGGCAGAAACCACTTTGCAGTTACATATGGCAGAGAGCAGTGAGCATATACGGGATTTGTATGCAGCGGCCTATTCGATGCCCGGCACTTCCGATATTATTCAGCACACAATAACCTGTAAGCTTGAGGAGATTTTCAAAGAGCATCTGCCCCATCTTGAAACCAAGGATTTTTATGAGCTTGAAATCGCATCGGGCGGTATTATGCGAAGCTTTATGACTGTTCCGTGTGATATGTATTTTACAATGGAGAGAAAGGTAAGACGCTTCCTTGAAACGACATTTCTAGTTTACCGTGTTTCCGATGAAAAAATAAATGAAGCGATAGAGTTTGTTTCCCGGTTTGATTATCCTGTCTTGGCACGGGATGTAATTAGTTCAATGCTTGATTTTTTGGAAAATAAAAAATAACAATTAAAGGAGATTGAAACAATGAAAAAATTTTTATCCGTTGTTCTTGTATGTCTGTTGCTTTTTTCTTTTTCAGCCTGTGGCAAAAACAGCAATATCGATATTGTTTCAAAACTCGGACTGAATTCTGAAACAAAAACTGCAACGGAGCACACCGTCGAGGTTAATTCTGCTCTTTATTCGTTGCTTGATTTTGAAGATGCAACAGAGTATGAATTTGCAACAAAGGGTTTGATTGATGCTCCCCAAGAGCTTGAACTTAAGGATGCAGACGGAAATGTTATATGGAGTCAGAAGGCTTACAGCTTTGTTGATGATTATGAGGAGTGTCCCGATACGGTTAATCCGAGCCTTTGGGAAAACACAAAAAACAATCATGCTTACGGTCTTTTTGAGGTTTGTGAAAACATATATCAGGTCAGGGGCTATGATATGGCCAACCTGACTCTTATCAAGGGTGACACAGGCTGGATAGTTTTTGATCCTCTTATGAGTGTTGAATGTACTCAGGCGGCAATGCAGCTTGTTGAAAAGAATCTCGGCAAGCTTCCCGTTAAAGCGGTTATTATTTCTCACCCGCACGTTGATCATTACGGCGGCATCAAGGGTCTGATAACCGATGATATGGCAGCAGATAGCCTCCCTTCTCTTGAAGAACAGCTTTCAAGCGGTTTGGTTCCCGTAATTGTTCCCGAGCATTTCACCGAGCACGCCGTCAGCGAAAATGTATATGCGGGCAAAGGTATGGGCAGAAGAGCATCATATCAATACGGCGTTTTCCTTGAACAGTCTGAAACGGGTAAAATGGCAATGGGTATAGGAATGGGGCAGTCAACAGGGACTGTTTCATTCATAACTCCGACATATGAAATCAAAGCAACCGGCGAAACATACACAATAGACGGGGTTGCAATGGAATTCCAGATGACGCCGGGTACGGAAGCACCCGCAGAAATGAATATATGGTTTCCCGAAATGAAAGCTCTTTGGGTGGCCGAAAACTGCACGGCAACGCTGCATAATCTTTATACTCTCAGAGGTGCGCAGATTCGCGACGGAAATGCATGGGCGAAGTATATTACCGAGGCTATATCGCTTTACGGCAACGAGGCTGAAGTAACTTTCCAGTCGCATAACTGGCCGCATTGGGGCAATGAATTTGTAAACAACTATCTTGCCGATACTGCGGCGGTATATAAGTTTATCAACGACCAGACGCTTACATATATCAATCAGGGTTACACATCGGATGAAATATCCAATATGATTGAGCTCCCTGATGAGCTTGCAAAGAATTGGTACACACGTCAATATTACGGCACGGTTGCTCACAACTCCAAGGCGGTTTATCAGAAATATATGGGTTGGTATGATGCAAATCCCGTGAATCTCAATCCTCTTGAACCCACGGAAAGTGCGAAAAAGTGGGTTGAATATCTCGGCGATACCGATGAAGTCCTGCGAAAAGCCAAAGAAGATTTTGACAAGGGCGAATATCAGTGGGTTGCAGAGGTTACCAATGTTCTGGTTTATGCCGATCCCGAAAATACTGCCGCAAGGCTTCTGTGTGCCGATGCGCTTGAGCAGCTCGGCTATCAGTCCGAGTCGGGCACATGGCGAAATGCGTATCTCTCTGCAGCTCTTGAACTCAGAAACGGTAATGCCGCCGAAAAAGGCAAAAACGCCAAATCTGACGGCAGCCTTCTCAAAAATATGACGGCAGAAATGATTTTTGATTATGTGGGGATTATTTTAGACAAACACACAATGTCGGGTGAGGATTTCACAATCAACGTTAATCTTACGGATACTAACGAAAAAATAATGCTTCGTTTTAATAACGGCGCATTGCTTCAATACGCAAACACTTCGACGGATTCGGCTGATTTAACAATAACCTGTCCCAAGAATGCACTTGCACTGATGCTTCAGCGTGATATGAAAAAGATTAGCGCATCAATGAAGCTTGAAGGCGATGCTTCAAAGCTGAAGCTTATTGTTGATAACCTTAATCAGTTTGATGTTTCGGCAAATGCTGATTTCAATATAGTTGAACCGTAAATTGGAGGTATCATTATGCAACGTAAATTAAAGGCAATTCTTTCTGTTGTACTCTGCTGCTCTCTTGTGCTTACAAGTGTTTTGTGTATCGGAATTGTGTCGGCAGCAGCTTCGGTTGAATATTTCACCGACGGCAGCGGCAACAGAACAGGAATTAAACTTGTAAAAACAGATGACGGCAAGATTTATTATGCTGTCGGCGACGGGAGTGCACTTGTTGATTCCGCCGGCGACGATGATGAGTTTTATGAAAAAGTTTTAACAGCCGAATATGACGGTATTTCACCCGCAAAGAGTTGGGCGAACATTGCGTCGGCTGTTTTTAAGAGTGCCGGCAACGGCATCGGATATCAGGCTGATGCGGTCACGGATAATTTTGATGAGCTGTATGCCAATAATTCCAATGACTCAGACGGTGATATGATCTTAACCGATGTTTTAAGCTCAGGCAGCAGTTTTTCAACAGGTGAATCAGGTAAAAGCTATGCATATTCAACGGGCCTCACATATTTTTCGTCGCTTAATGCTGTGCAGGGAGAAATGGTTTCGCAAATCGATAAAAACTGTAATAATTTTAATGATACAGAAATTCTTGAAAAATTGACGGGCAGCAAAACCGGTTTTGAGTACCTTGGCAGCACCAAACAGCAAACAGTACTCGGCGTTGTTGCAACCGGTGTTAATTATGATGGGGTTAGTCTTTCGAGCTCACTTTCATCTTTTGGCTTGGCATTCTATGATTTTCAGGTTGTTCCGTTCGCTGAGGACGGTGTTGAATATATAACCGCGGCCGAAGGGTATGGTTCCGTAAAGGATGCGGCAGAAAACGGTGCTCCGGGTGTAGAGTATAACTCAACCTCTGACGGTGCAGGCTATACAACCTATGCAACAAACCCGTCTTATTCCGACAGTTCGGTTTCGGTATCGTTTTCTGAAACTTCATCTGTTTCTGTTTCAAACTCAATGGAATCTTCAAGTTCATATACATACGGAACTGATCTGGGCAGTTCAACCAAGCTTTCTGTTTCAGTGCCTGAAATTTTCAGCGCTGAAGAAACTATTTCCATGAATTTCTCAACCGCTGAGACTGTTGCCACCGCTTACGGCGAGACAAATTCGTTGTCAAAGGAAACATCGATGTCATCTACGGCTGAGGTGGTTTTGCCTGCGCACACAAAGCTCGGCATAACTCAGAAGCCCAGCGATATTGAAAGCGTGTTTGATTACGATTGCCCCGTTTATGTAACATATAAAGTTGCAATGTTTTCAATGAACGGTACGGTTTTTTCTAATGTTTTTATGCCTATGGGCAGCTTGTGCACCGTTTTCGGTTCTGAAACAAGTGTGGAAGGATTAACTGCAATCGATAATCTCTATGAACGTGCGGTTGAGCATAAGAATGAAACTACGTTTGAAAAAAGTCAAAAGGTTTATTCTTATAATGCACAATCGAGTAAAACTGCAATTGAAGCTATTGATTGGCCGTCGGTAACAGAAGCTTCTCCGACAAACGGCTTCGGCAATGTATTGAAATCTGTTGAATGGCTGAACACTAATACTCCTCTGTCTGCTGCAGGCGCAACCCTGTCGGTTGTTGCTTCGGGCGTTAAAACAGATATTACCTCAATAGAGCCTCTTTATGAGCTCGCAAGTGTAAGGGTGGTCGGCAACGGCGCATATACTCTTGCTCCCGGCGGAAAGCTTGATTTAAATACTGTTTCCACCGAAGGCTTCAACAAATATAATATTCCTTATTACGGTTATGTTTCTTTCAGCGGAATCTGGTCGCTCAGCGATGAAAACGGCAATGATGTATCATCCGTTACAGGAGTTACTCTGAGCAATGTTTCAAATTATCAGGTACTTACCGCAAATGAGCTTGGTGAATATTATCTTAAATTTACGGTTGATGATACTCTTTATGATTCTGTTTCCGAAAATGTTGATACTCCGACAATTAAAATTTCTGTAACAAAAACCGGACAAAACCACATATGCACTCCCGGTGAGTGGAAAACAACAATTCCCGCAACCTGCTTTATTGAAGGCGAGCGGGTGCAGAACTGTTCTGTATGCGGACTTCAGATGAATGTTCAGAAACTTGAAAAGGTTGAGCATTCTCCCGTCAGAATCACAATTCCGGGAACCTGCACTGCAGACGGCAGCATAACCGAAATCTGCGGCATCTGCAACGCAACGATTTCATCTTCGACAATTCCCGCAGCAGGTCACGACGAAGGTACATGGAAAATTGATTTTGAAGCAACTGCAGACCATAACGGTCAGATGAGCCGTTACTGCACAAAATGCGGTGAAATTCTTGAAACAAAGGAATTTGCTCTTCACACACATCAGTTTGGCTATGAAAGCATCACAAGAGAACCCACCTGTGCCGCAAACGGTGAAAAAGGTCTTTTCTGCTCAATCTGCAATGCAATGTATGCAACAGAGCAGATTGAAAAGAGCGGTCACGGTGCAACAACTGCCGTTGTTTCCGTTCAGCCCACCTGCACAACAGACGGCGAAGAAAAACTCTATTGCACAGACTGCGGTATGCTGACAGGGACAAATATTATTCCGGCAAAGGGACACAGTGAGGGCGTATGGATTGCATCGGTTGCTCCCACATGCACTCAGGCAGGAGAAGAAATCTGCATTTGTACAGCTTGTGATACAATCATTGATGCAAGAGCGGTTGAGGCTCTCGGACATGATGACGGTGTATGGAAAGTTGATTTTGAAGCAACCGTTGACCATAACGGTCAGATGAGCCGTTATTGCTCAAAGTGCAACGAAGTTCTTGAAACCAAAGAACTCACACTTCACGAGCATGTTCTCGGACATGAAGAAGTGATTAGACCCGCAACATGTGTTGTTGACGGGCTTAAGGGTAAGTTCTGCTCAATCTGCAACATATGCTATGAAACCGAAGTTATCCCCGCGACAGGTCACGGAAACGAGATTACCCTCATTACAGTTCAGCCCACTTGCACTACAGACGGTGAAAAGGTAACATATTGTGTAGACTGCGGTATGAAGCTGAGCGTTGTTACAGTCGTTGCAACCGGTCATGATGACGGTGTATGGAAGGTTGATTTTGAAGCGACTCCCGACCATGACGGTCAGATGACACGTTATTGTTCAAAGTGCGATGAGCTTCTTGAATCAAAGGAATTTGAACTTCACACACATGAGTTCGGTTATGAAAGCATAACAAGAGAACCCACTTGCACACAAAACGGCGAAAAGAGCCTTTTCTGTTCGATCTGTGGTGCGGCTTATGCAACCGAGCAGATCGAAAAGAGCGGTCACGGCGATACTTATGCGGTAACAACGATTCTTCCCACCTGTATTTCGGCTGGCGAAAAAACGGTTTACTGCTCGGATTGTCACGAAGCTGTAGGAACTCAGGAAATTGCAAAAACCGGTCATGATGACGGTGTATGGAAGGTTGATTTTGAAGCAACTCCCGACCATGACGGTCAGATGACAAAATATTGCTCAATATGCAATGCTGCCCTTGAAAGCAAAACTTTTGAACTCCATGAGCATTCATATACATCATGGAGAACAAACAATGACGGTACTCATTCAAGAGATTGCTATAAGTGCGCATTTACCGAATCTGCAAACTGCAACTATGTTGCAACTGTAACATCTTCAACCTGTACCGAAGGCGGACATACAACATATGTTTGCGCTGATTGCAAACACACATATGTTGATGATTACACTGATGCCCTCGGTCATGATTGGGGTGAGTGGACAGCCGACGCAAACGGCGAAACTCATTCAAGAGTATGCAATAGAGAAGGTTGTTCGGCAAAGGAAACCGGCAATCACGAATGGAGCGAATGGAAATACAACGAAGACGGAAAGGCTTTCTGCAACGGCACAAAATCAAGAGAATGTGCCCATTGCGGTCATTTCGAAACCGACGAAGCTCAGCACACCTCATGGTTCGGTCGGGTTTTCTATCCCATTATCGTTTTTATCGGAAACATCGTTCATAAGTTAATCTATATTATTTCTCTCAATTGGCTTTTCCCCGAGCTGACAATTACTCCGACAATCTAATCTTACAATGACAAAGCCGACGGATTAAAACCCGTCGGCTTTTTGCTGTTAATTAGATATCAATTCTGTGCCGACGCTTTCTTTGGCTCGGCTGCGGATGTTATTCATTCTGTTGCCCATTCCATTTTGTTTTGCATTTTTTACGTTTCTTTATTACATTTTGAAATGTAATTAGGTGCCCAAGGTTACAATCTTGAAAATTCTGAATTATTAATGTAATATAAATTTGTAAATATATCTGTTTTTGTGTAACAATTCAGTGCCGATATCCGTTATATTGATGTAAGGAGGTGAGGCGATGGCAAATAACAATATTGAGAAAATATATCAAGAGAACAGCGGAAGAATTTTTCTGTATATTTTCTCTTTGTGTCATGACATACATGTTGCAGAAGATTTGACACAGGAAACCTTTGTTAAAGCCATTGTTTCACTGCCCAAGGGTTGCGGCTCAGTGCTGCCGTGGCTTTACAAAGTAGCATCTAACCTTACATATGATTATTTTAGAGAGAAAAAGCGATATTCGGATATTGAAGGGCAAAAAGACTTGATTGATTTTTCTTTTACCGATAGGTTGATTGCTGTAGAGGAATATCAGTTACTATATCGCTGCATTCAAAAGCTCGAAGAAAATGAACGTAAAGTTATAACTTTGCACTATTTTTCCGGATTTAAGCAGTATGAAATTGCCGCAATAACAGGTCTTTCTTATACGGCAGTCAGAGTAATTGCCTCGCGTGCCAGAGAAAAGTTGAAAAAACTGTTGGAGGAGGAATAAGAATGAATTACAGAGATAAATTTGAAGAATATAAAAAAGGAAATCTTTCACCTGATGAAGCTCAGAAAATTGAGAACGATATTGAAAAGTTCGGGGTTCTGATGGAATATTTCGACGAAAAGGTTGCCTCTGAACCCGTTGCCGTTTTGCCTTCTGCGGCAGATGATTTCTCTTTTTCCGAACAAATTGATAAGTTTATCAACAAAAGGATAAAAAAGTCAACAATAAAGACTTTACTGGTTATTGTATTGTTTGCCCTTTTCTTTTTGATTGGCATCGGAGGACGAGAAGTTTTGGACTTTTTGGGTTTTTCTCAAGGTGCAACACATTTTTTGTTTGGTCTTTTCAGTGCGGCATATTACTCGGTCAATTTTTGGTTGCTTTACACCGCTTTCGCAAGAAAAAAAATAAAACCTGCCGTTTTCATTATTATCTGGAATCTTGTATTAATCATATTGACTATGGTGTTTTCAATGTCAATGGGAGATGCGGTACCTTTTGTTATGCCTATAATTTTAGGCTTTTCAACGCTTCCGCAGTATTTTGCGGATATTTTTGATTCGAATGATTTTTATAACGCAATGGATAATATTGGCTTGCTGATGATTCCCGTTAACATTATTCTTTCTGTTGTTGCCATTGTTTTTTCAAAAACAGCAAAAGTTTTTAAACCTATTTCAAATAAAAATTCACGAATTTTTATTACGGTGTTTTTGGCGGTTTCGATTGCTTTGTCAGGTGTCAGTACGGCGGTTAATTATTACAAAGGCTTTTTCCCCGAAGACCGTCTTGGCTCTAGGTTAGCGAAAAAAACAATATATGAACTTGACGATGTATTTATAAAGTCAAATCCGCTTGATAAATCAGATGATGAACTCAAAGAAATACTGAGTGACCTCGGATATGAATATTTTCTTACAAATATTTCTTATTTAGAGGGTTATTACAGAAAAGGTCGTAGTGATAATATGACTGCAAGTTTCTATTTTGGTGAAAATAATAACGAATATCACAGAAATTTGAATATCAATTTTTCATATGACTGTGTGAACCCGTATATAAAACAAGATAAAATGAAAAAAATTTCTGAGGGAGAGTATTTTAAAATCGGCGATGACGAAACTTCTGTGATGAAGGAACTGTGTTCATTTGGTTTGATACCGCATTCAATTGAATACACGGAATCAAACGGAGAGAGATTTACTTCTTGTAAGGTTATTGTTTCTGTCAAGAAAAATGCAAGTTATCCAAACGGATATGACGATTGGCTTGAATTTGAATTTGAAAACGGAAAACTTTCGTTTTTTGACAGCTTTGCTATTGACGAACCGCAATACTTTAAGGAGGCGGAATAATGCCTGATTCAATAGAAGATTACAGAAACTTAATCGAACAGCCTTGGGGCAAGATGTTCTATGATATGATATTCCGTCAGTTGAATTTACCAAAGGATAGAAAGTTGAACATCTTGGATTACGGTGCAGGTTTTTGTGTTACGGCAAGTTGTTATACAGAAAGTCATAATGTAACCGCATACGAACCAAACCCCGAAATGTTTGAAAAAAGAGTTGACGGTGATTATAAACTTATTACAACTCAAAACGATTTAGATAAACTTGATGAAAACAGTTTTGATATTGTGATTTGTCATAATGTTTTGGAGTATGTTTCAAATCCGATTGAAATCTTAAATGAGATAACAAAGTCTCTTAAACCGAACGGAATTCTGTCAATAGTGAAACACAATCTAAAAGGCAGAATTCTTGCCCAAGCTGTTTTTAGCGATGATCCTGTCGGTGCATTGAATTTGTTGAACAGTCAGTCAGATAATGGCAGTAATCTTTTTGGCAAAAGGGGAACATACGATAACGATATGCTTCTGAATTTTGCTGAAAATAACGGTCTTATCTGCGAGAACATATTCGGAATAAGAACTTTCTTTGCTCTGTCAACTAATTTTGAGATAAAATATACCGATGAATGGTATAGAAACATGCTTGAACTTGAAATGCAAGCTTGCGATATTGATGAATATAGGGATATTTCATTTTTTCATCATTTGATATTCAGAAAAAAATAAGCAAAGCAAAAAGAGCTGACTGATATCAAAATCAGTCAGCTCTTAAAATATTCTTTAAAATTATGTAACCTTTACCTGCGCTGAATTGTTATAATAGTGAAAGGGCCTTTCAAGCGATGGTGATTTAATGGATAGTAACGATTTTGAGCGAGTGTTCAAAAGAAATAATAAACGGTTGTTTCTGATTGCACTTTCGTTCACGGCAAATCAATATGATGCAGAGGATGTTCTTCAAAACTCTTTTATGAAACTGTTGAAAACAAAAACAGAGTTTACGGATGACGAACATATTGATAAGTGGCTTACTTCGGTTACGGTTAATGAAAGTAAAAATCTTCTTAAAAGTGCGTTCAGAAAAAAGAGTGCAGATTTTGAGGATTACATTGCAACCTATTCTTTTGAAAGTGAAAAAAGTGAGGATTTGTTCAACGCCGTTATGTCGCTGCCTAAAAAACTGCGGACGGTAATCCATCTGTTTTATTACGAGGATATGCCAATCAAAGAGATTGCCGATATGCTCAATATCAAGCAATCTGCGGTTAAAACAAGACTGTGCCGAGCAAGGGAACAGTTGAAAATTCAGCTTGGAGATGATTGGAATGACGAATAAAGAAAAATATATCAGTTCTTTTTCAGGTGTTGAGCCGTCTGACGAAATCAAAGAAAGGATTTTGAATATGGCATCAGCAAAGAAAAGATACTCTTTTAAAGCACTTGCTGTAGTTCTTGCTGTTCTCATAATGGTTGCAGCAGCTATGCTTACCGCAAATGCCGCAACGGACGGGGCGATTGGCGAAAAAGTCATTGAACTCAGCAAAGAGATAACCGATAAAATCAGTGTTGTAGTTAACGGTAAAGAAATCGAAGCAACGTTTAATTATAAGCCGATAACAGACGAGAATGGAAAAACAAGTATTGTTGAAATTGTTATTCCGGAAAACCTTCCTGAAAATCTTCCCGAAAACGAACAAGGCGAAGACGAGATTGTTTTTGAATTGAATGAAGTGATGGAAGATGTTTTTTGTAAGTTTGTTATTCAAAAATCGGAAGAAAGCACCGAAAATGCTGAAATTGAGTTGAAAACCGAAACTGACAATGTCAAAGTGATTGTGGAATCTGAATGAAACTTGAGCTGAACAGCAAACGGAAAGTGAGTTTGCTGTTCAGCTTTTTATATTAGCTTACAAAAGCCGAATAGGATAATATAATAAAAATTACAAATATTTCCTCTAAAATTTGCTTATCTTTGATAATTGCGTAATTGACAATAATATGGATAGTGATATAATTTTATTATAATGGCAAATTCAGTTTAGAATTTGGGAGGAAAATAATGAAGAAAACTGTCAAAAGAGCAATATCACTGATTATGGTTATTGTGATTTGCTCAACATCATTTTTTTGCGTCGGCGCAAACGCAAACGCAACCGGCAATGATTACGAGTATAACGATTATCCGTTGATTGTTGTCCGTGGGTTTGACATTGTGAGCTTTGCTTATGCAAACGGAGAGGAAGTTCTGGATATTAACATACCGGAAATTATATCGGTTGCATTAACATTCCTTTTTCAGGAGTTTTTCTTTTTAAAGGATGCTGCAGCGGACACTCTGTTGTCATATGTAAGTAAGCTTTTCGGCCCTATTGCCAGTGACAATAAAGGAGAGCCGATATTCAAGGATGTGCATATCCCGCAGTTTAAAACCTCAACGGCAGAATTTGATATATCCTTGTTCGGTAAAAAGCACGCCCAGGGACTTATTCATGAGTCTGTTGATCAATTGGGTGCGGAAAATGTATATGTTTTCACCTTTGACTGGAGAAAAACTCCCGATGTTTATGCACGGGAGCTTGATGAATTAATTGAAATTGCAAAAAAAGAAACCGGCAAGGATAAGGTTAACATAGCCGCAACAAGCATGGGAGCCGTTGCTCTGACAGCGTATTTCCATTATATCGGCTATGATAAAATCGACAGCGCAGTTATTCTTTCGGGTGTTCATAACGGTTCGGATTTTGCAGGAAAATTATTCACGGGCAAGCTTGAGCTCAAAAAGGAAACGGTCGTCAATTTTTTTGACAGCCTTGCCGTTAATCAGAGTCCATTTATAAAAATACTGCTGAAAATTGCAGGATCAATCGGTCTTTATGATTTTCTTACAATTATTGTCTCTGATGTTTTGATCGGACACCAGAAGGAACTATATGACGGCTTCCTGCTTAACACATTCGCAACGGCACCGGGTACATGGGCGTTATGCCCCGATGAGTATTTCGACGAAGGTCTGGAATATATTTTTGACGGTATTGAAGACGAATACGCTGTGGCAATCGAAAAAATCAAGGGCTTAAGAGATTTCATTTTCTCAACAGAGAAAATTTTAAGCCGTGCTCACGAAGAGGGTATCAAGCTTTCTTATGTTTCAAACTACGGTTTGGGTCTTGTTCCTATTTATGAGGGTTCTGATACTCAGGGAGATGTGGTTGTTTCAACATATATAACCTCTAATTATGCAAAAGTTGCGCCTTACGGCGAACAGCTCAGCGATGAGGATCTTGCAGGTGTTGCTCCGGAGTTTATTTCACCGGACAAATCCGTGGATGCTTCTGACTGCCTTTATCCCGAATATACATGGTTTATAAAAAATGCAATTCATGTCGGATGCAGCCACGGAAGCGAATTCGCACGTTTTGCCATTATGCTTGCCACAGGCAAGTGTCAGCCCACCGTTTATGATGACGAATTATTTCCTCGGTTTTTGGAAGTTGATGAGAATCAGAATTTTATCAGGTGAAAATCAATCTTTTAACCAATAAGGAAAAAAGAGAAAATAATCCTAGAATCAATAAACTTATGAAATGGTTTTTGCATATATTATCCGTTACATTTGTTTGTAATCGTTATGTTTAATTTGTTTGCATAAAAAAGAGCTAACTGACTATAAAAATCAGTTAGCTCTTAACTTTTAGATAATTCAGATGTTGCCAAAACGTTGCCACAGAGCATTTCTAAAACCTCAAAACAGAGGCATATCAATGCTTGTCCCGTTTGGTTATCTTATTCCCACTCGGAATAAATTAAACTACTTTGTTTAGAAATTCCGTGTGTGGATACTTTGGTTTCTTTGATTACACCTATTCTCTCTATTATCTGCAGTGACCACCCTCCACGGGACCGAATTTATCAAAATGCTATCAGTGTTGATAATTGCAGTCACGCACAGTGGATTGTATGTCGTGCAAAATTATTTTATTGCAATGAGATTGTACCATATCTAAAACCATTTGTCAACACTTTAAAGTGGTAAAGTTAAAATGGTAAATCATCTTCCTTATAGGTTGGTTCATTATCGGTATTATCAATCAGACCTAAAACATTTTTTGCTCGTAAAAGTAAATGGTCATAAGTAAGTATTGATATTTGGTTATATGCAGCATTTAAAATTCTGTAAGCTTCTCTTTGCTCATCATTCCACTCATTGGAACGACCAAATATCAGAATACACCTTGGCTTTATAACCTTGCTTTTAGTTTTCTCTATAAAAGATAAAGAATTTGATTGAAGCTCAATAGCGTGGATATAATTAAGACATTGTGTGATAGCTTTAACTAAATCTGATGACGGAACATAATTATCGTGGTCTTTTGATGAAGCCCAGAAAGGCATGCCATTTGGCTTTTTTATTTCAACCAAATCTACAAACCCATCGAATGCACGCATTATATAATCAGCTATATTTTCGGTATCAATTTTTCGTTCATCAATAATTTGTGCAAAATCTGAACCAAGAACCCATTTGTTATTAGAAAACCAATTTTGCCAATAAGACTCCACCAAATCCTCTTTGAGTTTTTCCTCAAATTCGTTTAAAGCATCTTTCTTTTTAATAGATGTGGCCGCAAGAAATACATTATCAGACAGAATGCCTTTTTCTATCAAAAGGGTTGCAGTATCACTATTCTTTTCAACTAAGTCCTTGAACTTTTTGATAAGTTCTTCGTCATCTTCAGAAACACAAATATATTTGCCTGAGCCAAGATTAACAGGTGTATAATTGTCTGAAATATAAGCGATAAGATTATTTAACTCGTCATTATCAAGAGTTAATTCGCTTTTAGGTTGTCTTGTCTCAACATTTTCAAAAGGAAGAGTATATCTTCCTATTTTTAACGAGACATCCGTTTTATCAGAATGTTTATGAGGGATGCTCATTAACATTGCTCTGGAAAAAACTCTTGATTTTTTCTTTAAAATATAAGGTTCTGCATAATCTATTCCTTTAGCGGATGTTTTTATTTCGCTCATAATTTAAACCTCTTAATTTGTTTTGGGATTTAGAAATTCTTACTTTTAATTTAAAAGTTACTCTTATTTTGTTTGTGCTATTTTAAGATATAACTCATTAAGTTGTTTAATTATTTTTGCTACTGTTTTTGGATCATTATGTTTTTTGTGCGCAATTTTTGATAATTGTGATATTTTTTTGTGAAAGGGATTGTCTTTATCATATTTAGGAATGTAAATACGAGGGCGAATGGGGAACGACCTAGAATCGGAAGAATTGGTTACATAATGAAACGCAACAGTTGTATTCATTATTCCACAAATAAAATGAGCTTCTTCCAGTGTTATGAAATTACCATCACTATCCTCACAGATTGAAACAGCGTGGTTCTGGAATAAGGGTCTCTTTTTTCCACCCCATGATGTGTCAATTGTAGATATAACCGCTGCACCCCATTTTGTGTTGTCCCTGAAAACCACATAATTTTTTGCGAAACTGTATGAACCTACTCGAGCGAGTTTATAAAACTCACCATCTTTACCTATGATTCTTTCATTATAGGCTGTCTGAGCAAGAATTAAGTCTTTGTGCTTTTGATAAAAAGCTGCTAATTTAGGAGCTGTGCGAACAAGTTCTTCTAGTTTAATTGGGACTCGTGTGTTCCTTTCGTCGTACGGAAATGGAACAATATATCCAGACATTTCTACATGAAAGGGGAATATATCCCTGCCTTTAATAAGAGGATGCAAATATTTTGTTTCCAGTAACTCAACGGTTTGAGGAATATGGTATTTGGGCTTTTTTATTTGAATATTTCTTAAACTTGTACAGGTTGATGTGGACGGTAAACCTGATTCTTCAAAAATCATCATTTCCTGCGGATAAAATTCAATCCCCTCTCTACCTATGTATTGTGATTCACCTGCTACAGACATAAAGTCGTTTAGTTGTGTTCTTGAAGCGACATAAGCAAAAAAGTTTTTAGAATTATGGCAAGTAGCTGCGATTCCTTTGTAAACATTGAAGAATTCATCCAAAGAGATTATTTCGCAACTATCGTAGTTTTTTCGTTCTTTTAATACAAACCAATCTACATCTACACCTTTTTTATAATCAACCGGTTCTTTTGTCATATAATAAGTTAAGAATTTTTGAGTAACAGGCTTAAAAGGATGACCTGCTTTCGTCCAGTTAGTAAACTTCTTAAAATATAGGCGAGAATCATCTGATAAATACATATTTCTAAAGCCCTCATAAGACTGTTGAGATATGAGTGGCTCAGGCATTAAGAATCCAATTATTCCTGTGTTAGTTAACCAGTTTTCTGCTACAACATTAGAAATTAAAGCACAGATATTTAAGTTAATGCCACCGGTAACTTTATCTCCAGAAAAGAGTTTTCTTGAAATGCACAACGATTTTATTTTTTCACGGTAACCTGAAGGTAGACTTTTCCAATCAACCCAAGGCGGATTGCCAACAATAATATCAAATTTTCCCAAATTGGCAGTCGTTAAGTAGTTGGTAATAATTCTTGCCCAGATGCCGTCCCATTTTCTTCGTTCCAAGTCAACTAACGCATTAGAAAGCTTATGCAACTCACTTTCAATTTTTACGGTGAGTTCACTTGGTGCCACAAGCTCTGCTAAACAATTATAAGTTCCTTTTTCATCCAACGCTTTAATGTAGAGTTCAATATTTGTCATTGCTTTGGAAAATTTAAAAGGATCCTCCACCATACTTGCAGGAACTAAAATATTAATTGGAGATATTAATGTGTTAATGGAATACTCCAAGCATTTAACTCCATCAAACTCGCGCTTTTTAGGTACATATGAAGAGTCTCCAAGATATATTGGAATTTCCAATTCCTCTTGGGCTTCAAGTAAATGTGAGATATTTATGAAGTAATTTACTCTTGCGGTTAAGACTGCTACAGGATTCAAATCAATACCTTTGACACGATTTAAAACTTCATGCAACTGTTTTTCTTTTGGTTCATCTTTTGTTTCCTCAAGTATTTTGTCAATCATAACTGTGATAAAGGTTCCAGAGCCACAACAAGGATCCAAGCCTTTCCAGTTCGGCGTTCCAGATAATCTAAGTGCTTCATCAACAACCTGAAGAGCAAGCCATTGTTTGGTATAGTATTCTCCTAAAGCATGGCGTACAGCAGGGGGCATCATTCCCTGATACAATTCTTTAAAAAAATCATAGGAGTTTTTCTGTGTGTTCAATACCGCCTTGTCAGAATATTTACTTAAAACTTTAAAAACATCGGATATACTTTTTGAAATATCTGTAGACCACTGTTCTTTTGCTGCATACCAAGAGAAGAAATCCCCTTCTAACAAATTAGTAATGCCATAATCTCTGAAAATCGCACCTTCTTCTAACAAGGAAAGTTGATATCGTAAAGCTTCACTATCACAGTTGATGAGAGCTTCAAAATCGATCAATGATTCGTTGTATCTAACTATACTTAAAATTCTGTATGCAACAATTTTTACAATTATTGCATATGCGGTTTGTAATGCAAATAGAGCTGTGTATTCTTCATCATTTTCTGAAAAAGAAACCCCTATTAACTTTTCGAGCGAAACTCTTCTGTCGATGATAGCTTGTTGCTTAGAAATATCATCATGAGCTAAATTAAATAACTCTTTCCATTCGTTAAACAGCATTTTGGTTTTTGGTGTAATAGCGTTTGATAAATTATCGTATAAAACTTTTACCAACGCAAACGCAATTCCGTCATTTTCAGGTGGATTGCAAAAATTCTCGACAATGTTTTTAGAAGTCAATGCTGTTAATTTCAATCTAATTATGGATTGAACAAGCCTATCCAATGACTCAAATGAGAGCTCAAAGAAACTCTCTATTATCAACCCTTTGTCGTTTTTTATAACAAAACAACCTTTTGTTCCATCGGTTACGAAGCCTATTGATTCACCATCAAAATCAAGGCCTACAAGGTAATCAGATATTTGATTAACAGCCTTTGTTATTTGTTCCTCACTTGAAAGTGTGGAAGGCTGCTTAAATTCTATTACAAGTGCTCCAATGGCTGTGTCAGCTCTACCTTTTGTTACGTGACGCTTGGTTGATACAGCGGCTTCTTTTACAGGGTTATATTCGAATCCAAGGGGCTCAAATACATCACGAAAGAACGCAAAGAGTTCGCAATCAAAATAACTTTCTATAGTAGCTTCGTTAGGAGCTGTTTTAGCTTGGTTAGAAATTCTTTGGCACATTTCGCTGAGAAGGAATTTATATTCTTTTGAATTAACAATAGCAACATATTGTTTTTGTTTTAAAATGTCGATATATTGTTTGTTTTTAGCCATATTAATTCTCCTAATAATTTAGTCAAATTACAATTCTTCCGTTTTGAAGGTAGTATAACCTTCGTAATAGTAGCTATGGTCAATACCTTTCATATAAACCTCACGGTCATTGACTTTATCGGTTAAGGCGTTTTTGAGGATATGCTTGATTTCGATATCCTTAATAGGACTGCGTTCCATAGCGAGAAGATAATCTTCTTTGTCAACCTGACTCCAATCTACGACCATACCAATCTCTTTTTTGAGAATACAGTCGAGCCAAATGCGAGTGCTTCTGCCGTTACCCTCACGGAAAGGGTGGGCGATATTCATTTCAACATACTTTTCTATGATTTCATCAAAGGTTGTCTGCGGCATTTTATCAATGTTGTCGAGTGCCGCTTCAAGATACATTACAGATGCAAAACGGAAGTTTCCTTTTGCGATATTAACTTTACGTACTTCGCCGGCAAAGGCATAAATATCATCAAAGAGATATTTGTGAATCGCTTTAAGAGATGCGAATTTGCCTGCTTCAAGTTTGTCGAGAGTACCGTTTTCGAAAAGCTCAATTGCCTTTTTCTTGCTTATTCTTTCTTCTGCTTCGGCAAGTTCGGGAGAGCTTGTGATTCCTAATTTATTTTCAAGAGCCATTATCCGCACCTCACTTTCATTTTTCAGGTATAAATTCCATAATATCGTCAACACCGCAACCAAGGGCAGCACAAATTTTGCCGAGAGTTTCGACAGTAACGTTTTCGCCCTTGCTCATTTTGGTTACGGTATAATTGCTTATATCTGCAATAACAGCAAGATCTTTTTTCTTCATATCACGGTCAATCAGGAGTTTCCATAATTTTTTATAACTTACAGCCATAATTACACCTCTGAATTGAATATAGTTTTACTCATATATTATACCAACTCAGATTAGTTTTTGCAATAAAAAATGAAGCGAAAACTAAATTAATTTTCAATTAGTCTAAAAATAAAAGTGGTCTGAAATCTGAAGTTTCAAACCACTAAAAAGTAAATGATTAAGATTGCAAACAATTATTTATCCATTCTTTTTCTTCATCCAAGCATAACAAATCGCTTTTTGTGCTACAATTCGACATTTTTATTCCGTTATGCATATCAAATATAATTGTTTGTTTATAAATGTTGTTTAATACATCTTTGTAATAGATATCAACTGAGCATTTTGGAACAATAGGTTTTTGATTGTCGATTTCAATTAGTTCTGTACGTTTCGCACCGTTGTTCATTGGAATGTATTTAAATAAGTAAAGCGAGTCGTTTTCAGTTAGTTTGCACCCTATAGGTATTGCAATGTTTTGTGATATGTTCTCAATATCAGTTTGCAAAATAAATTTGTTATAAGTGTGACCATCTTCGCTAACAAATTTTTCTTTACAAAAGCAAGTTATTAAAAGATATGGCTTCGCACCGTAACGTAAATCTTCCTTTCTATTCTTTTCTTGAACTGCTATTGAATATTGCACACCCAAAATTCCTATTATTGAACTCATTGCTGCAACTGAAATATTAACAAAAATATTTTGAAATTCGTTAAGTTCATTAGGAATGTTTAAATATGATAAAACGCTTGGTAAAAGTGCTATAGTTAGAAAGACCAAAACGACAGCCAATACTCCGCTAAACAGATTGTTTTTTGTTGTGTATTCGTTCATTAAATCTTCAATAAACCGAAGCCATTTTTTAAATACAAAATAAAAAGATGATAGCATCCAAATTAAAATAAGAATACCTGTAGCTATTGATATATAGTACTTTTGAAATTTCATATATAAAAAGAATGAAGCAAAAACTACACACCATATAACAATCGAACTGATTATATAGTTTTTGTTTAAATTGCTTTGCTTTGTTTTTTTGCCAACCATATAGATTTATCCTTTCAAAAAATTATGTGTTTAAAAAATGTATATCCTATTCTTTCGACTCCGTCAGCTGTAGTGCATTTACCTATTAAAGAAACCGAATAACCTGAAGAAATGTAGAGATTTCTTGCGGAAATGTTATCTTCTGTTGTGTGTATTCCAATTTTGTGAATTTGTTTATCTTTAGCTAAGTTTTCAACAAAAGATAATATATTTTTTCCAACACCTTTGCCTTGATGTTTTGGTTTAACCTGAATCATTCCTAACCATAATACTTCTTTATCAATATCAATTCGGAACCAAGCGACGGGCTCTGATGATGAAACGATGTAATATATGGAATTGTTAACAGAAATCAAATGTTCCCAATCTTTATATTCTCTGCTGTTTCCGTGAAGAGCATCTATGTTTTCGTTATAGACTTCTGATATGAATGGTATATCTTGTTCGGAGACGATATTAAAATAAAGTTTTTCTGTCAGCATATTATCCCTCCGAATTGTCCTAATAATTATAATATAACATATTTTATTGTGTATTTCTACTATAAAAAACTGTAGAAACGACAAAAACGGCAGAGAGAATTTATCTCCCTGCCGTTCAATGTTATTGGTTATGTGTTTTTTTGTTTTGAGTTGGGTGTATTCTGCCAAGCACCTCAAGGAAGTGTTTACCGATAGCTTCGGGTTCGTAATTGTTTGCTTCACAAACAAATCTTAATCCGTCCGGGGTTAAGATTCTTCCGTGTTCTCTGTCATAACACAGCTTTTTATAATCGTCATATTGTTTCTTAGTTATAGTCGGCATAAATCCTCCTAAGTTTTATTGCGATCAATTTTCACTTTCAACAAACGTGTCATAAGTAAACCTTGCGCCGAGGCGGAAGCCTGAGATGAAACCGTCTGCGATGCTGAAGGCTAAAAACTCGTTATATGCATTCACATACTCTGAAAACAAATCCTTTTCTTCGCCGTTCAGAGTTGATGTGAGCAGTTCTTCTTTTTCGGTGAGTGCGTTCAGCATCTTTTTCAGTTCCTTATTCAGTTCAGAGTTACACGCCTGCGGCTCGATGTTGCCGTAGTAGAATTCTTCGATGAATCCTGACATTTTGAAAACCTCCGTAAACGATTGTTATTACGGTTTCACCGTTTAACTGTAAATCAATTCTGCGTTGACGATTTCTTCGGCACGGTTGCGGATGCTGTTCATTCGGGCAACCCAAAGCATCTGATTTTCTTCTTTCAGCTTTTCTGTTACACCTTCAGCATTTGCCTTTGTTCCGTGAGCCTGTCGAGCATTTCTATTGCTTGTTCGTTTATCTCGGCAAGGTGGCTGTTGAGCTTCCAACTGAGAACGAGCTGATTGAAAAGAATTTTCTTATGCTCTTTGATGTAGTTGAGCCGCTTTCTGCCCCATATTCCTATAGGCTTATTTTCCGTTTCGGGGAGCTTCAGGTCGGGGATGTAATAATCACCGACGAGAGTGTAGCTGATACCTGTTGCTTCGTTGACAATGTGCTTTTTCATTTTTTGTTACCTCCTGTGTATTCCGTTTTGTTTTGTATTTTCGCTTGATTTTGTTCTCCGTTCATCGGAGTAGGGTGCGGTGAGTCTGAAACCGAATCTGCCTTTTTCGATTTCAAATCTCAGACCGCCCTGACCGTCATCATCAAACTGACGGCAATGCTCGGGATACTTCTTTGCGTATGCAGTCAGTCGGTTTTTGAGGTCGGTGTTGTGTGTGTAAATCTCTACAATCGGACTTTCTTCGTTAAAATAGACCTCTGTGTGCTTCTGTCTTTTCTTCAATCCTGTCCTCATTAAGTTCCTCCTTTCTTGGGAAAATAGTGTGATTTTTGTGTATTTATTTCGGCTCTAAAGCTGTAAAAGTGAGGTGTTTTTCCGATAGCAACAGCCCAAACGATGCAGAGTTCATTTGAACTGCTGCTATTCGGAATTTTGCAATTTTTACAGCTCTTGCAGTTATCTTTCTCGTGAGTTATCACGGGTTTTGTGACGGGTATGCGGAACGTTTTTCTCGGGTTGTAATATTTTTCTGATAAATTCTCTGACAATTTCCGGTGAGCGTTTCAATGCCGCAATGAATTCTTTTGTTTGCTCATAAAGAGCTTCGTATCGACTGCGCCAGATGTCGCTGCCTCTTCTTGCGGTTGCGAGGTCATCCTTCAAACGGGAAATCTCGCTTTCCTGAATTATGCTTTTCTTTGCCTGCTCTTTCAGATAAGTACATTCATCTTTTGTCATTTCAACCTTGCCGAAAAAGGTTGTTTTGCCGATGTCTTCTATCTCGTGAAAACTCCGTTTCATCGTTTTGCGGACTTTGGTTTTTTCTTCGAGGGACTCCAGATTTGATTTGCTTTTCTTAATCTGATTTTGTAATTTTTCAAGGTGTTCAGTTTCTTTTTTTACCTTGAACTGCGTGACGGTGAGATGTTCTTCCGTGCTTCCGCGCTCGCCACGCTGCACATCATCGTAGCCTGCTTTTCGCATATATTCGTAGAAATCATCCTGCAGAACGCTGTAGGATTTTTTGAGAACGGGCTTGCCGTTCTTCTGTAAAATCGGGTCGCCATTTTCATCGAGAGCAGGTTTTGAAATCCATTTTTTACTGCTGCTTACCTGCATAATTCTTTCCTTGACCGTGCCTCGTAAGCTTTCTTCCTTGCACCGTTTTGACCAGAGAATTTCTTTTTCGACTACGGGAATATACACGACGTGCAGATGATAATGGTAAACATCTTGTCCGAGTGCCTCGGACATCGCCTTGTTTCTTTCGTCGGCGTGCATGACTGCGGAGAGAATATACTGTTCACCGCCTACGATTTTTATTGCCACTTTGTAAGCATCCTCATAGAATTTTTTTGCGAACTCATAACCGCCGTGATTGTAAAAGTAAGCGGAGTTGACATCGAAAATCAGTTCTCCGTATTTGTTTGCATCGGGTTTCAGACCTCTTGTAGAAATGATTTTTTCTTCGAGCATTTTATTGAAAATGTTTTCGTAAGTGTCGTTCGGTTTTTTGAAGTGAACATTGAACGGAGTCATTTCCGTGACGATATCGGAATTGACATAAGACTCTTTTTCTCGTTCGTTGTGTCGCTGAACATTGGCTATTTTTCCGTCTGCAAGATTTACATTTCGGGCGGTGACTCGGTCAACGCCGTCATTTCTTGCCATATAAAATTTTACTCCTTTCATAGTTTTGTATATACACTGCAAGCCACAGAGGATACACTTCTGCGGAAGTGTAATAACCCACTATAACACTTTCATCCGTACCGTCTGCAAAGTGCCGTGGGCTGTCTGCGGACAGTGGGTTGGTTTGCGGCTCTTGCGAGAGCCTTGACGGATTTGCTCCATAAATTTTTGTTGCAAATCCGTGAGCCGATGAAACTTTCTGACCTGCATTTTTCATCAGCTCTGTGACGGTTATGACAGTTATGACGGTTAATTTAGTACCGCACAAAAAACTGTCATAACCGTCATTACCGTCATCCGTCAAAAGAAATCAGACTCAAATTGATGATTCTTCTGTCCGGCTTTCGGAGGTATTTGTATCGGATTCCGTAATCGTTTTCGAGGGTTCCCGCACCTATGTTCAGCTTCTTTGTCAGAGCATTCGGTGCGATATCGAGCTTTAAAATTTCAACAAGCTCCGATGCGTTGCCGTTCCATTTTGGATTGTCGGCTGTGATAAATTCTGCGATTTTTAAAACGATCGGGTCGGGCGGAGATTTCCATAATTCGGTTTCCGTGTGGTCCAAATCCCAAAGAAGTTTTTCCTGATTTCGGATGAGGTATAGCCTCTGGTCGCACTGGTCTCTACCGACAATGTCAAGTGTTGCCGAGCTGTCGGTGCGCCGTTCTTTTTGGAGAATGAACGCACCGTCGGCACATCCGAGAATACCCGTTGTTCCCGAAATCATATCGAACTTATCCGAGGCTTGCTGCTTCCTTGTGTGATGAACAATCAGCAGACAGATTTCTTTTTGGTCGGCGAATTTTTTGAGGTTGCCGACACATTCGTAATCGTTTGCGTAGCTGTAACTGTCGCCGTTGCCTTGCCTGATTTTTTGAAGAGTGTCGATGATAATCAGCCGTGTGTCGGGATGAAGATTTATAAATTCTTCGAGCTGATCTTCAAGTCCTTCGCCGAGTTTTTTCGCCGTGATTGCGAAATATAAATCTGTGGATCCGTCAACTCCGAACATTCTGTTCATTCGTTTCTGAAGTCTGCGGTGGTCGTCTTCTAGAGCGAGATAGAGAACCGTGCTTTGCTTCACTTCGTAATCCCACAGCCTTTGTCCCGTTGCGATGTGATATGCAAGCTGTGCTACGAGGAATGATTTGCCGACCTTCGGTGCGCCTGCAAGGATATATGTTCCGGGGTAAATCAGATTTTCAACTATTGCGGGTTTACTTCGGTAAACCGATTCAAACAGTTCGTCAAGATTTACTGTCGGCAGAAAGTTTTTGCTCGACTCCTGATTGAGTTTATGACCCAATAAAATTAATCGGTCTTTTCTGTCTTTGGTCTTGATTTCTTCGAACTCAGGTGTTATACTGTTAATAATATTTGTGGTTGGCTGTTCACCGTCTGCGCCAACAGACGGAGTCTGAACAGTCATTTTTTTATTTGTGGAGGACATCTTGTTCCCCCTTAATTCCGCCGAGAATATCGCACATCATTTTTAAAACTTCGAGCAGGTCTTTATCAATCTGCCGACCTGCTTCAATGCGGCTCAGCTCGTGATACACCTTTGCGAAATCTTCTTTGAGTGCTTTATAAACTCTCGGATTCGGCATAACCTCAACGTCGTGGTTCGTCAGCTTCCTCGTTATATATTCCTGCTTTGACAGTCCCGAGAGCCTGACAAATTCATCGATTGTCTGTCCTTCTTCGGGCGATACTCTGAACGAAACTGTTTTGTTTCTCCAACGGTTGCGGTTGTCTAAATTTTTCTCTGACATTTAAACATCGTTCCTTTCAAAATTTAATTTTCTTGCCATTTCCTGCTGAGCAGAGGGGAAGAGGTGAGCGTATCTGTATGTTATTTCGATGCTCTCGTGACCCACTCGGTCAGCGATTGCAAGAGCCGAGAATCCCATATCAATCAGCAGAGAGATGTGACTGTGCCGCAAATCGTGGATTCTTATCCGCTGTATTCCGACCGCCCGTGAGCCTCGTTCAATTTCATTGCTCAGATATTTTTTTGATATTTTGAATATCCGTTCCGTGTTTTCGAGTCCGTAAATCATCTTCAGGTATTCCTGCATTTCTTCGCAGAGGAAACTCGGCATTGTGATTGTTCGGTTACTCTTTTTTGTTTTGGGAGAGGTGATGATGTCCTTACCTTTTATCCTTTGATACGATTTGTTGATTCGGACGGTTCCCTTGACGAAGTCAAAATCCTCCGCAGTCAGGGCAAGCAGCTCGCCGACACGGATACCGCACCAGTAAAGCATTTCAAAAGCATAGAACGAAACGGGTTTGTCCATTATTTCGTAAGAGAACAGTTTGTACTCATCTTTTGTCCAGAACTTCATCTCTTTTGTTTCTTCCTTGCCCATATTTCCTGCTTTGGCTGCGGGATTGGACCGCAAATCGTAGTGCCTTACTGCGTGGTTGAAAATCGCACTGAGCTGATTGTGCATCGTTTTGAGATAGGTTGCCGAGTACGGCTTCATTTTGCTGTCACGGTATGCCAGCATTTCATTCTGCCAGGCTATTACATCTTTGGTTGTAATCTGATTCATTGGCTTGTCTCCGAAGTAGGGGACTATTTTGTTTTCGATGATGTGTTGCTTTGTCAGCCAGGTTGTGTCTTTGAGCCTTAATTTTGTATCATTAAAATACAGCTCAACGAATGCTTTGAAACTCATATCGAGATTTGCTTCAGACTGTTGTTTGAAGGTCAGCTCCCACTCCTGAGCTTCTTTCTTGGTTTTAAACCCTCGC
>JAZNVG010000031.1:0-3111 GCA_045592705.1 Acutalibacteraceae bacterium | reverse complement strand
TCTGCACATCGGCTGTGATATCATCGGGTGTTCCCGTTCTGAACAGAACAGGGTTGACGTTACCCATAACAATTTTATCTTTCGGTAACTCTTCAAGAGCTTTTTTTATGTTGATTGCATTACCTAAATGGATTATATCTGCGTTAAGTTCACCTATCATATCAAGCATATCTCCTGCCGCATTGCCGCAGTTGTGATAGCATACGATAAAATCATCGCTGTTTATTTCATTGAATATCTGCTGAACAAAAGGAAACGAAAATTCTTCTGCAAGTGCAGGCGAAAGCAGGCCCGCCGCAGGCTCAGCCATAATAACGCCGTCTGCACCGATTTCTTTGAATGCTTTAATATATCTGATTGTAAATTCCGTTGCTTTTGAGAGCAGAATTCTGACCTCATCGGGGCTGTCGAAGCATTCCATCATAAGCTCGGTCATATCAAAAATTCTACCTGCAAGGGAATAAGGGCCGATAACTCCGCAGAAAACGGGAATATCGGTTATTTTTTCTTTTGCTTTTTTTACTCCGTCAATGCAGATGCTTGTTCTGCCTGCTCCCACTTCAGGAACAACGATATTTTCAGCATCGGCAATATCATCAATTATGCCCTTTTCAACTGCAGGAATATCATCGTCATAAAAACGGATCTTTGCGCCGAATGCCTCAGCCTCAACGGATAAATCCATCATATTGAGTGACGCCCCGACGCTGAATTTTTCTGCAATAGCCTGCATTCCCCGAAGCTGCATTTCAGCCGACGAAATAAGCTCGTTTACGCTTATTCCGAGAAGCTGGGTTGAAGGAAATGACAAAATCGGAACAGTTTTGTTTTTATGTTTTAATAATTCAATTACTTTTTTCTTCATATAATCACCCGAAAAGTATCACGCAAAAATATGTTACGGTGTTTGAACCGTTGTTATAGTTAATCCCCGATTTTTTCGCAAGCCGGGCAACATTGATTCCACAGGCCTCAACCGACGGCACAGCCTTTTCGGGAAAACGGCAGGGTGCATCGGGATAAGTGCATTTTTCGCAGAGTCCGCAGCCCTCGCAGCCGAGAGCCATGAATTTTTCACCGTCTGTACGAAGGCTTTCCGTTATACTCCGCAAAACCTGATTTGCGCTTTTCTGACCTTCAATCATACCCTCAAAGTCAAAGCTGTCCTCAAGGTCATATTTGCAGGTAAAAACACAGGCGGTTTTATAGCTTTTGATTTTTCTCTCAAGCTCATCAAGATTGCCTACGCCGGGCGGGCAGGTCCAGCAGGTGCCGTATTTTCCGCAGCGGTTAGCCTTGCACATATCAACAACTTCCTGCGAAAACGGAATATCACTTGTTTCAATCAGTTTATACTGAAAGATTTCGGGTTTATTTAAATATTTTTCTACATTCATATCATCTGCAAAGCGCAACGGCGACATCAGCTGCACTTGCGGCATCGGAGGTATATTTATCCGCACCTATCTTATTGCAGAAATCTTCCGTAACGGGTGCTCCGCCGACCATAATTTTGACCTTATCTCTTATGCCTGCGTTTTCGGCACACTTAACAACATCAGCCATAACTTCCATTGTTGTTGTGAGCAGTGCCGAGCAGCAGATAATCTGACAATTCTGCTCAATTGCGGTGTTTACAAAGGTTTCTGGGGCAACATCGGTGCCAAGGTCAACAACCTCAATGCCCTTGCCCTCCATCATCATCTTAACAAGGTTTTTGCCGATATCGTGCATATCGCCCTGAACGGTGCCTAAGCACACTTTACCCGTTGACTGAACACCATCTTCAATAAGCAAAGGCTTGAGAATCTGCACGCCCATATTCATTGCTCTTGCCGCAATAAGAACTTCGGGAACATAAACTTCATTATTCTTGAACTTTTCGCCGATAACGGTCATGCCGGAAATTAAACCTTCATTAAGAATCTGTGCAGCAGGCAGCCCGTCATCAACAGCTTTCTGAACAAGCTCTTTAACAATTTTTGCCTTTCCTTTCTGAAGGTTTTCGGATATTTCAAGATAGATACTCATAACGATTTCTCCTGTTTATGTATTTTAGTTTTATTTTATACTTTTGTACTGTGAAAAACAAGGGTTATTTAACAATTAAAATCTGATTTTCTTTATTTCTTCTGCGTAATACTGAACAAGCTCAAATTTTGTGCCGGGCATCAGTCTGTGGTCGGGGCAAGGAATAAATCCGCCCATTGATGCAAGACGCTTGATTCTTTCGATTTCAGCATCAACCGCTGCTTTGTCCTTGCGGAGTGCGGTTTTATCCATTCCGCCAACGCCCAGCATTCCCTTGCCGTATTTCTTCCTTGCAGGTTCAAACTGGTCGCCCCATACACCGATTTCAATTGGGAACATTGTGTTGACGCCGTTTTCAAACCATGTGGGGAGCAGTTTCTCTGTTACGCCGTCGCAGTCGAGAGAAATAATATCAATGCCGTACTGGTGGCAAAGATCATTTCTCTTTTTATAGTGCTTAGCACAAAGCTCATCAAAGATTTCGGGCGAAAGCAAAGGACCATTTTTGAAGCAGATATCCTCCCAGTAATGTGCAAAATCAAATTTTGCACCTGTTTCAAGGATTGACTTTACACACTGATACTGCATTTCAGCATATGTATCAACAATATCAGCAAACAATTCTTCATCTTCGTCATACATCAGATAACTCATGCCGACAACCGATGTCATATCACGGATGTTGCCCAGCACGCTGCCGAGATTCAGACCGATTGGTCTTTCCTTATCTCTTGTTTCGTTAAAATTTCTGAAATATTCAAAATCAACTCTGTCGGGAGTAAACTGCATTTTGGGTCTGTAAAGAGTTTCAAACGCTTCTCTGTCTTTGAGAGTGTAGTCATCCTCAGACGGAATTGAAGTGATGCCCGGTTTGATTCTTTCAATAACACCCACGCTGTTGAGCACTCTTTTTGTGCCGTCGGGTAAAACTTCAAGCACCTTTTCTTCAAATCTCGGGTAAAGACCGTTGTTTGCACCTCTTGTGCAAGACCAGTTGAAGTCCCAGCCGATGAGTTCATCAAGGATTCTGTCCTTTTCGTTGCCGTCCCCATTGCCGTGGGCAAGCTCCTTGGGGATTTT